>CAZSGR010000139.1:0-9020 GCA_964606185.1 uncultured Eubacteriales bacterium
TTTATTGAGAATCAATCAGTAAAACAACAGGAAATATATTGGGGAACGATACGAATGTCAATACACTCATGATTTTCATTTGTCTGCTGGGAGTATTCTCTGATATTTTCAGAGCAAAGAATACAAAGAAAAGGATACAAATTTAAGATAAGTGCGGAAACGAAAATCCTTTCACTGATTCCGCACCAATGCTTAAAAATTAAGGAAGATTTCTGAGTTTAAATTGTATATTTTCCTGCTATTCGTAGCGGAGTGAGTCGGCTGGATTGGTCCGAGAAGCTTTGATAACCCGCATGCTTATGGAGGCAAAGACGATCAGAAATGTCAGGATAGAGCCGAGAATGAAAAAGCTCAATCCGAGGTCTATCCGGTAAGCAAAGCCCTGAAGCCAACCACGGAGAAGGACAAACGCCAAAGGCCAGGCAATTCCGTTGGCAAGAAGAATCAATTTAAAAAAGTCTCTGGAAAGAAGAACAACTATGCTGATTTCTGACGCGCCCAGAACCCTCCGGACACCGACTTCTTTTGTGCGGCGGGCCACGGTCAAAGAAATCAGGCCGAACGCGCCCAGACAGGCGATCAGGATGGCGAAAAGCGCTGAATACTGCGAGATGTTCGCCCACCGTTCGTCCTCCTTGAACACCCGGTCTACATCCTCATCCAGAAAAGAATAGATAAACGGACGGTTAGGAACAGCCTGTTTCCAGATGCTTTCCAGTAGCTCTTTCGTGGCCGGCAGATCCTTTGCAGCGATGCGGATAAATATATAGCGGAAGGAGCCATTGATGCTTCTCAGGTGGAAGACTGCCGGCAGAACCTCATAGTGCAGGGAACGAAGATGAGAATCCTCAAAGACACCGATGATTTTTCCAGGAAGCATATCATTATCTGTGGGGAGTGTCTTCCCGATTGGGTCATCCCAGCCGAAAATCTTAACCAGGCTCTCATTCACCATCACAGATTCATTGGGATCGCTGGGGTGCGTTCGGGAAAATTCCCTGCCTTTAGCTAGATTCATCCCCATGGTTTCTACATAATCATAATCAATAGAGTACATGCGGCAAGGGATTTCCCGGCCATCGAATTCAAAGCCTGTCCCCCAGAGGTCTTCACGGCCAAAGGACATGCTTGACATGGTGGCTCTGATCATATCCTGTTGTTGACTGGCCGCCTGTCTGTAGACTTCCAAAACCCGTTTCATTTCTGTTTCGTTTAGACCGGTCGATGATCCACCGGCATCGATCACGACTACCTGGTCCGCGTCGAAACCCAGGTTTATCTCACGCATGTGTTGCATTTGTCGGGCCATGGTGAAAGTCGCTATAATCAGGACTGCGGACAGCGCGAACTGGAGCACGACAAGGCTGCTGCTCAGTCTCTTTTTCCCTGAGATCTGAAACCGTCCTTTCAAAATCTCTATAGGATGGAAGCCTGAGAGCACCAGTGCGGGATAGAATCCAGCCAGAATTCCCACAAGAACAGCCAGACCAAAAAGCGGAACCCATAATGTCTGAATGCTGAAATACAGACCTCTGTCAATTAAACGGCTGAAGATGGGCAGGATCAATAAGGTGAGAATTATCCCGGCCAGAAGAGCCAGGAAGCTCAAAAGGATGGATTCGCTCAGGAACTGTTTTATGAGTTGCGTGCGGCTGGCACCGACAACTTTTCGCATGCCCACTTCTTTGAACCGGTGGGAGGAAAGTCCCAATGATAGATTGATGAAATTAACACAGGCAATAAGCAATACGGCCAGCGCGATTCCGGAAAGGACATATGAGTAGAGAGGGTCGCTCTGTAGGGTCAACCATTTGCGGATAATGGTGTTCAAGTAAAGCTTTTTCAGGGGAAGGAGGCGCAACGGTCTTTCCGGGCTGCCGAAATAATCCTGATTCTCATTGCTTTGGCTGAAGTAATTGGCAAAAAAAGCGCGGAATTTATCTTCCATTTCCCTGGCCTGAACACCCGGAGCTAATTGGACGAAAGTGTAGACATTATTGGAGCCCCATCTTCCGAGCCTCTCTCCTCTAAGGACATGGGGTATCAGAAAGTCGAACCGGAGGCTTGAATTGGAAGGAAGATCGACTACCCCTTTCACCACCATCACTTCTTCTCCGCTTCGGAGGCGAATGGTCAGTGTTTGTCCCAAGGGATCTTCATTTCCAAAATATTTTTCTGCCATCATTGGGGTGATGATCACCGACTGCCTGTCTTCAAGAGCTGTTTCGGGCTGGCCGGCAACCCTGGGGAAGGAGAACATCCGCAAGAATTCGGGATCCACATAAAAGCCTCGCATTAAAAAGACTTTTTCACCCAGGCGAACGGGTGTGCCGTCCTTGATATTCCAACCGTAGACGCGCGCGATGGATTCGATTTCAGGGATTGTATCCTTTATTGTTTGAGCCAGAATGGGAGGTGTCGACCCGGATGGCCGGCGCCCTCCGAATCTACCCCGCTGAACGAGCGTGAGATAGATCCTGTCGCCGTTTTCATGGAAATTGTCATAGGATTGTTCATGTTGAACAAAAAGATAAGTGAGGATACAGAAGGCAATGCCTATTGCCAGGCCGATGATGTTGATCGAGGAGTGGGCCTTGAATTTTATTAAATTTCTCCAGGCGACTTTAATATAGTTGAATAACATGGCAGCCTCCCTCAATTTAAACGATCAAGATCTGATGGGTGTTGCAAGAGAATCCCCAGTCATATGAAGATCTTTATCAGTCTCCGTTTCATTGCTCTATGATTATTTGAGTCTTTACTGACATGTTCAACATAACATATGTGTTTTATCAAGGCTAGAGGCACTTCTCAACCCAAAACAGAACCGCTCTTGTTATCTCAGTATATTAGACTCCATTTTTGAGGGTTTGGTTTACTTATATTTTCTGAAGGGTAAAGAATCATTGAAAGTTGTAAAATCCCTGGCAAGGTGCTATAAACGTCCTTTCGAGGATTCGATCCACGCGGTAAAAATAGTGCTAAATTGAACATCGCTTCATTCGAGTGTAACAAAGGGAAAAAAATGCGGCTCTTAAAGTCGAGGCAAAAACAGAGACTCCGGCCGCTTCACTCCTGAAATATTTGAATGTTTTTATCAGCGGAGCTTGAAACAGCTGATGACCGGATTAGAGGACCTTAACTCTTTCGGTCCATAATTCAATATCCAGACCGTGTTCTCATCCCAGGCGATGTCCTGAACATGCTTGACCATCAGCTCGTATCTCTGAATTTCCTGCCCAGCAGGTGTCATTTTTAAAAGCCAGCAGGGCCGTTCACTGATAGAAGAATCTTCCCAAGCAACCAGGATATTCGTTCCATTCCACGCCAAACCCCGTCCTCCGATGTCCGCTATCTCGAATGTGTTTGTAACGACGGCAGAACCGGTCTGGCATGAGAGTTGGGGATCGATGCTAAAGAGGCTGCAAACCGTGAGCAACATATGCTCGTATTCTGATAGCCACAGTTGATTCTCCCCCCAGGCTAGACCGCCGGGATAATCCGTAGGAACTGAAAATTGACAAAGGGCCGCTCCGTCTCGAGTTATCTTAAAGATCTGATTGATTCCATCGGCAAGCCATAGATAGCGTCCGTCAAAGGCCAATCCAAAAGGATACTCTGAGGGAGATTCAAACTCATTCAACACATATCCTTCAAAGGAGACATTGTACAGCCTATCCGTGAGGTTCGAAGAGACCCACAGTGAATCCCCATCATGCGTGAGACCATAATAATCCCTGACTCGTTCGACACGCAGAGGGACCGTGAAGTAATCAGGATTGATTCTTAACGCCCGGACTCTTGGTGCCCTTACCGCTCCACGGACCATCATCTGCAGCATCTCATTCAGGTAATCCTCTGCCTTAAAGCCCTTGGCCGAGAACAGATGACATTGTTTGCTTATGACTGTAAGACACATGATTCCTGGCCCAGGGGAAAATCCTATCTGGTCCCAGGACTGAGTTTTGAAGTTATAGACCCAAACATCTTCATCACAGGAGCTACCTGTGGTATAAGAGAGTTCAAAATCATTGGATTCACTCTGCTGAACTAGAGGAATAACAGAACATTCGAAGACGGAAGTGTCTCCATAAGTATCTGTCGGAGAGATTTGGTCTGATTCAGCCAAGACAATCGGGTCATCAATATACGTTGTGTTTAACATGCGGGAACTCGATGCGCTGTCCCAGCAACCGCTCATCAAAAAACTAAAGACTAAAATAACGGATAGAGATAACTTCCTAATCATGACCAGCCCCCCTCACAATCATCATTCGTTCACGTGCCGGGACTCCGGTCAATGTTTTTATCGAGTGTGGATTTGACCATTTCCCATCTCTCCCTTCTGCCGAAAAGCCGGCATGCAATCTTGATATAATCTAATATTTATTTTAGCAACATTTGTGCCAAATTGTCTATATTATAACTTAAACAATATTAACAACTAAAGGAATCGAACCGAATTAATTATCCAGAAAATTGGATTTGAATCAAAAAGCTGAGTTCAAATTGTATTAAAATGCGAAGGTTTAGTTTTTAGGATTTGAAGTAGTTTTTTATTGTTTGATCACACAAAGAGATGTAGTCAGTTACTGATTTTTCAATCCTGCCGGTCGTCTCTTTGCATCCTAAACTTCAGGGGTGTCAGGATCAGCATCTTTCCAAAGATTGAGGAATTTCTTATGCTGTTCGATGGTTTTTCCTTCCCTGTCTTTCTATTCATAAATCTTTCCCAGCATGGATAAGCTTTTAATATAGATATCACCATAACAGAGTCAGCCAGATGTCAGGGTAATTATTCTCTCATATTCAGAGGATTTGGTTTACCTGGATTTTCTGAAGGGTGGAAAGTCATGCAGGAGTTGTAAAATCCCTGGCAAGATGCTATAAACGTCCTTTCGAGGATTCGATCCACGCGGTAAAATTCCAATAAAAGAGAGAATTCAATGGAAGAAAAATCATTAACCTTACGAGGTGTGAACAGGATTTACATCCTTCACCTGGTCACCTCCCTTCTGGTGATCGTTTCCTCTTTTTTGTCTCTGTGGCATTTCTTCATTGCGAACTTCCCCACTTCGATCTTTGAGGGTTCATTCTGCGATATCTCTACTTTTTTTAACTGTGATAATTCCGCTTATTCTTTCATCGCCCATGTATTCGGCGTTCCCATCGGCTACTTCGGAATGGCCATCGGCATGGCGTCCCTGATGGGAATTCTTTTCCCCTCCCCATCCTTTGAGCGGACGAATAAATTTCTTAATTTCTTTAATGTCCTGGGTATAGTGGGGTTGATATTCATCTCTGTATTTGTGCTCGGAAACGTTTGTCTGTACTGTATCATTTACTATATATTCTCCTTTCTGAATTTCTGGCTTTACGCAAAATACGGCATCGATGCGGAGAAAGGATTCATCAAACAGCATTTCCGGCCAAGTCTCCGGTTTCTTTTCGGGATCGGGCTTCTCACTCTGATTGGGGCGGTGAACATCTATGCCTACCACCAGGCAAAGATTGAAGCCCAGGGTGGGGGAGTGACCAATAGAATTGTTCAGCAGTATTTCAGCTTGCCCAGAGTGAACAACCCGAGCATCATTTCACCCTATTACACGATACAGGCTACAGAAAGATTTGAAGATGCGCCCATCCGGATCATAGAATACGGAGATTTTCAGTGTCCGGACTGCCTCAAATTGAGGAATGACCTGGAGGATTTGAAAAAAGATTTTGGGAAAGAGATGAATGTGGTTTTCCAGTTTTTTCCGCTCGATGCAAAATGCAACAGTGTTGTGGACAAGGATAAACATCCGCAGTCCTGCGCCCTGTCCTATATTGCGGCCCATGACCCGAGCCAGTTCCTGGCGATCCATGATGAGATTTTCGACAATCAGCGCCAAACAAGAAGCGATGAATGGGTGAATAATCTTGCCAGAAAATATGGAGTCGAAGACGCGCTCACAGATGAAAGGACGAAAAAAATCGTCCATGACATCATCAACACCGGGAAAGAATACAAGCCGACATCGGACCGCTACACATACGGGATTCGTTCCACTCCGACCATGATCATCAACGAGAGAATGATCATCGGAACTCTTCCGAAAGTCCAGCTCCGGGCCATTTTCAAGGCTATTCTCGATAAAGAAAAAAAGGGTAAAGACGAAGGCCCCCGGTTCATAGAGGACTGGAGATAAGAACTCCGAGATCCCGCTGCCATTTCCTTTTCTCTCAGATTTGAAAAAAAATAATTAATAATTAACCTGGATTATTCATGAGTCGAGGTTGCTGTAGACATCGTTGCAAGGAGATAAACGACAGCAGCAATTCCATCCAATTTAAAACATATGAACTTTTTCTTTCATAAAGAAAAAGATGATATTTCTGAAAGATTCGGTCAACACGATTTTATGTTTGAATCTGAATCGATGTCTATTCAATATCGGTCGACTTAACTCTCCTGGGCGTTCTCTTCATATCTTAACTCAGTTGACAAGCTTATTTTTCCTTTGATATGTTTTTTCCCAATGTCAGATGAATAAGATTGTGTAACGAAGAAAAAGTTGGATAAACAGGCAAAAAGGAACTTTAAAATTAATGAAAAAAGGAAGGAATAGAAAAGCAGCCTGGTTTATTGTTTCTGTTCTCCTGTTCTCTTGGATATTATCCCTGAGCTTAGCCATTTTTGACCTGAGCCGCAGTCCTCTCATGGCTGTGATGGTTTTCCCCATGATTGTAGCTGTTGTATTCATGCTTATCTCCAAAGAAAAATTTTCTGCAGTAGGCTGGAAATGGCCACAGCTGCGCTACATACTTCTTGGCCTTTTCCTTCCTTTAATCCAGGTGGCAGCAGTGGTTGCTATTGGATATGCATTGGACCTTCTTTCTTTCAACCACCAGCATTATCTATCCCAAAATCCCACACCCTATGCCTGGGTGAATGTGATCCTTTGCCTCCCTGCCATTTTCATCCCTTTTATCCTTCTCTCACTTCCTCGTTTTTTCATTGGATGGGTGAATCATTTGGGCGAAGAATTCGCATGGAGAGGATATCTGCTCCGGAGGCTTATGGAGAGAGGTGGGATAGTGAAAGCAGTTTTGATCTCAGGTGTTGTGTGGTGGGCCTGGCATCTGCCAATGTTTTGGCTTAGCCCTGTTATCAGCGGATTGCCTGTCGGGCGATTAGCCCTGATAGGGTCACTTTCTCTTCTCTCCCTGATGGGCACAGCCTGTGTTTTTTCCTGGGTTTACGTGAAAAGCGCCTCGATTTGGGCCCCGACGATTATGCATCTATCGTGGAATTTATTCCGCAGTGTTTTAACAGGAAGATTATCCGATGGAGAGCCGGGGCTGTTCTCAGGAAATCTCTGGCTGGTCAATGGGGAAGGTGTTATCGGGATGATCGTGACAGCCCTGACCGGCGTCGTATTTTTTTTACTTTTGTTTCAATCAACTAGAGAGAAGATTAAAAAGTAATCCGAATCAGATTATTCCGAGCCGTCCAACCAGGTCAGTCGAAGTGGAAAAGAGGAGGATTCTGAGGATCTCAGGTTTATCCTCCAGGCAAAATGGACTTATCACAATCCGGGATAAACACATAGAAGCTTCCAGACGTAATACTCAAAGAATAAATAATAGCGAGTGAAAATTTATTGGAGGGAGGCCGGAGATGAAAATCCTCAGATTTTTGCTACTTTTTTTGTGTGTGGCGCCTCTTTTTCCAAAAAAAATCGCAGAGCTTCCCGGAATCGATCATCCCGCAGCGATGACTATTGCCGATTCAATCCTTTACATTTGCGATAGAGAATCTATCCATCTTTTCCAGCTGAAACCTTTCCGGTTTATTGAGAAATTTGGCCGCCGCGGCGAGGGACCCGGGGAGTTCAATTCCCCACCGCATCTGGCCGTGCATCCCAACCATCTGTTTATTAATACCATGGGCAAGATCATGAAATTCTCGAAAAGAGGAGAACTCCTGGAGCAGAACAAAATTCCGTTTACCTATTTTTATGTATACTACCCGCTCATGCAAACAGGCTTGAATTACGTCGGCCTGCCGCTCAAAAGAGTAGAAAGCAAAGTCCCATTTATTCACACCGTGAATATTTACGATTATCAGCTTGAGCTCATTAAAGAAATCTATCAAGGCATTCCACCGCAGCTTCTGCCTCCGGCGAGACCCGGCACAAAAATCGTTAAAGTGGATTATGAAGTCATTCCGGATTGTCTGGAGGTGGCTGTCCAGGATAATAAGATATATGTGGGGGATACCCGGAGAGGATTTCATATATCAGTTTTTTCTAACACCGGGGAACATCTTTTCGATATCGAAAAGAAATATCGCAAAGTGAAGGTCCCGGACGAATTCAAAAGGGAATTCTGGCAGGAATTGCGGGCGTCCGAAAGATGGGAACAGTTGAAGCAGAGGTTCAACTACCTTATCAAGGATTATTACCCGGCTTTCTACAGCATGAAAATCCAGCAAAGGAAAATATATGTGACTACCTATGACCAGAAAAATTCTCTTCATGAATTAGTGGTCCTCGATCTTCAGGGGAAAATTGTGAAGCGGGACTTTGCGTTTCCACTGGATCCGGAGTTCAGAGTGCTGACAGGCACGGCGTCTTTTAGCAATCAATACGCGGTTTCTGACGATATTATTTACTATGTCGTTTTAAATGAAGATTCTATGTTTTACGAGCTGCATGCCAGCTCAATAGTGAAGTAATTCAGGCTGAAAATTCAAAACTCTATAATTTCTGTGTCTGTTCGGATATGAACATTTTGGGTCCGATTTCGGACATTGAAATCCCGTTTTTTCCTTTTTTCTCGAGCTTTCTCTCCAGTCCCTTGGTATGGCATGAAATTTGCCTGTTTACAGACTGAAAGTCATATTATATTTTAAGATGACCGGAAACAGGAGCCGCCCATGTTTAAAAATTACTTCAAGACAGCCTTTAGGAATATCAAAAGATACAAAGGCTATTCCTTCATCAATATAGCTGGCCTGACCGTGGGGATGGCTT
>CAZSGR010000140.1:0-2269 GCA_964606185.1 uncultured Eubacteriales bacterium
CATGGCCTCTTTCTCGTTGCTGAGCTGGATGGCAAAAACGGTCTGCTTTCTCAGTTCTGTATCGTTTTCTTTTTTGAAGATTTCTTTGAGATAGCCGAGGCTCTTTGCATCCCTGATATTCCCCAGCCAGAAGATAGCGTTTTTCCTGACTTCTCTTGCGTAGTTTCCAAAGACAATACGGCGCAAGAGATCGTGAGCTTTCGGGTCGTCATGCGAACAGATGACAGACAGAAGCGTCTTCTGAAGACTCAGGTCTCCCGCCTCGAATTCGCTCTCCAGAAAACGGAAGCTTTCTTCGTTATCCACTTCTCCCAGCCAGTAGACCGGCTGCTCTTCGAATTCGAAGGTCTGGTCCAGGTCGATCATTCGAGCGTCCTGTATTTCGCTCTTTCCTTTGGAGATTCGGTGAAAGAGAAGGAGTCCGACGGGTTCCGGGCCTTCCTCCGAGTCCAATGATTGGCTGGTGAAGTTCGACTTGTATTTTCTGCGTACTTTTATTTCGTTCTCATCGACAGTGACTCTAAAAGGAATTGATGATTTCCATATTTCGCCCTTACGGGTTTCGATCATACCCATATGGATTTCGCGGCTGGTCAGAAAGACGTATCCTGTAAAGTAAGAATCTCCGGCTTTCGATTTCTTGAATTCTGTCTCAGCCAGCTTCATCTTTTTTGCCAGGCTGAGGTCGTTTTTATCCAGATAATGGACCTTTCCTTTCAAGAATTCGGATAAATTTTCCTCTGGCTGGGGAGATGCAGCCCAGATGATAACTGCGGCTCCGATTAGAACGAAGATTCCAGCACACGCACTCCGCTTCATTCTTGTGCTCATCATATTTTATCCTGTTCTTAGATTTCTTATTTCTCGATGATTTCTTTGAGGAACTGAAGGGCTTTTTCGTTCTTGGACTGGCCAAGGAGGAATACAAGCTGTTTTTTCAATTCTACATTCTTTTCTTTCCTGGCTAACTCGATCATTTTTTCGACAGCTTTATCGCTCTTATTCTGTCCGAGAGAATGGATGACTCTTTCTTTGAGCTCAACATCATCCGTCTTTGAGTACAATTCCGCGAAGAAGCCTATTGTCTCGTCGCTTTTATGCTGTCCCAGGATCATAATAGCTCTCTCCCTTGCTTTAGGGCTTTCATCATTTTTTGCAATGTCGATCAGTTTATCTCGGGCTTTTTGATTCTTATGGCGGTAGAAAGAAACGAGTACGCGCTCTTTGAGCTCCTCATCATCCAGGGAGTCATAGAGTCCGATGAGCCTGCCGAGCGTCTCTTCTGCCGGGCTTGTGGCGAGCATAGTGATGGCTCTTTCTCTCAGCTCTCTATCCGTTTCATTTCTCGCGATATCAAATAGTTTTTCGTGGGCTTTGGGATCTCTGCTCTGCCCAAATCCGACAATCAGGCGTTCTCTCAGCTCTCGGTCTGGTGTGCTGGCGTATAGATCGATGAGCTGGTCGGTTATTCCATCCCTTCTGCTCATGCTGAGCATGATGATGGCTCTCTCTTTGAGTTTCTTGTCTTTTTCTTTTTTGGCTATTTCGAACAATTTGTCTGTGGCTTTCGGGTCACGACTCTGGCCCATACTAATAAGCAAGCGTTCTTTGAGTTCCGGGTCATCGATGCTTCCGTACAGCATGTCAATCTTGTCGAACATTCCTTCGCGCCGGCTGACTCCGAGCATAGTGATGGCTCTTAATCTCAGTTCTCTATCCTTTTCGGCTCTGGCGATATCTATCAGCTTGTCACTGACACCGGGATCATCACTCTGTCCCATAGAAATAATCAAGCGCTGTTTGAGCTCCGGGTCCATAACGCTGTCATAGAGCTTGATGATTTCATCGGCTATTCCTTCTCTTCTTCTCACAGGGAGCATCATGATGGCTCGTTCCCTTGTCTCCTTGTCCTTATCGTTTTTGATGATATCCAGGAGCTTGTCCTGCGCTCTTTTGCTCGGATTTTGAGCGATGGAGGTGATTATGTATTTTTTGATCTTCGGATTATCCGTTTTTGCGTAAATCTCAAAAAGAGCATCCAGACTTTCCTTCTCTCTTCTTTGTCCCATATAGATAACAGCCATTTCTCTGATCTTTTCGTCCGGGTCTTTGGTGGCCAGTTCGATAAAGAGAGGCAGAGCATCAGGGTGTTTAGACCGGAGGAGGATCATCAAGGCCCTCTCTCTCATATTCGGATTCTCATCTTCTCTGACAATTTTAGCCAGAATGGGGAATGCTTCCTCCTGGTCCATGCTCATGAGGGCATTCA
>CAZSGR010000140.1:2369-3927 GCA_964606185.1 uncultured Eubacteriales bacterium
TTTCATGTGTTTCATTGTCAAACCTCCTTACATGGTTTGTATGATTTCCATCTTGAAAAGGATTTCCCTTTCATGGATAAGTTCTTTAATCATCGAAGGAGTCAGTTCGTCTCCTTTTTGCATGTTGGATAGTTCCTTGAGAATAATATCCAGGTCCTCGAGAAAAGGCGCGAGAGAAGGATCTGATTTGGCGACGAGATCTTTCAAGAGAAGGTTCTGGATGAGGAGACTGCGGAGAATCTTTTCATCTATGAGTATGGTCTCTTCTCCTTTCTCCGGTGAGGTGTAATTGGCGTATTCGATCAGTATGGGTTTGAGTTCATTGATATATTCGTTCAACGCCAGGTTCATTGATCCTTGAGAGATCCCCGATTCTAGAGGGAATTCCTGAGGGGAGAAGAGCCAGTGTCTTCCGATCAGCGCTCCCAGAACAAAAACGACAAGCAGCACTGCGGCGGCATACACCCAGCGGGGAACAAGCAGAAAACTTTTTTGCCTGTGCGGTTCGACTTGAGTGCCTGTGCCTATTTCTCTCCAGCACTTTTCCCAGTTCGCCTCGGGAATTTCTTCTTTGTTTTCATCGACGAGCTTAAAAACTTTCTTGGTGTATTCTAAATCCTCCAGACAAGTGGGGCATTCTTTGACGTGGTTCTCGACCTCAGCCTTGTCACTTTCGTCGAGTTCGCCGTAGAGATAGAGGATGATTTTTTCTTCATACTTTTTGCATTTCATAGCTGTTCTCCATAACCAGGCTTTTAAGATGTTTTTTCACAACCTGAACTGCCCGGAAGAGCTGTCTTTTCACACTTCCTTCAGAGCAATTCAAGTATTCTGCGATTTCAGCCGTCGTCAGCTCTTGATAGTGTTTGAGAATAAAGATCATCTTTTGACGGCCTGATAATCTATTTAAAGTTTGATCTATTTTTTCCCGGATTTCACTCCGGTCTCTGGTGTATTCCGGGTCTGAGCCAGGGCTCCCGCCTCCCGAAGAGAGATTGTCCAGGTCATCAGGATCAGAATGTTGGAGCCTCCGGTTTTTATTTCTTCTGAGATAATCGATGCTGCAGTTGATTCCGATGCGGTAGAGCCAGGGAGAAAAACGCATTCCGTTTTGGGACTCGAACTTGTGGAGAAAACGGTAGGCTTTGATGAATGTTTCCTGGAGGATATCTTCTGCATCCTCGACGTTTTTCACGTACTGGTAAGCCAGCGAGAAAATTTTCTGTCTGTTTTCTTCAAACAAGAGTCTCAATGCCTCCTTGTTTCCATTCTGGGCTGATTTAACTACAGATGGCTCGTCCATACTTTTTATATATCATATGCAGTTTTTCTTTTCATATACCAAAACGCATGCGTGGGACTTTTCGTTGACCAGAATATTAGAGAAACATAGAGAAATAAAAATGTCTAAAACGAGAGAAATTTTTTTTGATTGCCCAAAATTTTTAGTGCCTTAGATTATGTACCTTGTTTTGTCATTGAAAGGAGCGGAGTGACGCAGCAATCTATTGTCTTATTGTCATCGCGAATGACTTGGAGGCATGGCTTTTTCATATTA
>CAZSGR010000140.1:4027-8903 GCA_964606185.1 uncultured Eubacteriales bacterium
AGAGTGAAGCAATCTCATACGGAAAAATCGTGACTGTTCTCTTTTTTTCTCATTGTAAGTGACTGAAAGAAGTGTGGAAATCTCATAAAAATATATATCACTATTTGGTTTTTCTTAAGAGATTGCCACGCTTTGCTCGCAATGACATCCAAAAAGTGTTACCGAATTATCGAGCGAGTAAGACAGTCCCAATTTTCTCTGGTTTTTCTCTGCCTGTGTTTTATTTGTATACGACTGAAGCTCTGACAAGTCTGGGATAGTCTTCCTCCTCTACAAGATAGAGGCGGCCTTTGTTATCGATTGCGTGAGCGAATCCAGCGATTTTCTGAGAAGCGACGAGTTTCTCGTTTTCAAAGACATCCAGATGATTGAGCTCGTCTTCTTCCCATGCCATCATCGTCACATACAGTCTTTTTCCATGCTCGATCACTGAAATATAAGGAAAGCGCATGCCTATCCTTTGGACTCCATTATCGGTCTTTTCGCTGATTACAACTTTAAAAGGAGTGAAGAATTCGGATTCTTCTTTGATGACATGATCAACCTTATTATCCTCATAAACTCTTATTTCATACTTGTGCAGATTAACGAGATAGATCCGGCCGTCTGTGGTGATATCCGCCCTTCTGGGTAATTTCACAAGAGGCATGTTCTTATACTGGAGATATTCTGAAGGAATATCAAAGGTTTCCCCGAAGGATTCCAGGAGATTTCCTTCCAGATCGAATATATGGAAGACATTTTCATCTTTCATACCGAAGATGATAAACTCCTCCTCTGAGTAGGGAAGAATGTCTATGGTCCGAAAATCTGTTTTGAATGAGCGGATAAACTCTAGTTCTTCATCGAAGATGAGGGTTTTTCCTGTGTTTCGGTCGTGGACAAAGACTCTTCCTTTCTGAGTCACGGCTAATCTATGGACGTAGGAGGCTTCTCTGGGGCCTTCGCCACGTTTAACTTCCAGACTTTTGAGGAAATTCCCATTCGTGTCGTACTTGTTCACTTTGCCCTCTTTACTGTCCAGGATGTAGATATTCTCCTCTGAATCCAGGGCAACATCCCCGATTTCAGCGAACATGGTGTGCTCGTCACCGCTCTCCACTCCTATGCTCAGGTCTTCTTTGAGTGATATTTCTTTCAACTGTTTTTTTGCTTTTGAACATCCGGATAGAAAAAGAAGGAATGGCAGTGAACAGATGATAACGAGTGTTATGAATTGTCTTCGCATTTTTCTTCCCTCATAACATTATGGAAGAAATAGTAGCCTAAGTCTAGAAATGTAATTTTCAGCTGGAATTATTGCCTTAATTAGGTATCTAGCGGGTTGAAAACGTCTGAGAAAGTAATGTCAGGGCTCGACATTAGACATCTTCGTCTTCGAATTATTATATTTTCTCAATGCTATATTTAATTTTAGGACTACAGGATCTGGTATGGCTTAGGCCTTAGATTCTCCTCCCTTCATCGAGAAGAGAGGATGTTGAAATAAAAATTTTAAAAGTAGGACAGTATTAAGATGTCTAATGTCGAGCCCTGACCCCAATGATTATTCATACCGTAATGAGTCGACTGGATTCGCCAGGGCAGCTTTTATCGATTGATAGCTCACTGTTGCTAGAGCAATAACCAATGCGAGTCCTCCAGCAAGTATAAATGTCCACCAGCCGATACTTATGCGGTAGACAAAATTCTTCAGCCATCCGTTCATGGCAAAGTAGGCGATCGGCCAGGCGATGAGACTGGCAATAGCCACCCATTTTGTGAATTCTCTGCTGAGTAAGACCGCAATACCCGACACTGAAGCGCCAAGGACTTTGCGGATGCCGATTTCTTTTGTCCGTTGCTCTGCCGTAAAAGAGGCCAGGCCGAATAAACCAAGACAAGAGATAATTAGTGCAAGCAGTGTAATATAAATTATGATTTTACCTGTGAGTTGTTCAGTTTTATATAAATTGTCAATCTCTTCATCGAGAAACTGATATTCAAGCGGATAACCCGGGACGAATTCGTTTATTTTATTCTCCAAGAATCCTAACGCACTGGAAACATTGTCCGATTTTAACTTGACGCTCATCCAGCCATACCAATCAGGCCATATAAGGAGTACGAAGGGCTCGATTTCTTTATGAAGGGACTCGGTATGAAAATCTTTGATCACTCCGATTATTTTGCCGTCCCTCTCCCACAGTGAAAATCTTTTTTCCAAGGGCGATTTCATTCCCATTGCCTTTACAGCGGCTTCATTGACGATAAAGCCTTCTCTTGCGTCAGTCAGGAATTCCTTTGAAAAAAATCTCCCCTGGGCCATTTCCATTTGGAATGTTTTTAAATAATCATAATCAACCATTCTGACTCCCATACCTATTTTCTCATCCGCTCTTTTCCCTTCCCAATTCACGTCATCAGTGGAATTGCTCCACATGACAGGTGTCCTATCCGTGACTGTTACATTGAGAATATTAGAGTTCTTTGATAGCTCGTTTTTAATCGCTTCGTATTTTTGTCTTAACTCCCCCCTCATTCGGAGATGGACAATGTGCTCTTTGCTGAATCCCAAGTCTCTTTTTTTTATAAAATGAAGCTGGCTGTAAACAACTAGTGCACACACTATAAAAACTATTGAAAGAGAGAATTGAGTGACCACCAGAATTCTTCTAAAAGTTGAACTTCTTGAAAATCCACTGGAGTCTTTACTGGCCCCCTGTTGTTTGAATGGAGTCAAAGAGAGATGGCCTTTCAATACAGTCACGGGATTAAAAGAGGAGAGAAAAAATGCAGGATAGCTGCCGGAAATGATGCCGGTGATAATGGCTATTCCAATTAAACTCAAGAACAGGCCGCCAGAGAAATGCATTTTTAACTGTATTCCCAACATACTGTTGATCACGGGAAGGAGTAATTCAACCAGTACGACTGCACAAGCGAACGCCACTAAGGATAAAAAAATAGATTCACTCAGGAATTGTTTGATGAGCTGAACGCGGCTCGATCCCACGACTTTTTTTATTCCGATTTCTTTGAAACGTTTTGCCGACCGGGCAGTGGAGAGGTTCATGAAGTTAATACACGCAATGAGTAAAATAAAAAATGCCATAGCAGAGAAAATATACACATAGGAAATCAGTCCGCCTCCCTCCAGGGCGTAAAGGTGAATTTGGTTTAACGGCTGCAGATAGAGAGTTTCAATGGATGTTGGACTGTTTTTTTGTATAACACCTGCAATTTTTTTACTTAATTCATCGTGGGACCAATTTTTTTGAAGCAATACATAGGTGTAGCAATTATTGTTTGTCCATCCCTCCATGTATGAAGAGAAGATTTCGCAGGGAATCAGGAAGTCAAACCTGATGTGTGAATTTCGAGGAATGTTTTCTAATATTCCCGTTATCTCAAAAGTGAGATGTTCCAGGTGAATGGTTTCTCCGAGAGGATCATAATCGCCGAAGAGTTTTTTTGCCAAATCTTCTGTTATGACCATGGAGTGAGGCTTAGAAAATGCAGTTTGTGGATTCCCTTTCACAAATGGAAATGTGAATATGCTGAAAAAGTCATTGTCTACAGCGGCTCCTGGACTCAAGTAGCTTTTTTTATCGTAAGTGAGCTGCCATTTTTCAAATGCCCCAAAAAATCTCGTGGAAAGAATAATTTCAGGATAATCCGCTTTCAAAACAGGGGCAAGTGGGCCGGGAGTCACCCTGTTGTAATCCATCTCCCCACTTGAATATCGCCACTTCTCTACAACTCTATAAATATCGTTCGCATTTTCATGAAACCTGTCATAACTCAATTCATCTTGAATCCATAAGAGGATGAGTATTGCACAGGCCATCCCTACGGCAAGGCCGAAAATATTAATGAACGAATAAATCTTATGACGCTTAAGGTTTCTGAAGGCAAATTTCAGGTAATTTCTAAACATAGTCCGCTCCTCTTGCTATCTTCATAAGCAATAAATGTGCCATTATTTGTTTCAGGAGAAATGGAGAGACAAATATTGAATATTTATAAAATAGTGTCCGCTGGCATGACATACGCTGTCCTCTAACGAACAGCCATGCGAGTGAGAAAATGGGGTCAGGGCTCGACATTAGACATATTCATCCTCGAATTATCATATTCGCTCAATGTTTTATTTAATTTATGGACTATAAGATCAAGGAAAGGCTTAGACTTCAAATATCTACCACCTCATCGAGAAGGGAAAAGATTAGCGCATAAATTTTAAAGGGATTAGGGTTTCATGATGTCTAATGTCGAGCCCTGACCCCAATGACTATTCGTACCGCAAGGAGTCGGCTGGATTCGCCAGGGCAGCTTTTATCGATTGGTAACTCACTGTCGCCAGGGCAATCAGGAGTGCCAGTGCACCGGAGAGAACAAAAGACAATAATGCAATATTTGTCTTATAGGCATAACTCTGCAGCCATTTACTCAAGACAAAATAAGCGATCGGCCAGGCGAATATATTGGCCACAATCACCCATTTGGTGAATTCTTTGGAAAGAAGCGCAACAATATTTGATGCCGTGGCGCCCAATACCTTCCGGATGCCAATCTCTTTGGTGCGCTGTTCAGCCATGAAAGACGCCAGTCCGAAAAGGCCTAGACAGGAGATCAGTATCGCCAGAATCGAAAAATATCTAAACAGAGTCCCGATCCGTTGCTCGGACCTGTACAAACGGTCCAGAGCCTCATCGAGAAAGCGATAGTTGAATGGATAGCCAGGAACAAATCTTTTCCATCCATCTTCTATGTATCCAATGGTCTGCGGGATTTGATCGGATTTGAGCCTGGCGAACAGCACTCTGCAGCGTTGGGGGGAGTAAAGGAGTATCAGAGGTTCAATCTCTTGTTGAAGAGACCTGAAATGATAATT
>CAZSGR010000141.1:0-8891 GCA_964606185.1 uncultured Eubacteriales bacterium
TCATTGCGAGCGAAGCGTGGCAATCTCATAAAAAGGATATCTTCATTCCCGTAATAATATAATTTCTCTAAGAGACTGCCACGCTTCGCTCGCAATGACAAAAATAAGAGACTGCCACGCTTCGCTCGCAATGACAAAAATAAGAGACTGCCACGCTTCGCTCGCAATGACATCCAAAAAGAGTTACCAAATTACTGAGCGCGTACAACAGGCTCCTTTTTTCGGGGACTGTCCCTTTTAATCCTTTTGCTAAGGAAGATAGGGCCTGTCCCCCTTCTCTAAAAAAAGGGGCCTGTCCCCTTTTTCCACGCATAGCCAGCCCATCTAAATCATAGGAATGAAGTCTCAGACGCTTAGTGGTATAATATACAATGTGCACAAATTTTTATTCTCGATTAAAAATATCATTTTTGCAGGTTATTTTCATCATAAAGGGGACAGCCCTTGTAGGTCCCTGTACTAAGGAAGAGAGGAATTGTCCCCCCTCCCTGAAGAATAATCCTGGAGACCGGGTTTATTCACATGAATAATTATGAAAATAAAGAAAAAAGTTAGATCGCTAATCGTCTTTGCGGTTATTGTCCTTTTTATTCTTGGAGCAGGAGTCTTCGTTAAGAATATTTTTCTCAGACAGATAAAGAATGAAATTGACACTAGCTTCTTTTATGACCACCTTCACATGTCCTTTTTCCCTCCTGTGCTTGTTATTGAAAATGTGAAAACTCGCACTTCGTCTCCTTATTTCTCCGCCGCAAAAATCAGCATGAGAATTTCTTACGGAGCATTATTGACCAGGCAAAAACCCTTTAATGTAGTGATCGAACAGCCGATCTTAATCATTTCCGAGGCCTCCCAAAAAGAAGATGCTGGGACGAAAGAAGAATTTGCTCTGTCTTTTCCGGTCCTGGTTGAGGAAGGATTGATTAAAAACGGAGAGTTTTATTTCCAGGGGCAAGAGGCGAGTTTTCAGTCGAGAGGAATAGAGGCTGTTTTCGCGCAGAAGAGAAATGAATTTTCTTTGGAGGCCAAAACAGAAAGAAGCCTCTTTTACCCTGGCCGCTCAAAACCTCGTGTAGAGGGGAAGATAGACTTTTTGATCGAGGGACGGGGGCAGAAGATTTACGTTAAAAGACTCAAAGTCGATAGCCGTGATTTTAATTTTGAATCCGAAGGCAGTTTGGTTAACCTCACGAATCCGCAGCTCAACCTTGAGATGTCTTTCAAAGCCAACGCGCCATGGCTAATTGAGCTTCTTCATTTGCCTTTTGACTGGGAAGGGAACACGGAAGGTCAGGGGACTCTCACTCGAAACGAGGAAGGAGTCTCGCTTAAAGCCGACTTTTCAAGCAGTAATCTCTTTCTGAACGATGTTTTCATGGGTGACATCAGAGGAAGGATTGATTATCAAGAAGATACACAGACTGTTGAGTTCAATTATCAAAAGGATTCGCTGCCTAGGGAGTATGTGAAATTACATTTCACAGAGGAAAAAGTCGAGGGAATTCTGAGAGGCGCTTTCTTGGATCCGGTGACAGAATATTTCTCTTTGCCATGGCCGATCTCCACTCCCGCATGGGGAGAATTTTCAGTAGACGATGAAAAACTCGAGGCTGATCTGGAATTCAGGGATGAGTACGCCCTTTCCGAACCCGAACGTTTTCCTTTTCGCGGCCCGCTCCAGCTCCATTGGGATAAAAAGAAGACAGTGACTTTCTCCTCTCCCAGTTTCACTTCTGATTTCGGTGAACTTGATGTGGAAGGAACGGTTAATGTTGGCAGCGATTTAGACATCATAATTCAGGGAGATGTCGTGGACCTCAAAAGGAGTCGGGAGTTCACGTCTGTCTTGCTTTCAAAAAATTATACCTTTGCTGAGATGAATGGAAGCGGCGAATTGGAACTCCATGTTTTCGGGGAATATTATGACCCGCAGGTTCATTCGAGGTTTTCTTTCTCCCCAGGCAGTTTTGGAAATTTCGACGCTCAGTCTGTCGAGGGGGAAGCCGAGATTATCAAAGGAGATTTCTTCGCACGGTTCAACGTGGATGATCCCGACATGAAGGGAAGATTGGGTCTCTTCTCAGGCCTGGATGGCGTGAGAGTCGATATCCACATGGAGCGGGGCTTCATGGAGAGAATCTTTCCGGCATTGGATTTTGAATTCCCTCTCACAGGGGAGGCATCCGGTAATTTTGAAGTCAGGCTTAAAGGAGAAAGCATCCAGGTTAAAGGAGATTTCGCGAGTCCTCTGATGAATTTTGTGGGCCAGGACCTGAAAGAGCTCAGAGGTAAACTGGAATGGAAAGAAGATTTCCTCTCTTTGTCCGAGCTTCAGTTCCAGATGCATGAAGGAGCAGTGAAAGGAGATATTACGCTTGGACTTCTCAACCGGGAGTTTGATATCAATATTCTGGGAGAGGGAATTGATTTTTCCTCTCTCTATTCCGGGATGACGGGAAACTTGAGTTTCTTCCTTAACGGAAAAGGTTTTTTTGGTAAAGACTTTGCTCTGGGACCATTTGAGATTGATAACCTCTATCATTCTCCATTCCAGAAAACCAAAGCAAGAGGATTGGCGCGTTTTAATCACTCTGAGGGAAAGCTGAATCTGGATCTGATGGGGAATTTTTCACCCGGGCAGAATTTGTTCAATGTTTCCTTCTCTATCCCTCTCAGTGAAGACATGTTATCAGTCGGTGTGAGAGGCAGTTTCACCAACCTCGATCTTATTCTTCCTTGGGGGGATGGCGCAGAAGGGCGCGCCAATTATCTTGGTGAAGTAAAAGGTCCTCTGTCTTCTCTCGAGGTGAAAGGGGCCGTAGATTTTAAAGGGTCCGTCTTCCCATTGCCTGGATTTGCCCATGCGTTCAGGGATTATTCTGGATTGATGTTTGTTGAAAACAGTTTGCTCACTTTTCGCTCTCTTCAGGCGACACTGGGCGGAGGTGAAGTGCAGGGAGCCGGGGAATTGAAGCTCGGAGCAGATGGGATCGAGTTGATCGATATCAAATTAGATGGAACAAATATGACGATCTCTCCTTTAGAAAGGACAAGAGCCTTGGCCGACGGAACGTTGAATCTGATCAAGGGCCCTGACCGATTCCTCCTGAAGGGCGATTTCTTGGCGCACAGGCTTTCCTGGAGAAGGGAAGTGAATGAAGAGTTCATTTTCTATTCCAGCCCTTATCATAAAGCAGAAAGAGAACCGGGATTTTTTGACGACCTCACTCTGGATATCCGGCTGCGTGCGGATGACAATGCGTGGATAGAGAACTCTTTAGGCAGAGTCAGGACGAGGTTTGACTTGACTGTGGGTGGAAGTGTGAGTGAGCCTGTGATTTTAGGGGACATCGAAGCCCTGGGCGGTGACATTAATTTTCAGGATAGACAGTTTAAGCTTCTTGCTGGACGCGTGAATTTCGTTAATCCTGTCAGCACCGAGCCTTATATAAGTTTTATGGGTGAGACTTATGTTAAGGATTTCCGGGTCACATTTTCTCTCGAAGGATTGTTGGATAATCTTAATCCTCAGTTTACATCTTCGCCTCCTTTACCCCCCGAGGATGTCCTTGCTTTGCTCGCATTGGGAGAGGCTTTCAGGAGAACGTATTCATACGATACCAGCACGCGGGTGAGCACAGCTTCACTGATCTCTTTTCAGCTTTCTGAGGAAGCGAAAAAGCGAGCGGAAGGACTTTTAGCTCTCGATCGGTTCAGGATTGACCCGTTCATCATGGGATCCTCCGCAGAGATGGCCGCGCGTTTGACGGTCGGGAAAAAAGTCTCAAGAAACTTCTTTATCCTCTACTCCACCAATCTCACGACGCAGAGAGAAGAAATTATAAAAATGGAATGGGAACTGACAGATGACATCTCATTAATCGGGACGCGTGATGAGGAGGGACGGATTAGCTTTGATGTTAAGATACGCAAGAGATTCTAGACTCAAGAACAGAAAACTCGCATTTTTCTGCCGGTTCTGTTTCTGCCTGGTTTTTATTTTTTTGCCCCTGGAGTCTGTTTCGCAGTCATTGAATTCTCCTCCTCTGATTGCCAGTGTTTCTGTTGTGGTTGACGGTCAATCCGCTGGGGAAGATTTAGAAAGGTTGATTCCCATAAAGAAAGGAGAGCCCTTTTCTTTAAAAAGGATAACCTCCAGTATCAAGCAGATTTACAAAATCGGTCTTTTTTCCGAGATTCAGGTGGCTAGAGAAGGGGAACAGGAAGTCCGCCTGACTTTTTACCTGAAGCGGAACCTTATTGCCAGAAGAATAATCTTCCAGGCCAAGGAGAAGCTCCCCCAGGCAAAGCTGAGGGGCAACCTCCTGTCCCTGCGGGAGGGCACGTTTTTCTCGGAGCAGAAACTTGAGAAAGCAGTCGAGGAATTAAAGGAAGTTTTAGCTCATGAAGGTTTTTTTCAGCCCGAAATCGAGACCTTCACCAAGAAAGATCCGAAAAATTATTCCTTTGATGTCTTTTTCAGAATAGCCTCATTCCGGAAGTACATTATTAAAGAAATCAATTTTACAGGTGAAATGGTAATTCCTGAAGAGGAGTTGTTTAGAAAGATGAAAAGCAAGGAAGGGAAAGAATACATCCCTTCTCTCCTGGACGAGGATATCACAAGGCTGAAGGAGCTTTTGTATTCGATGGAATACCAGAGAGCGGAGATCGAGGCGGGAGATGTTACATTTGACGAGCGAGAGGGAAGCGTTTCGTTATCTTTAGACATCATCCCCCATGAGAAGATTGAGATTGAAGTGCGAGGAGCCAGAGTTCCTTTAGAACTCTTGCGGCCGACCTGGGAGGCGCGAATATTTGAAGAATGGGGATTGACTGAAGGAAAAGCTAAGATCCTGGACTACATGAGGAAGAAAGGCTTTCTCTTTGCTTCTGTCTCGTCTTCTATCCAGAAGGAAAATAATAGAATGCGTGTGGTTCACACTGTCACGCCAAACAAAAAGCATGATATTATCGGTGTTTCATACAATGGCTTAGACCATTTTACGCCTTCTCAACTGGAAGCCGAGCTCGTTGCTGGCGAAGGAACTTCTCTTCTGAATTGGATTGATGGGGAAAAGTTGTTTGACCTACCCGAAGAAATTGAATTTCTTTACCAGTCGAGAGGATTCCCGAATGCGCAGGTGGATTTTGTCTTTTTAATAAAGGGAAGGGGAGTTGAAGTTCAGTTCCAAATCCAGGAAGGTAACCAGCAGAAGGTTAAAAGTATTTCTTTCGAGGGAGTGCAATTGTATGAGCCCGGAGATTTATTTGAGCAAATAAGCAGTTTTGAAAACGGGCCTTTCTTCCCGCTCAACATTCGGAAAGATATTGAAAAACTGGAGAGTATCTACTTGAACCAGGGCTTCCGGGGGACAGAAGTTGTGGCTAGAGTGGAGGAGGTTGAGGAGGGTCTTTTTTCCGTTTCCTTCGTAATAGAAGAGGGAGAAAAGGTCAGCATAGAGAAGATTGTGATCACTGGAAATGTGGTCACAGATCGAAAGACCATTCTCCGGGAACTGAGGGTCAAAGAAGGTGATTTTGCTTATTCTGACAGGATCAGCGAGTCGAAGAGAAGGCTGGAGAGGCTGGGAATTTTCACCACCGTGAGAATTGAGGAAATTTCTCTTTCTCCTGAAAGTGAAAATTTGGTCATCAATGTTAGAGAAGGGCAGAGGAATTATGCCGGTTTGGGATTAGGAGTTGAATCAGAGACCAAGCCTCGAGAGTTTGCTGTATGGAATAGTCCCTTTAGACTGAGAGGCGTCGCAGAAATTATCCGGAGCAATGTCTTTGGTTCGGCGGGTCAAGCCAGCCTTGTCGGACAGCTCAGCCTCAGAGAAAAGAGAGTTGTGCTGACCTGGGAACAGCCCTATTTCTTCGGCCTTCCCCTGCAGACTTACTTGAACGCCTGGCTGGAACAGGAAGGCCGAGAAAGTTTTACCTATGACCGTCAAGGAGTGAGCTTGACGACCATAAAGCCGGTTTCAGAGAAGATGTTGCTTTTGGCTACGTTACAGTGGGCTGAAACAACCCTTATTGGTCTGCAAATTGAGCCCAATGAGGTTGACCGTCAATTTTTTCCGTATTCTGTGACCTCGATTTCCGGAAGTGTTATCTGGGATAGAAGGGATGACCTCTTCAATCCGGAAAGAGGGTCTTTTTTTAGTTTTGTGCTTGAAAGGGCTTTTCCTCTTCTGGAGGAAGAATCGAACTATGTTAAGACATTCTTTAAATCTCAACATTTTCTTCCTGTATTACGCGGATTGACTTTTAGCCTGACCTCCCGTTTGGGCCTGGGTGGAGGAAAGGAGGATATCCCCATCCACGAAAGGTTTTTTGCTGGGGGCAGCAATTCATTCCGCGGAGCACGGTTTGATGAACTGGGACCTGTGGATGAGGAATCGGGAAAACCCGTTGGAGGCAACGCCTTACTGCTGTTGAATTTGGAGCTGACTTTCCCTCTTGTTTCGGGAGTCAAGAATTTAAGAGGCGCTGTCTTTTATGATATTGGCAATGTTTTCGAAGAAACAAACGATATTTTCCTGGCCTCTCTTGAGAATGCGGCAGGCTTTGGGATCCGGTACAAAACTCCGTTCGGTCCAGTGCGACTGGAACTGGGCTGGAATCTGGATGTCCCTGAAGTGGAAAGAAAGGCTCGGTTCTACATTACGATCGGAAATGTCTTCTAATGAATACACATAAAATGAAACGGGCGGCGGTCATATTTCTCCTGTGTGTGTTCATCGGATTTTCATGTGCATATTCCCATTCAGAAATAATCGACCGGATAGTGGCTGTTGTCAATGAAGAAGTCATCACCTTAACGGATGTGCGGGTCGCTGAAGCCTTCGGGCTCTATGCGGAGGAGATTGAAGAGGAGGGAGGATATCCTCGTTCGCAGATTCTGGAAAGATTGATTGACCAGAAAGTGGTGATTCAATTATCTAGCGAAGAGGTGTTGATCAAGAGCGAGGAATTGGATGGGCTCCTGATGCAAATAACGCAGAGGTTGGGAGCCGATGAAGTGGAAAGAAGGCTCACGCAATTTGGCCTGGGTCGGGAGGATTTAAAGGATTGCATCCGGGAAATAATTAGGTATCAAGGCATCATATCTCAAATTTTCAGCCGGGTGAATCCAGTCAGCTTAAAAGAGATTGAAGTTTATTACCAAGAAATTTATATTCCGGTACAAAAAGAACAGAAAGTGGAACCTCAACCAATGATGGAAATCCTCGATGAGATTGAAACCAGTGTCAAGCGGGAGAAGACTAAAGCCCAGATTGAGGATTGGATAAATAATTTAAGGGAAAAATCAGATATTCAGATTACGAAAGACGGTTTGAAATCGCTTGTATAAAAGAATGAAGGGGTGAAAATGACTCGTATGGCTTTTTTGTTTCCGGGCCAGGGTTCCCAGGTAGTGGGCATGGGAAAAGATTTTCATGATTTCTCTTCTCAAGCGCAGGAAGTTTTTGCCAGGGCTGATGAGGCACTAGGGTACAAAATCTCAAAGCTTTGTTTTGAAGGTCCAGAGGATGATTTGAAACTGACACAGAATACACAGCCGGCTCTCCTTGCAGTCAGCTATGTGGCGTACATTCTCCTCGGCAAAGATGCCAGTATGGCTGCAGGTCATAGCCTGGGTGAGTATTCAGCTCTTGTTGCCGCGGATTCCCTGGAATTCGAGGACGCTCTCCGTCTTGTTCATAAAAGAGGAAAGTACATGCAGGAGGCTGTGCCAGTGGGAGTGGGAGCCATGGCTGCGGTTTTGGGGTCCAGCTATGAAGATGTGGAAAGCGCTATAAGCGAAGTGACCGGAGGAGTTGTTGAGATTGCGAACTGGAACAGCCGGGAACAGATAGTTATCGCCGGACACAAGGAGGCGGTTGATAAAACCTTGACTCTGGTCAATCCGCCCCGGTTTGTGATGTTGCCAGTGAGCGCGCCTTTTCACTGCCGCCTTATGAAAAGCGCGGAAGAGAAACTATCCCGTGATCTGGATGAAGTCGAATTCAGAGACCTGGCGTTTCCTGTAATCACCAATGTGGACGCGAAAATAATCCATAGAGGAGAAGAAGCAAGAGATGCACTGAAAAGGCAGGTCACACGCCCCGTCCTCTGGTATAAGTCCATGGAAGTGCTGAACGAAGAAAATATCGATGTGTTCGTGGAGTTGGGTTCGGGAAAGGTGCTGTCTGGGCTGGCGAAGAGGATCAGCCGGGGCTGGGAATCATCCCCGACTCTTTTGAATGTAGAGAATCCAGAGACCCTAGAACAGGTCAAACCGTCACTTGAATAAAGGCTATCTGGAGAGGACACGAGGTCCGAATTTGACATAGTATTCCACGGCAGACAGTACAGCCGTGGCAATCACAATCCAGAGCAGGATTTGAGAAAGGAAATATAAACTTCCCAGGTACTTCTCTCCCAGTATTAAAAATCCTATCGTGAAGACTTCAAACAGCATCTTAAGCTTGCCGATCCTCGAGGCGGAAATGATGATTCCTTTTGAAGACGCCAGCGCTCTGAATCCAGTGACCGCAATCTCCCGGCCGAGGATGATGATAACCATCCAGGCAGAGACAGCCCCCAGTTCGACAAGGCAGATGAAAGCCGAAGCAATCAGTAACTTGTCCGCAATCGGGTCCAAGAGTTGACCCATGGCCGTTATCTGTTTTCTTCTTCTCGCCAGGATTCCATCGAGCGAATCTGTAATGGCGGCCAGGACAAAGATGGCGAAAGCGGTCAATTCTTTTCCTTCGAATCGAGAGAGGAGAGCGACTACCAGTACAGGGATGAGCAGGATTCTCAGTAGAGTGAGGAAAATGGGGAGATTCATTTTTAGGAGATATACTACAGCCTTCCCGGGTTGTCAAATCGAAAAGCAA
>CAZSGR010000142.1:0-8738 GCA_964606185.1 uncultured Eubacteriales bacterium
GAACCCCTCAATTTAGGGAAAAAGAAATAGAAGTTTCCTGGTCCACGGCGATAAATTTTTTTCTGGGCTTATCCAGATAAACCTGTCCAGATTTATCATTTCTTTTGATTCCAATCGATTTAAACAACGAGGTTTTCCGGACGTTCTCCTTTCAAGCCTTGGACGAGATTGAAGGCAGGAAAGCTGTCCTAGTTTGGATTTTAAAGAAACAGACAGTCATAAACGGCTTCTTCCCATGAAAATGACAATTTTAGATTCCTGAAGTATTTAAGTTTTAAGACCATAATTTCAGCGAAAGTAAGACAATTTTGGCACACTGTTGGCATATGGATCGTCAGCCTAATTTTAAAGTAAGAATTTTTTTAGTTTTTTATACTATAGAGATTTGCCCTTAAAAAGCAAGACTTATGAGTAAAGAGACCTAGGTAGTATTAAGTTCTTGTGGTAAAGTTTTAAGCGTAGTTAAGTTTAATTAAGCGCTTTTTGGATAAGTATTAGTGACGTGCTTAATAGGTCTTTTGAAGTCGCATCCGTTTTAATCGGACACTCAAAGACCTTAAGTGAAATTTTTCACCTTTTGGCAGAGGAAAATCCCTAGAATAGTCTTGTTATCTTAAAGTAAATTAAGGTACGCTTGAATCTGTTCAGGGGTCAAAGTGGGCTTAGTTGCCAATCTCAATGTCAGCATTTTGGCAAGTTCCTCATAGTCCAAATCATCCAGGGTTAGGGTTTGTGCCGATTCTATCGCCTCCCTGATCTTTTGTTCCATATTATCAAGCTCAACCATCTGCCAAATCTTTACGGCGGCTGTTACTGCAGCTAAAATCACTCCAGTAACTACACCGGCTGCCAGAATTGTAGCTCCCACGGCGCTTGAAGCACCGGCCATCAAAACGATGGCTTGACTGAAACCTACCCCCGCGATGGCTTCGGAGATTACCATATTGGTAATAATCAATCCAGCAGTAGCTCCGATGAGACCTCCGGTCTCTACAATTGCGGAAACATAACTGATTCCGCTTGCCAGATTATCGAGATTTACTACTGCTTCGTCAGTGGTCATCCCGAGGGCCTGCGTGCTAATTTCAGCGGCACGGTCTGCTAAGTCATCGGGCGGGACGTCAGAGGGGCCGAAAAGAGACATAAATATCGAGTCTATCTGCCACCGCTCCACATCCTTCCAGCAGAGGAATACATCCATGTAGTCCTCTGCAAAGCGGGTTTTAATTTCTCTGACATACTTGACGATGAAGTTCCTGACCGCTTGCTGAGGTGCCTGGAGATTAGAGTCTGTAACCTCCTCCTTCAGGGATGCCGCGAGGAAAGGCAACATCTTGCCTATGTTCTCCTTAACGCTCAGCCAGGCGTCTATATCGAAAGTAGGCTCTTCAAGAATCTGCATAACGTCCCAGGCCACAGCCCTTATGTAGCTCTTCCCCTCGAGAGGGAACCCGTGAGGGTAGAGTGCGTCCGTTATATCTTCCCAGGATGTAAAGGGCGGAACACCCGAGTAGCCGGTATAATCGATCTTCTGGCTATACGCACATCTGAACCGGACCTCATAATTTGGTGCCGACAATGGGTCATACTGCATCACGGTATATCTGGTGATTTTTGAGTATGGATTATACTGATACCACCCACCAGATATGCAAATAGTCCCATCACTCCCCTCACAGACCGGTCCATTTTCGTCAAAGCACCACTCCATGATGGGTTGGCTGGTAATTACTCCATTAATTACCTCCGTCAGCATGGGAAACCCTTCCTTCACCTGAAGGTTGATGCCCTCGATAATGTCACTCGTTTCATCCAGGCGAAGGCCACTGACCGAGAAGGTGGGAACTGCAGGGTCCTGGGTTTGGCCGAATTCATTAACGAAAATCGTTACCGGGTTGGCAATAACATAAAGAGGCGAAGGCTCCACCATGAGGGTGCCTTCATGGCAAACGACCTGGCCATCATATGTGTCCGGAATAACGTAATCCATTATTCTAATCGGGTATTCTCCGATTGGTGAATGTTGCAGAGCGGTTGTTTCCAGTTTTACGCTTTCCAAGATCAAGGACCCGTTGAAGATTGGGATGTCGTATACGGTTTGGTCATCATTCCCGGCGGTAAAGCCTGTCGTTTCAATCTTACCGTCATAAACGGTTATAGAAAAAGCTGGATTCTCGTATCCGTAGTGCCTCGCCGCAGAATTCACAAAAATGTCTATGACGGTGGTCTCATCGGGCTCGCTGTCTCCCTGCTCCTGAAAGCCACAGCTTGAAAACAGAAAGCAGGCAATCAGTACAATTGCCAATGATTGTTTAAAAAGTTGAATCCTTTTAAAAAACATTAATTTCCCCTTTGAATTATTAATGTGTGGTGCTTCTCCCTTAGAGGCAAATATATGAATTCATAGTAAATAAAATATATTATGAAGTCAAACACAAATTTCCAGCCTGAATACAAAAGTTAGTATTCCTCACATTTGAGGAATCACATGGATTTCTCTCTTTTTGGAATTAGGCTAGAATAGTCTTATTAAATGAATTCAAGTCTTTTTAGCACTTGGTTTTCAATCGCATTACTTAAGATCAATCACTTCATGGGAAAATCTCTATTTATGGCCTTAAATTAATAGGGATTTCCTTTTTAAGCTTTTGAAAAATTCCTCACAATTTTCTACTCTTTCCACACACTGAGATCCAGGAAAACTTTAACATAACATCTGGACCTACATTAGAGTGCAGATCAGGATTCGTCAACGCATGTCTAATGGCAATAATTGAGAATTTATAATTCAGGGGCTTGAGAACAACGGCTGCCACACGCTTGTGCAAGGCTGGTGTAGATGCGTTTGTTATCAGCAAGGCTATTCTCCGCCACAAGAAATTCAAGACTACGGAAACTTGGTACGTTAATTCTGATATTGACAATTGGAACAAAATCTTGAATAAGGTCCAGTTTGGCACAAATCCTGACACATGGAGAAATTAAAGGGGAATATTGTTATTTTCTTTCAATCACTTAACAGGGGACGAGATTATCCGGCCTTTCCCCTTTCAAGCCTTGGACAAGGTTACGGGCAGCCATCATTGCCATTTTGAGCCGAGTTTCGTAGGAGGCGCTTCCGATGTGAGGGAGGAGCACAACATTATCCAGAGATAAAAGTTTTTCTTCAATTTCGGGTTCTCTTTCATAGACATCCAGGCCTGCCCCCCATACCTGGCCTTTTTCAAGGGCTTCTGCCAGGGCTGTCTCATCGACAAGAGGACCCCGGGATGCATTGACCAGGATGGCTTCTTTCTTGATTAGATTTATTTTCTCATTTGAAAGAAGATGAAAACTCTGAGGAGTGAGGGATGCGTGGATGGTGATGATGTCAGCGGTGGAGAGAAGTTCTTCAAGAGGAAGGTATGCGGCTTTGATTTTTTTCTCATCTTCGGGTGATAACCTGTGAGGATCAGAGTAGACGATTTCCATGTTGAAGGCCTGAGCCCTTAAAGCGACTGCCTTGCCTATGCGGCCCATTCCTATTATCCCCAGGCGTTTCCCCGTGACTTCTTTTCCCAGAAAAAGGTCGAGCTCCCATCCTTTGAATTTTTTATCTCGGGTAAACCTGTCTGCTTCAGGGATCCTTCGGGCGACGGCGAAGATGAGGGCCCAGGTCAGGTCTGCGGTGGTTTCCGTTAAGACTCCAGGAGTGTTGGTCACGAGGATTCCCCTTTTTTTGGCTTCTTCGGTGTCGATGTTGTTGTATCCCACAGCACAGTTGGCGATGATTTTGAGAGATTGTGCAGAATCCAGGACTTCTTTATCGATCGTGTCTACGAGGAGAGAGAGTAATCCTTCTTTGTCACCGATTTTTTCAATGATTTCCTGCTTGGTGAGATTTCTGTCTGTGCTCCCAATTTCATAGTCTGTATGCTTTTGTAGATAATCTAAAGCTTCAGTCAGGATTTTTCGAGTGATGAGAACCTTTGGTTTCATTGGATTCTCCTTCTTGTTTATCCATTTGGTTGCATGCTTTTCCACTCAGATAAAACTTGTGATCTAATTGTGGGCCTGTCTGACCTTACCAATTTTTATTGATGAAAGGAATAAAATACTTTTTAATTTTATCTTTAAACTCAGGAGTGCGGAATCCTTCCTGCCAGACACCACTCCAGAGCTCATCGGAGATAATCGTTAGGGCTGCAGCCTTGATCCTGTAGAATTTGGCCAGAGCGAATACAGCAGAGATCTCCATGTCCACCACGTCTATGCGTCTTTTTTGCTTCTCTTTCAACCAGGATCGAGTTTCCCGATAGGGCGCATCCGTAGAGACGAGAGAACCGGAGAGGAAAGCAAGCTTTGATGAATGGAGGACGGTTTCAATCTTTTTTTTCAGAGCAGGGGAGGGATCAAAGATCCTTTTCCGGGGAAAATAATGCCTTGAGGTTCCTTCCTCAGAGAGAGCCTTCGAAATGCTGACGGCGCTCATTATCCTGAAATTTTGGTTAAGAGATCCACAGAACCCGAGAATGACGATCTCTTTAGCTCCTGAAACAATGAGTGGTTCGAGTGAAAGAACAGCGGAAGGAGATCCAAGACATTTGTAGAGGACTATCTTTTCATCGAGGAGATACAGATCTCCGAAGATGCTCTTTTTTTCTTTCAAAGCTCTATTTTTTATGGCGCTGCGGAGAGGGAGCGAAGGGTCGTCTAGTGGGATATAAACGACCTGTTTCCGGGAAAAATTTTTGAACGCTCTTGGTTTGAGGATGACGTTCTCGTACGGCTTGTTCATGATTTCTGGAGTTTCAAGATAACAGAAAAAAAAGCCCAAAACAACCTTTTGAAAAAAGGGGACAGGTCCTTAATTCTTCAGTTATTTGTAAGATTAAAATCGCATAGCATAGAAAAAAGGGGGAAAGTGTTTATGCTCAGTAATTAAGTAGCACTTTTATTAATGATATTGAAGATAAATATGTCATTGCGAGCGAAGCGCGCCAATCTTATCCTGCTGTTATTGCGAGGAACGAAGTGATGTGGCAATCTCATAAAAAAAGTTTTCATTATTATTTTAAAGAGATTACCACGCTGCGCTCGTAATGACAAAAATCTGGGATTGCCGCACTTCGCTCGCAATGACATGCAAAAAGTGCTTCTGAATTATTGAGCGAGTATAACAGGTGTCTTTATGAGGACTATCCCTTTCAGTCTTTTTGTTGAGGTAGATAGGGACTATCTTTCTTCTTTAAAAAAAGGGGCCTGTCCCTTTTTTTCAGTTCCAGCTATCAAAGTAATCAAAGCCTGACCCCATTTTACAACTGACCCCATTACCCAATTTTGATAGAATAAGGATATGAAAAAGGAACAATTAGCCTTAAAGGAAATCAGTCTCAAAGATGAGAGGTTTCGAACCTCTTATCATTTTTCTCTCCACAAGCTGAAGCTTTCTCTCGAAGAGACAGGTCTTCTCAATCCCCCTCTTGTCACTCTCCGGGATAATCGCTTTATCATTGTTTCAGGGTGGAAAAGAGTCCTGGCCTGTCTCGAGCTTTCTTTCACCGCCATTCCTGTGTATGTCGTCGAAGAAAAAAACGAGTTGCAGACATTTTTAATGGCCCTCTATGAGAACTTGGCGACTAGAGAATTCAGCCTGACGGAAAAAGCAGAAGTTCTAGCAAGATTAAAAAAATTCGGCAAAAATGAGAAGAAGATCATTCGGCACTACCTGCCTCTTCTCGATATTCCCCAGACCTTATCCCATCTGGATACTTACCTGGCCTTTTCTCAATTCGAATTAGAATTAAAGAGAGCAGCGCACGAGAAAAATATGACTTTCTCAACGCTCAAACTTCTTGCAGGATTCACACTCCCGGAGCAGAGACTTCTTCTTCCTCTTCTTTTGCCCTTAGGTCAGAACAAACAAAAAGAGCTTCTCGAGGATTTGCTGGAGATCGCGAAGAGAAATAATATGCCTGCGAAAAACATGCTTCTCTCCAAGGAGATCAAGGCAGTTCAGACCAATGAGACCCTCGCTCCACTCCAGAAAGCGGATAAAATCCGCGCCCTGTTGAAAGAAAAAAGATATCCTGTGTTTTCCTCCTGGAAGGATTCTTTTGATTCTTTATTAAAGAAGATGAAATGGCCTAGAGAGATCACGGTCAATCCGTCTCCGTTTTTCGAGGAAGATAGCTTCACCGTTATTTTTTCCTTCGAAAATCAAGAGCAGTTCAAAACCAGCCTCATTAAGCTTGAAGAGTTGTCTTCCAGAGCTGAATTTTTAGAAATTTTTAAAATGAGATAGTTTTCATGGGTAAAGCAGAATTCCTTCCCCGCAGAGTCTATATCGAAAAAAAGAGCCTCCACCGTGCTCTTACGAAAAGAATATTAAAAAATATCGGTCGAATTCCCTTAGAAATCGTCGAAGATTCTCAGGATTTTCTCGAGGAGCGAAAGATTTCAAGAGATTCTATAAAGCATGGGAAAAAAGATTTGTTCATCACCTCCCAGAAAGGAGAATTTGTCAAGCCCTGTCCCTGTACACCCCACACTATCGGATGTAATTATTACATAATCAATCTTGACTTGAACTGCCCCCTGGATTGCACATATTGCATCCTTCAGCATTATCTGTCAGACTCGATAATCACAGTCCACACCAATTTAGATGATTTGTGGACGCAACTGGATATCTTTTTAGGCAAGAATAAAGACAGGACGATCCGCATCGGCACGGGCGAGCTCGGAGATTCGTTAGTCATAGACCACTTGACTGGAAACTCAAAAGAATTAATTTCTTATTTCAAGAATAAGCACAACGTGATCTTTGAGCTGAAGACGAAGACAGTCAACATAGAAAATATTCTGAATTCAGACCCGGCTCCAAACATCATCATCTCCTGGTCCCTCAATTCATCAAAGATTGCAGAATCAGAAGAAGGAGGATCTCCAGCAATAGAAGAGAGGATAAATGCCGCACAAAGAGTTGTGGATAGAGGATTTCGAGTCGGTTTCCATTTCGACCCTCTGATCCTCTATCCTGGCTGTGAGAAAGACTATAGCGAAGTTGTCGAAAATTTACTGGAGCATATTGATCCGCCAAGAATTGCCTGGATAAGCCTTGGAAGCTTGAGGTTTCCTCCCTCTCTCAAAGAAATCATACAAGAGAGATTCCCTGAGACGAAAATCATTTACAGCGAAATGATCAAGGGGAAAGACGGAAAGCTCAGGTATTTCAAACCACTCCGGCTTGAGCTTTATAAAAATATTGTCAGAGCTATAAAGGAGAAGGGAGGGAGACGAGTACCACTGTATTTTTGTATGGAAGGGAAATCCATTTGGCGTGAAGTTTTGGGTTGGGTTCCAACGGGAAAAGAAGACTTAGAAGCCTATCTTTCCTCTCCCTTTGGGAAATCAATTGTATGATTACCTTCTAAAAAAAAGGAAGTGAATCTTTTATCGAGTGACTTCTTCCCCTTCAGCCCTGACTTCGGTGATGATTCCGACAATTTCGACGCCGGCATCTTTTAATATCATGGCAATTTCTAAAATCTCGCCGTACTCCGTTTCCCCGTCAGCTCTTATGTACAGCCTGGTGTCGGTTGCCGTGAGAAAGGCCTCTTCCACCATGAGTTGAAGGTTTTCCATTGTGACTAGTTGCTCGTTCAGGTAAAGGCTATAATTATTCCCCTCTTTCTTGATGGCAAGAATAACTTCTGGATTTTCCGGCATACTGACAGTGTTGAGAGCCATAGGGAGATCGACGTCAATTCCCGCTTTAATCAGAGGCGTCATAATCATAAAAATAATGAGAAGAACAAGCAGAATGTCGCACAGCGGAACGACATTAGGTTCAGAGATAACGTCGTCATCTTTTTTTGTATCAACCGCAAATCCCATATCTTAAGCCTCCCTGTTTAACACTTTTATTTGAAATTATCTTTTATATTATCACTCTGATTCTGCTCTTCTGATGAAGAAGTCAGCAATTTCAGATGCGGTGTTTGACATCTCGGCAGAATAAACTTCAATCCTTGTGCTCAAAAAGTTATAACACCACAGGGCGATAATGGCCACTCCGATTCCGAAAGCTGTGGTAATCAGCGCCTCGGCAATACCTTGAGAAACGGCGCCGAGTCCGCCTGAACCTGTCTCAGCCATTCCACGGAATGCATTAATAATACCCGCGATAGTTCCGAATAGCCCGATAAAGGGAGAAGATGTGGCGATTGTGGCCACGGTATTCAATCCTCTCTTCAGTTCCTGAGTGAAGATCGTGGAAGCTCTGTCGCAACCTCTCTGTGCCGTTCCAATCTGCTCTTCAAGGGAGAGGTTGGCTTCTTTTCCTTCTAAGAACTCCTTGATCGCAGCAGCGGTAATCCGGGCTAAATGGCTCCCATTGTTTTCTTTCTTGGAAGCAAGTTTCAGGGCTTCCTGGATCTGACCCTTCTTCAGCATCCCTGCAAGCATTGGAGCGACCTTTTTTGATTTATTCCTTGCTTTGGCGTAAACCAGTTGTCTCTCGATGAAGAGATAGAGAGTGACGATCGAAAGGAAAAACAAGAGGATTGCAACTCCTTTGGCTACAGCTCCCATTTGGTTCCACATTTGTACTAGACCAAATTCCATTTTTCGTACCTCCTTTTTAAGTTAGAAAGCCATTTAAAGCTTTACTTATTTTAATTTAAATGTAACAGTTACTACAAAAATAACGCCTCTGGGCCGGCCGTTGATGATCATGGGCTCATAAACCCACTGAC
>CAZSGR010000143.1:0-2178 GCA_964606185.1 uncultured Eubacteriales bacterium
TGGTCAGTCCATTCTACTATAACGATAAACATATGAAAAAGTTTCGGATTCACCAGACAAAGTGATTTGTTCGACACTCTGCATAAAGAAGGAAACAGGCTGTTTTTTTCACACAGACCATTCTTAATCTCTTTGAGATTGCTGTGCATCGCCTACAATGATGTCCTGATCCATTTTGTTTACACTGGATGATATTGAGGGCTGTCTCCGTTTTTTCAAGGCGAGATTGTCGCGTGTTTCGCGCTTCACACGGCATTTGAAAAAAGGACAGACTCCATTTATACTGAAGAAGTACAACAAAATCAGAGCAATGGGGAAAATCCTGCTTACTATGAGCTTGGTAAAGAAGAGTATCTTATTTGTCTTCATTTTTCTACTCATCTGTCACTTTCTCAGCGGAAGCCTGACAGATTTTTACAAAAAAGGCTTGATCAAGCTGGAAGCTGACCCGAATTTCGGCCGTGAGACGGATTGGAATACGCTCCTGTATGATTTCCGATTCGACCTCCTGTACTCTCCTCAGGGTGACCTTTTTGTCGCCTTTAGCCCAGATCACTGCATCTATAAATTCAATCCAGAAGGCAAGTGTGTCACCAGGTTCGGGCAGAAGGGGCAGGGCCCCGGGGATTTTTATTATCCGGGCGACCTGTCTATCCTGGATGGCCGCCATCTTGTGGTCGGAGAGTATGCGTCCATGAGGCGCATCAGTCTGTTTGATTTTGACGGCAACTTCATCAAACTTCTGAAGACAGATAATAGTCCATTCTCTCTCACAGCACTGAAAAATGGAAAAATTGCCTACACGACCCACAAATATGGTCCAAGAGAGAATTTCTCTCAAAAATTCACGACAGTGATTATCATCAAAAATGTAAAGACAGGTAGGGAAAAGGCTATAGACAAGATAAATAGAGAGCAAAAACATACGATTCTTGAAGGAGGAATTCGTTTTGTTTCGGTAGTGGAAAGCGGTGAAGTTATTATCACACAAACAAAGGAGGGAAATCTCCTTGTCGGATTGACCACCTCTCCCGAGCTGAAAATGTATTCACCAGAGGGAGAATTACTCCAGGCGTTCCGGCTGAAAATGGAGCCGATTCCAGTCACACGCAAATATATACGCAAATACAAAGAGTCGATCATTCGGTACTGGGAAGAACAAATGTCTAATAAAAGAATGGTAGAAGCTATCAAAAAGAGTTCATTAGACAACCTGTTCGATGAATACGCTCCATATTATAAAGAGATTCTTGTTGACTCTGAGGGAAATATACTGGTCTTCAAATATTCTGATTGTTTCGGAGACTGTTCTGAAATTTTCCAGGTTTATTCGCCCGAGGTGCAGTACATCTGCGATGTGACAATCGAAAGCGGAATGTATGATTTTCAGATCAATAGACGCTTCAAAAATATTGTTTTCACAAGCCAGGCCATATACGGGCTATTCCCATTAAAAGACAGTGAGGATTTCGAGATGCGTCTCATTAGAGTCAATGTTCCGAGTTACGAGAAATAAAACAGAAGTAGACTTTCTCAGAATCTTGAGGATCATCTTAAGTATGTTCGGGCTCCGATGAAGTTTTCTCGAAAGTAACTGTTGGAAAGGGATTCGGTGCGGACGCGCTTGTTGTTTCCCGGGGCATGGATAAATTGGTTATTGCCTGTATAAATCCCCACATGAGAGACTCTTCTTCCTCTTTTCGTGGCAAAGAATACCAGGTCGCCTTTCTGCAAGTTTCTTTTTTTGACAGCAATTCCGGTTTTGTATTGCGCTCTGGAGGAATGAGGAAGGAGCAAACCGTTTATTCTGTAGATTGTCATGGTCAGGCCGCTGCAGTCAAATCCCTCGCTCGGTGAGGCGCCTCCCCAGGCATAAGGAATACCGAGAAATCTTTTTGCAGTGGCCACGATTTCATTCCGGAGATACTGTTTACCAAATTTTTTCTCTTTAGCGACTGCATATTCCTCAGGCGCAACGATGTAATATTCATCTATGATTCCTGATCTTAAAAGACGTTGCGCTTTTTTTTCAGCCGCTTTTCGCGAGCGGAAATCACCGAATCGAACCTTGTACAGCCCGGACGGATGAGCAAAGTAATAGGCATTGAGTCCCTTCCTCCTTAAAGATTTGTTCAGCTTGATGGCATTGTCCACAACGGAGAACGCACCGACCTGGAT
>CAZSGR010000143.1:2278-4540 GCA_964606185.1 uncultured Eubacteriales bacterium
AGAGTTGGGCCGACAAACAGGTCCCCGATAAGAGCCATTATGACCGCAAAGCTGGCGAGTATCCCGAAATCAAAAAGAATTCTGGTTTCAGAAAGAAGATGGATTAAGAATCCCAGAGCAAGGATAACTGACGTGAAGCACAACGCCGGGCCAACCTTTTGAAGCGCCTGCTTCATAGCCGCTTTTCTCTCTCCGCATTCCTGGAATTCGTATTTAAAATGGGTGAAGTAATGGATCGTGTCATCCACCACGATTCCGATGGCGATGGAAGCGATGATGGCTGTCGCAATGTTAAGGTGGAACCCAGCATAGCCCATCAATCCCAGTACGAACACGATAGGAAAGATATTGGGCAGGATGCTGAGCAGGCCGCCTCTGAGCCCGAAGAGGAAAAACATGAATCCCAGTATGACCAAAAAAGCCAGGCCAAAACTATGGATCTGCGTCATTGTTATGCGTTCGGTGACCTCATGAACCAGGTTATCGAATCCTGTGATATCCACCTTGAACGGGCTGAAGTTTGTGTGCGTATACTCATTGATTCTCTCTATCAGTTTCTTCCTCTCTTCTTCTTTCATCTGGTTTGTTCTCATGGATATCCGGACCATTTCGTAGTCGATGGTGGTGAAGTCTTCGATTTCTGTGCCACCCGACATTTCATACAGAAGCAGGCTTTGAGCGACAGCTTCCCTTGTTTCCGGGATGCGGAAATATTCCGGTTGGTCGCTGTTGAGCGCCCGGTTAATGAGCTTGAGGAAGGTCACGATGGAATAGGACACTGGAATATTAGGATGGTCTTCAGCTATTTCCTGAAGACGTTCTATTTTTCTTAATACATCAGGCTCCTTGAAAGAATCTTGTTTTCCACTGAGCACTACCTCGATGCTGGAAATGCCGCTCAATTTTTCATCCAGGAATTCCGCATCTTTTCTCAACTGTGTGTTCTTTTTGAGATATTCCACCATCGAAGGCTCGACGCGTATTCTTGTGATTCCGATTGCCATTATTAAAACAGCAAGAAAGAAGGCAAGGAGTATCCATCGAGAGTGTTTGAGGTTGAACGCTCCAATCTCTCCCATCACACTCTTTTTATGGCGCCTGGTTTTTGATGGATTGAGTTTTATCTGAGTGAGCTGCAATCCAACCGGGATTAGAATCATGGAGAGGATAAAGGCACTCATTATTCCGAAACTGGCGAAGATGCCCAGGTTTCTGATAGCCGGGATCCGGCTGACGACCAGAGAGCTAAACCCGGCCGCTGTTGTGAGAGAGGTAAAGAAACATGGTTTCCCTGCTCTCTTATAAGATTCCAGAAGAGCCTGCTTTTTATTTGTTTGCATGGGAAGTTCTGAGCGATAGTGCGATATCAGATGGACTGAATTGGCTATTCCGATGACTGTTAATAGGGCAAAAAGCGTAGTGGATACAGGAGTGATCGGCGAATTAAGCATGCCCTTGAGCCCTAGAGTCCACATCAGGGAGAGAAAAACAGTGATAATCGGGAAAATGATAGCGGACAGGCTTCTGAAGATGATCAGCAACATCAGCCCAGTCAAAAGCATGGATAAAGGAAAAAATAGACTCATGTCTCTTTCCATGATCAGTTGAATCTCCGTATCCGTGATTATGCTGCCTCCGAGGTAGAAATTCCTGCCGGTTTTTTCATGCTCTCTGCTTAAGATTTCCTTGATGTTGACAGTCACTTCTTCCGATATCACGCTCAAGACTTTCTCTTCATCTTCCGGTAAATACAATTTTAAGACGATGCCTATTGTTCTCGCATCATTGGAAACTAAATTTCCTCTGAAAAAAGGATTCAGGTCAATCCTTTGTTTCAGGTATGAGAAATCAGCTTCTGTTTTTGGAGTTTTTTGTATAAGTGGTTTGATTTCCAGCCCCAGCTCAGTGCCTATAATGTCTTCCACTGAAGTCAGACTGGATACTTCAGTCACGTAGGGAATGTTCTCTAATTCCTGCGAAAGTGTAGAAAGATATTTGATTTCTGAATCACTAAATAGATTATCGGACTCGTAGGAAACGACAACGAATTCACTGCCCATGAAGGTTTCCTTCAGGTTTTTGTAGGCTTTGTGCACGGGGTCTTCACTCGGAAACCAGGTTGTCTCGTCATCTTCTATCCTCAATTCTGGTAAGCGCAGAGAAAATATAACAGATACACCCACGATGATAAGAATCAGAATAATTTTATGTTTGAGTATGAACTCACCGAATTTTTTCATAGCGGGACGTTGCCCAAAGGGA
>CAZSGR010000143.1:4640-6354 GCA_964606185.1 uncultured Eubacteriales bacterium
GCTGATAAAAATGTGCTTTTTTCATAATCGTATCCGCAAAATCGCTCGCTTTTTCTCTGCGGTGGTGATTATTCTTCTGTTTTTCATCTTAACCGCCTGTGAAACTCCTAAATCGCGTACCCTAAAAAGAAAGAGATCCGTAGAAAACGGCCTGGTCAAGGCCGTTGTGCTGAAGGGCCTGGAACCGGAAAAAATGAAGCTTGAAGACCGTATGATGTATTACAGGATCCCTGGAGTCAGCATTGCAGTCATCTATAAGTACCGGATCGATTGGGCAAATGCATATGGATTCAAAGAAGCCGGAAGCTTCGAACCTGTAACAATCCACTCCCTTTTTCAGGCTGCCTCGCTCAGTCAGCCAGTCGCTGCTTTAGCGGCACTCCATTCTGTTGAGGAAGGACGGCTCACACTGGATTCTGACGTGAACGAATTTCTGAGTTCCTGGGAACTGGCTGAAAATATGTTCACAAGAGAAAGCAAAGTCACTCTCCGCACATTATTGAGCCACAGCGCAGGATTGATTCCTTATAAATTCAAAGGGTATCCTCAGCCCGCGCCTCTACCTTCTCTAACGCAGATTCTCAGCGGTCAAAAACCAGCTAATTCGCATGCAGCCCGCGTCTATGCTGTCCCCGGCACTCAGTATTCCTATTCCGAATTGGGATATGCCGTGCTCCAGCAGATATTAATTGACCTGGAGAAAAAACCTTTTCCCCAGATCATGAATGAGAGTGTGTTTCAGCCTCTTGGAATGGAAAGAAGCACATTCGAATGTCCTTTACCTGAAGGAGTAGAAGAGATGGCCGTGACAGGGCACCTGCGTGAGGGTAGGCCGTTGGGGGGAAAATGGCACCTCTATCCTGAAATGGCGGCTGCAGGGTTGTGGACAACGCCCTCTGACCTTGCCTTATTTTTGATTGATATTATAAAAGCAGCCCGGGGAGAATCTCGGAAAGTTGTTTCTGCTGAACTGGCGCGTGCGATGCTGACCCCTCAGATGGATATTCAAGGTTTCGGTTTTTTGATCGAGGATGCCGGCGACAATCTCTTCTTCCACATGAAGGGAAATAATGAAGGGTTTGAATGTTTTATGGTCGCCTATCCTGTAAGAGGGGAGGGAGCGGTGGTCATGACAAACAGTGCTAACGGTTCCTATCTCATCGAGGAAATTCTCCGGGGAATTTCGGCTGTCTATGAATGGCCCCATTTTCAACCTGAAGAGAAAACTCTCTACAGGCTTGACCCTTCGGTTTATGCGCAATACGTCGGAAAATACGAGATTAATCCTGAGTATGTCCTGGATGTGGCGCATGAAGACTATTACCTGGTTATCACTCCCACCGGTCAAGCTCCCACCCGATTTTTCGCCCAGGGGCTCTCTGTGTTTTTCTCCACAGATCCTTACATCGTGATCCGCTTTGAAAAGGATGAAGAAGGCAGAGTGACTGGATTAGTCCTGAGACAGCGCAGCCAATCCCAAAAAGCTAAAAAAATTGAATAACTGGGGATAGTTCCCAATTTTCCAGTTTAATTCGCGCCATTGAGATGAATTCATTACCTGAGTAGAACTCTAATCTTAGATTTTTTTTAAGAAGCAGTATCTTGGGGAATGTGCTGTTGTGTTTTTCTTTGTATTTAATTCAATTTGGAGAGAAGGTTAAACAGTTCTTTAAATGATGGTATAATTCAAAATCTTGAAGGGAAAGAAAAAATG
>CAZSGR010000143.1:6454-8729 GCA_964606185.1 uncultured Eubacteriales bacterium
ATGAATTGTTAAATTGAATCTGGAGGATAATATGAAACGGTTATGCATTTTTCTCTCCTTGCTTTTTATCATATTTGCCTGCACATCTCGGACTGAACAGGAAAGGGATCCTTCAGTCCTGACGCTTGAACGGATCTACAGCTCCACTGAATTCAGGGGCGAGCGCTTTGGTCCGGCGCGATGGATGAAAGAAAGAAGCGGCTACACGACTCTTGAACGGTCAAAATCGAACAAGGATGGCCGGGATATCGTGTTTTATGATGCTGAGTCCGGCGAACAGGAGATCCTGGTGCCGGCCAGCCGGCTCATTCCAGAAGGAGAGAAGGAGCCTCTTTCCCTATCCAATTATGTTTGGTCTGCGGACGGAAAAAAGCTCCTCATCTTCACCAACACCAAACGGGTATGGCGGCAGAACACGCGAGGAGACTACTGGGTTTTGGACTTAAGCCAATGGAGTTTAGACAAGCTCGGAGGAGATGCAGAGCCTTCAACACTCATGTTTGCCAAGTTTTCCCCTGATGGGGATCGAATCGGATATGTCATTAAAAACAACATCTATGTGGAAGACCTGAAAGACCACCAGATAACACAACTCACAAAGGATGGCTCCGAGACTATCATCAACGGCACTTTTGACTGGGTGTATGAAGAAGAATTCGGCCTCAGGGATGGATGGCGCTGGAGCCCGGATGGCAAATGGATCGCCTACTGGCAGCTTGATGCAGAAGGGATAAAGACGTTTTACCTTATCAACAACACGGATTCTCTCTACCCGAAGCTCACGCCTCTTCAGTATCCTAAAGTCGGGGAGACCAACTCTTCGAGCCGTATTGGAGTGGTGAGTGCTGGAGGAGGGGAGACACGCTGGTTTGAATTGGAAGGAGATCCGCGGAATCATTACATCGCACGGATGGACTGGGCGGCGAATTCGGAGGAAATCATTTTCCAGCGGCTCAACCGACTTCAGAACACCATATGGTTGATGATGGGCAGTATTCAGAATGGAAAAGTGAGAATGATTCTGACCGAGCGCGATAAGGCCTGGGTGGAGGTGGTCGATGACCTGCACTGGCTGGATGACGGGAATTCTTTCACCTGGGTGAGCGAGCGGGATGGTTGGAACCATGTCTACCTGGTTTCGCGCGATGGAGGAGATGTGAAGTGTTTGACAAAAGGTGAATATGATGTGGTCAGTGTGCAGAGCATCGATGAGGAGGGAGGCTGGATTTATTTCATTGCTTCACCGGATAATCCAACGCAGCGCTATCTTTTCCGTATGCCTTTGGATGGAGCAGGAGAGGCTGAGCGAGTCACGCCTCCGGAGCAGAGAGGAAATCACGGTTACCGGATTTCCACGGATTCGCGTTGGGCATTTCATACTTTTTCCACGTTTGATGAGCCTTCATTGACCGAGCTCGTGCGTCTGCCTGAGCATGAAGTGGCACGAACTCTGGTGGAAAATTCGAATCTAAGGAAGAAGATCCAGGCGCTTAAGCGACAACCTGTCGAGTTTTTCCGGGTGGACATCGGGAAGGGTGTTATGCTGGATGGCTGGTGCATGAAACCGTATGATTTTGACCCGAACAAGCGCTATCCGGTACTCTTTTATGTCTACGGAGAACCGGCAGGAAGCACGGTCGGGGATAGATGGGGTGGAAACCGCTATCTGTGGCATCTGATGCTAACCCAGCAGGGCTATGTGATCATGAGTGTGGATAACCGTGGGACTCGCATGCCCCGTGGAAGGGAGTGGCGAAAGTGTATTTATCGCCAGATCGGAATATTGGCATCGGCTGACCAGGCCGCCGCATTGCGGGCCATCATCAAGCGCTGGCCCTGGGTGGATTCCAGCCGCATCGGGATCTGGGGATGGAGTGGAGGAGGTTCGATGAGCCTCAACGCCATATTCCGCTACCCTGACCTGTATAAAATGGCCATGGCAATAGCCTTTGTCAGCAACCAGCGCTACTATGACACGATATATCAGGAGAGATACATGGGATTTCCGGAGGATAATGTGGAAGGATTCAAGAACGGCTCACCCATCACTTTTGCCCATCAGTTGGAAGGGAACCTGCTTCTCATTCATGGAACAGGGGATGACAATGTCCACTACCAGAACTTCGAGGCCCTGGTGAATGAGTTGATCAAGCATAACAAGCATTTCACGATGATGTCTTACCCCAACCGGTCGCACGGGATTTTCGAAGGAGAGAACACCACCCGCCATCTGTATGAGCTCCTGACAAAGTATTTGAAAGAAAATCTGTAAGGG
>CAZSGR010000144.1:0-8647 GCA_964606185.1 uncultured Eubacteriales bacterium
CCCCTTTCTTTATAAAAAGGGGCCTGTCCCACTGCTGTCCGGTTGTTGAATTTCAAAATCCTTCTAACTCCAATATATACATAAAGTTACGGCAGATTTCCACCGTAATCGATTTGAACGCAAATTCCAATTTTTTTTGTTGTAACTTCAATAATATCAACAAAAAATTTTTTATTTTGTGTTTAACCGGACAATAGTGGGCCTGTCCCCTTTTTTCTTCTTTTTTCTTTGAGTCTGATCCCAGCTCACCCTGCTTCTTGAAGCTTGCTAAAATAAATTGCGCAAGATATACTTTTGGATTAATATGATTAGGTCAAAGTAGACAAAAATCCATGAAAAAATTCATTGCTCTTCTTCTACTCTCTCTATCCCTTTTCTTTTGCGGCAAGAAAAATCATGAAGATCTGTACACTATTGGCATTTTTCAGTTTAACGATGCTCCTCATCTGAATGATGTCCGCAAGGGAGTGATCCAGGCTTTATGGAATAACGGTTTACAGGACGGTGTGAATATCCTACTCGAAATCAGGAACGGAAACGGCAGTACTCCTGAAGTCCAGAGGATAGCCCAGGAATTTGTTGAGATGGAAGTGGACATGATCGTTGCGATTTCCACCCCCTGTCTTCAAGCCGCTCTGATAGCGACGCATGAAATCCCGACCATATTTTCATCTGTGGCCAATCCCTATCTTGCCGGTGCGGGAAGATCTTCCCAAAACCACATGAGAACGGTCACAGGCGTGGCCTCCAGGGGCCCCATACGAGAGAGCTTAATGTTCATCAAAGAAACCATTCCAGGCGCAAAAAGATTGGGAACCTTATGGACGCCCTCAGAGATCAATTCAGAATTTTACCTGGAATTAGCTCGGGAAGAAGGGAAAAAAGTCGGCTTAGAGATTGTGGATGTCCCCATCGCGAACAAGAGTCAGGTTCTGTATTCGGCTCAGGTTTTGATCAATAAAAAAATTGATGCCATCTATCAAATATCAGACAACACGATCAATGAATCCTTTCAGGATGTGGGAAACGTGGCAGGGGAAAATTCCGTTCCACTTTTTGGCGGCTTTCTTCTCTCTACGCGTCTTGGAGCCTGTGCAGCCCTGGGCTGGGATTTTTCTGAAATGGGATACACCACAGGAGAAATGGCCATTCGAGTCAAAAACGGCGAGAATCCTGCGGATATCCCTATTCAATCCATGAGCAAAGTGAGAATCCACTTGAATTTGCGGGCAGCAGAAAAGCAGGGTATCGAGTTTTCGGATGAGTTTTTGAACAAAGCGGATGAAATCCTCAAATCAGAGGAAAATTCACAGTCTCTTTCTGATTCTTGATGAAAAAAATTTTTAAGATCTCCATCATTTCTGCCCTCTCTCTTCTATTGGGTTTTCTGCTTTTTATCCTGGTTCAGGTCTTTCGTTCTCCGCCTAAAATGAAAGGAAGGATTTTATTAGAAGGCATGGATGAGGAAGTAAGTATATTCATGGATAAATGGGGAGTTCCGCATATCTTCGCCTTGAACGAAAAAGATCTTTTTTTTGCCTGCGGCTTCATGCATGCGCATGAGCGGATGTGGCAGATGGAACTCAGCCGGAGAGCTGGCTTTGGCAGGCTTTCTGAAGTTTTGGGAGAAGCGGCCCTGGAGAGAGATAAGTTCATGAGGAATCTGGGTCTTGAAGAGGCCGCATTGCGTGATTTTGAAAAACTCTCTCCTGAGATGAAAGAGCTGATAATCGCATACAGCGATGGCGTTAATTCCTGGATGGACTCACGCCAGTTGAACTGGCCGTTTGAGTTCCTGGTTTTGCGCTACCGTCCCCAGCCCTGGATGCCTCTGGATTCTCTCATCATCAAAGAAGTCATGGCGCTTCTTCTCTGTCCAGACTACCGGAGTGAGGCAGTAAGAGGAAAACTGGTGGAGAAGCTTGGAGTAGAAACAGCTCTTCAGATTTTGGAAGAAGGCCTTCCTTCTCCTCCATCTGAGGTTGAGGGTGTCTCTCTCTCAAACAAGTTTCCATTTCCTTCCTTCCAGGGGAGTAACAATTGGGTCATTTCAGGGAATCGGAGTGAATCCGGAAAGCCTCTTTTGGCCAATGACCCTCATCTGGATATCAGCCTCCCGCCCATCTGGTATGAAATTCATCTGAGCTGTCCTGGATTGAATGCCATCGGTGTCTCGCTTCCAGGTGTTCCGTTCGTCATCATCGGTCATAATGAATCCGTCGCTTGGGGCGTGACGAATTCCGCCGTCGATGTCCAGGACCTGTACATTGAAAAACTCAGCGATGCCGGGGATATGTACCTGGATAAAGAAGAATGGAAGCCCCTGTTCACAAAGAAAGAAGAAATCAAGATCAGAGGAAGAAAAAGACCTGAAGAAATAGAAGTCCGCTGGACTGAACGCGGTCCGATAGTCACACCAATCGTTATCGAAAGTCAAAAACCTCTCTCTTTGAGCTGGACAATTTATGAGGGAGGGAGGACCATGGAGGCATTCTATCTCCTCAACAGAGCCCAAAATTGGCAAGAGTTTTCGGATGCGTTGGCCCTCTTCGATGTTCCTTCGCAGAATTTCGTCTATGCGGATAAAGAGGGGAATATCGGTTATTACTTAAGTGGGAAAATTCCACTGCGATCCGCGGCTGCCGCTCTCTATCCCTTTCCCGGTTGGAAAGAAGAGGGACAGTGGAAAGGATACCTTGACGAGGACAAAAAGCCGAATCTTTTTAATCCTGAAGAAGGATTTATCATCACTGCCAATAACAAGATTATTTCAGATGATTTTCCGTACTATATAAGTTTCGACTGGGATGCTCCCTTTCGGGCAGAGAGGATTAGAGAACTCCTTTCCCAGAGGGAAAAACACACTATCGAGTCTTTCAGGGAAATTCAGAATGATGTATACACCAAGAAAGGAGAACGGATTCTTCCTGTTCTCAAAGAAATCGAAGGAGTCAATGAAAACATTGAAGAAGTGCTGAATGGAATCAAGGGCTGGGATTTAAGGATGTCTTCAGGAAAGGAGCCGGCTCTGTTTGAAGTATTCATGAATATTTTCCATACGGAAGTATTTAAGGATGAGATCGGTGAGGATTTTGGAGATTTTGATACATCTTTCAGGCGGAAGAACGCCGGGATTCTCAGGATTCTTTCCGATCCTTTCTCTCCCTGGTTTGACAACACAAATACTCCTGATGTTGAAAACAGGAAGGATATTGTAAAAACCAGCCTCGAGAAGGCTTATGAATGGCTTGAGAAAAATTATGGGTCTCCGGATCAGTGGGATTGGATGAGAATTCATTCTATCCGATACCGTCATGTCTTAGGCAATCTCCCACTTTTCAGGTTTTTAAATCGAGGGCCTTATCCAGTGGATGGGCACGCTTATACAATAAGGGCCTCTTTCCCTGCATTTGGAACGTCTTCAGGATCCTCCTACCGACAGATCATTGATTTGTCCGATTTTAAAAATTCTCTCTGTGTCATCACATCAGGCCAGAGCGGCTGCTTTCTGAGCCGATTTTATGATAATCAGATTCCTCTTTGGTTAGAGGGCAGTTATCATTTGATGCTCTTTAATCCTGAATCGATTGAGAAAAATTCAGTCGGGACCTTAAAGCTAAAGCCTGTGGCGAAAAAATGAAATGCTGACTGATTGGAAAATGACTGAAAATATAACGTTTAGAAAACAGAGGCGAAAATGAAAGTACATGAGTATCTAAAAGAGAGTCACATTTTCCTCGATTTGGAGCCAGGAGATAAAAGACATGTTCTCGAGAAATTTGTTTCCGCTCTCAAAAAGAGGGGATTGATACCAAAAGAAAAAGTCATTCTTGACGAACTCTTGAAAAGAGAGGGTCTCGGCAGCACTGGCCTGGAAAAGGGAATTGCCGTGCCTCATGCGTTGATCAAGAAGATCAAAGAGCCGATTGTGGCTTTAGCAGTAATCAAAGAAGGAATCGATTTTAAAGCTGTAGATCAAATGCCGACATACATCGTTCTCCTTCTTCTTGGAGATAAGGATGACCCTGGGTTTCAGCTTAAATTGCTGGCTCATATCTGTAGAATGGTTAAAGAAACCGACTTTGTGGAGAACGTTAAAGAGGCGGAGACCTCCCAGGATGTCTGGTCCATTTTGAAGGAAGAAGAAGAAAAGATTTAATGAAACTTTTAATAGTGATTCTGAATAAAGTTGAAAAACTTGAAGAGGTTCTGGAGGGTTTTCTGGAAATAGGGATTTCCGGGGCAACTGTTGTCGACAGCGTGGGAATGGGGCATATTCTTTCTGAGGAAGTCCCGATTTTCCTCGGCCTGAGGTTTATGTTTGCCGGCGCAAAGCCCCATAACAAGACGATTTTATCCACCATAAAAGACGAAAAGGAAGAACCAGTCATTAACCTTCTCAAGAAGATCTTAGGAGATTTGAATCAGCCTGGCACTGGCATTGTATTCACCGTTCCTGTGGACCGGGCTGAAGGCCTGATGCCTGAATTGTAGTTTTATGAAAGCCATTTTCGCAATTGGCCTTCTCGTCCTCATCGCTTTTCTCGGGTCTCAATTCTTTTTCAAAAGAAAAAAGACTTTCCTCCCTTTGAGTTATTTTTTCTTCTCAGGTCTTGTTTATGTGTTTTTGGGTCTAGTCCTGGGCGAAAAAGGATTGAATGTCTTGAGCTCTGAGGTCTTGGAAAGGCTGAATCCTCTTATCAGCCTCGGGCTAGGATGGATAGGATTCCTTTTCGGCTTTCAGCTCGAATTCAAATACATCCGAAAATTTCCAAAGAAATACATCAGCCTTTCGTTTCTTCAATCCCTCTTCCTGATTATTCTTGTGTCTGTCTCGCTATTCGTCCTGCTGAGATTTTTATACCCCTCTCAGCCTGTTTTTCTTCTCTATGGAATGGCTGTGGCTCTTGGACTTTTCATCAGTCTCAATTCTCCCTCACTCATGAATTACGCCTCTCTTATGATTCCGGTCAAAGGAGATTACTATCATTTAGCCCGTTTTTTGGTCAGTGTGAGCGGATTCTGGGGTGTTGGCGGCATGGCCCTCGTTTCTTCCTTCTGGCATTTTCCGTTTTTTGAGGATAACGTTCTCCTCAAAGGTCTGACAATTCTCCTGGCCTCTTTGTTTTTCCCCCTCTTTATCGGCTACCTGTTCCATTTTTTAACTCTCAGAAAGACTTCTGAAAAGGATTTGCTCGTCTATCTCCTCGGACTGGTGTTTTTTACATCGGGAGTGGCGGCCTACTTTAACCTTCCTTCTCTTTTTGTCTGCATGGTATTGGGCATAACCTATTCCAATCTGACTCGAATTCAGGAAAAGATATATCCGCTCCTCCTCTCGACTGAGAAGCCCTTTTACATCATTTTTCTTATTTTGATCGGTGCGCTCTGGGATTTTAGTTTTGATTATAAAATCGCGATTTTGGTCGTCCTTTTGCTCGTCTTGAAGATAATAGGAAGTACTCTGCCCTTGCGCTTTTTTGAGAAGATCCTTCATTTTTCTTTCCCCTTGCCGTCACTCTTCGGTTTCTGTTTTCTCTCTTCTGGCGGGATCGCAATTGCATTCATCATCAGTTGGAAACTGATTTATCAGCTTCCTTTGACGGATGTTTTCGTTTCAGTGGCATTGATAGCCACGGTGGCGAGCGAGTTTTTGAGCCCCTGGGTATTAAAGAGTGCTATCCTCAGGCTTGATTCGGAAAAATGAATATTGTTGTCTTAATTGTGATTTTCCTCCTTATGTTTTTCTTGAGGAGCTCTTTTCTTGTTCCTTTCACCAATCCGGGCTTCTCTCCGACAGTGGCCGTCGGGTTTATACTGATTTTTGCTTTCTTGATCGGGAAAAAAATAAGCCGTCTCAAACTTCCTCAGATCACGGGCTTCATCCTCGCTGGAATCTTCTGTGGTCCCTATGTCATGAAATTCCTGAGTAGTGAAGATGTCAGCAACCTCCAGCTTCTCGATGGATTGGCTTTAAGTTTGATCGCCCTAACAGCTGGAGGGGAAATGAGACTGGCTCAGCTCAAACGGGACAGTCGGGCCATTAGCTCGATTCTTCTTTTTCAGACAGTCCTCATCATCGCTGGATTCGTTGTTTTTGGTTTTCTCAGTCGGCCCATTTTTCCCTTCTTTTCCGAGAGAACGCTGGCTCAAGGATTTGCCCTTTCACTCCTGCTGGGAACTCTCGCGACTGCGACTTCTCCCTCGACAACAATCGCTGTGATCACTGAATCAAATGCCAAGGGAAAATACACAGACCTTATCTTAAGCACAGCGGTCGTGAAGGATTTCTTAGTCATCTGCCTCTTTGCTTTCACTCTTTCCGCTGCCAGAGCCATGACTCTTCCAGAGCAGGCTTTTGATACCATGTTTTTAGTGGGCATTTTGGAGGAGGTCGGGATTTCTGTGCTCCTCGGTGCTGGAATAGGAGGAGGGATCACGCTCTACCTCAAGTTCATTAAAAGAGAAACAGCGATTTTTATCCTGGGAATCGCCTTTTTTACCTACCAGATTTCCCACAGCCTGGGTTATCATCCTCTCCTGATTTGTTTGGTGGCTGGTTTTCTAGTGGAGAACTTTTCTTCTCGAGGAGATAGCTTGATTCAGGCTATTGAAAAGGTCTCTGTCCCGATCTATGTGGTATTTTTTGCGATTTCCGGCGCCTCTCTTGATTTAGACGCTCTGGGCAGAAGCTGGGTATTAGCCTTGGTTTTTGTTGTTTTACGCGCCGCGTTAAAGTTCTCCGGGACATACCTAGGAGCAAGGCTTGCGAATGAAGAAAAAGGAGTGCAAAAGCAGAGCTGGAAGGGATTTATCTCTCAAGCGGGAGTGGCATTGGGAATGGCCGTCATTATCGAGGAGGCATTCCCGGAATGGGGAGGTGAATTCAAAGCGCTGATTCTCGCTTTTATAGCCATAAACCAGATTATCGGTCCTGTATTGCTCCAGAGACTCCTCGTTAAAGTCAACGAAGCAGGAAAAAAATGATCGGGGTCAGGGCTCGACATTAGACATTCTAAGGTAATCCTTGTTAAAAAGTTGATGTCGGCAAGACTTGAATCAATCCTCATATCTTGGAATACAGATAAAGCTTGAATCATTTTTTTCTGACTCCAGAATGTCGAATGTCGAGCCCTGGCCCCATTTTCTCATTATAGAGATATAAGGTGTTGCCCCCGGCCGACTCGAAGAGCGTTTTGAATAGCCCCATGAGTGAATTCAGTGGCAAGATGACATGCTTTTTCCAGAGAGTTGCCCTTGACCAGATAAGCCAGAAGGCTTGATGAGAGACAACATCCGGTTCCGTGGACTTTTTTCTTGATTTTTTCCTTCTTAAAGAGATAGAAATTCTTCCCGTCATAGAGAAGATTAGCGCTCTTTTTTGATAGATCCCCTCCTGTAATGAGACAGGGAATGGAAATGAGAGAATAGATTTTTTCCGCCGCCTTTTTCATCTCCTCTTCGTTTTGAACTTTCATTCCTGAGAGTAAGCCGGCTTCTTCTCTGTTCGGGGTCAGGAGAGACGCATTTCCTTTTAGGTCTGAGAGGTAATTCGGAATAGCCTCTCGTTCTATTAGCCAGTAGCCTGAGCTGGATTTGAGGACCGGGTCCACCACTCTCGGGACAGCCAGGTTATCGCTTAAGATTTCCTTGATGATGGGCATGTTTTGTCCGCAGCCAACCATGCCAACTTTGATTCCTGAGATGGAAACGTCTTCCTGGAGTGCTTCATACTGGCTCTTCAGGAACTCTTGGGGGAGACAATGGACTTCTTTCACATTCTCTGTGTTTTGTGAGGTCAGCGAGGTCAATACCGACATTCCACGGAAACCTAAATGCTGAAAGACTCTCAGGTCGAGTGAAGCACCTGCCCCGGAAGTGGGGTCAAATCCTGCCAACGAGAGAAGAATTTTTTTCATGGGAAGTCTTATCGAACCCAGAGTCTATGAAAATTTCTATCAGACTCAATTTTTATTGTCAAATCAGAAAAAAATAGATTGGGGTCAGACCTTAGTCACTTCAGTAATTTGTAGTCAATAGAATTATCTAAATCCTTCAGGGATGTAAATCACTGAAGTGACTAAGGTCTGACCCCGGGCTTTACTCTTTTTCGGAGTATATGATAAGATAAGACCAGCTAAATGAAGGGAAGGGCACATGTTTTCGTCTCAGGATGGGTTCAGGGAGTTTTTTTCCGTGATCAGACTCAAAAATGGGCGACCTCTCTCCAGATTACAGGTTGGGTGCGAAATTTGAAAGATGGACGAGTGGAAGTTTTAGCCGAGGGAGAAAAAGAAAGCATCGAAGACCTTATAGGTCAGCTGAAGCAAGGACCGTCTCTGGCTCGAGTGGAAAATGTTGAAGTCAGCTGGGAAGATTATAAAGGGGAATTCAGAGATTTCAATATAGTTTACGCTGACTTCTTATAAACCAGGAAACTCCTGATTCATCCAGAATAATGGGGGCGTTCCCCAAGGTACCACCTTAGCCTTTTCATTACTCTATCTTAACATGTTTTTTTAAAGATAATGTATTGTGGATAGGCTGAATTGGCTAAGGTGGTACCTTGGGGAACGTCCCCCGTTTTAATGAGGTTTTTTTTGCTCTAAAAACTTCTGACGGCACTCATTCGAGCAAAAATAATAGT
>CAZSGR010000145.1:0-4011 GCA_964606185.1 uncultured Eubacteriales bacterium
AAATACTTATCCAGAGTTTTTAAGAGGAGTAAGGCTCTCTAATCGGCTTTCTTATTGTGTTTTTCATTCATGCGCATGCCCAGATAATAAGGTTTTTGAGACGCGAAAGCCTTAGCCTGGGCGAGGATGGCTTCCTCAACATACTTGGGGCTGTAACGCCATGTCTCATAGTCGAAAGTCACCGACCGCGCGAAATACAGAGGTTTTAGCGCTTCCACGATATCTTTTCTGGTTTTTGAAGAACCATTCCTGTAAGAAAAGAGGAGCTGATAGACAAGCTGAGTCCACATCAGAATATCGATGTTGTAGATGTCATGCTCGAACATCTTAATCAGGCTTGAATGAGCATAATCGCTCAGAATTCTGTTGAGGAGTTTGGCTCTCAGGAAGTATTCATTCCTCAATTTGTCTTTGAGCTCTCTCATGTCGATCTTCAATTCCTGAGGCCAGCCGAGTTCTTTGAGACCGAACCGGGCCTTTGGTTTGGGCCTCACCCCTGGAGTCGCTATCCAGGATGATTCTTTAGAAAGGAGAAGATTAAACAGAGTCGTGATCACCTGAGTGAACATGGGACCGAGTTTTGGTGAACTGGCTTTATGGATTTTAGCTCCAAGGCCGACTTCGCATATCTTGAATTTCCCGAAAATGGCATGGAGGGTCATAAAAACATCCACGCCGTATTGTTTTGTGCAAGAATTCCATTGCTGCTTTAACCAGTGATTGATGAGTGCGGGCGAAAAACTGAACTCCCCCCCTATGGGCTGGCGGAGGTTTTCCCCCAACAGGCCGTAGAACAGAGGATAACAGAGGTGATTGGTGATTGTTCCATCGAACTGATGCCGGGAATAAAGAGGTAAGCCGTAATCATATCCTTTCAGGATGGGTTCTCCCAAATACTTTATCCATTCAGGAATGATAGAGCGAAGGTCCGCATCTACGACTACGCCTCCCTTTAGTGTCCTGGTATGAGTCTTGGCAAACTTGAATAGGTTCAAGAAGTTATTCCCCTTGCCCTTCACTCCTTTGGGAGTGGAGATGTAATGCTTTGGAGTCTTGGTCTTTGTGGAGAGAAACGCGCCCTTCGTGTTGTCTTCACTGTTGTTATCGACGTTTACAATCAAGGTGTTGAGATTGGAGAAATATTTTGTGAGTCCATGGTCAACCTGTTTGGTAACAAACGGGATGGTGTCTGCTTCCATGTATGAAGGAATTCCCACAATAAATTCGATACCCGACATTGAGTTGTTCATAAGAAATGCTCCTCAGGTCATCTAAGAGTCCGTTTTTTTTGTAAAGAGGTGTCAGGGCTTGACTTTGGAAATTTTAAAGCGAACAGTTGAGCTTTAATGATTTCCTCTTTATAAATGTCCAAAGTCAAGCCATAATCCTATATGTTCATATGTTAGATTAAATTTACTCTTGCTCATTATAGGAAGGGGAAGAGATTTTGTCCATGGCTTGGGAAGAGATTTTGCCGGCCTTCTTTTCCCCAGAATCATCGAGCTCAGCCAAGAGCTTATTCCAAAACAAAATTTTAGATTGGAATTATAACCAAAGATTGTAGTAAAAGAAAAGAAAAAGATGTGAAAAGGAGGAGTATGAAATGAAAAAAAAATTTGCATTGTGTCTTATCGCAGTAGTGTGTCTTTTTTGTCATCCCAATGTCTTCCCTCACTGTCAGATTCCATGCGGAATATATAATGATGAAATGAGATTCATGATGATGAAGGAACATATTGAGACAATCGAGAAATCCATGAAGCAGATTATTGATCTTTCTAAGGAGCCGGATAAGAACGCTAATCAGCTCGTGCGGTGGGTTCTCAACAAAGAACAGCATGCAGAGGAGTTGGCTGAGATTGTGACTTATTATTTTTTAACCCAAAGGATAAAACCTGTAAATGAAGATGACGCAGCCGCTTTCGAGGATTATCTTTTTAAAATATCTCTGCTTCATAAAATGCTCGTGGTGGCTATGAAGACGAAGCAAACGACGGATCTGAAAAACGTGGAGAAACTGCGTTCGCTATTGCAGGATTTTCACAATGCCTACTTCGGAAAGAAAAAATCAGTCCCTCAAAATTGAAAATCTTTACTTGAATATATTTTCTTTTTCATTTATAAATTAAGTTCTGATATTAGTATTGGCCCTGCTTTATTGAGGGTCGACTTTGCGTCAAGGATTTTTCCTTTTGTCAAAGTCGAGACCTGAGGCTTGGGACCAAATGAAAAAATCTTTAAGGAGGTCATACCTTTGCCAAAAGGAACTGTTAAATGGTTTAATGAGAAAAAGGGATACGGCTTCATCACGCAGGAAGACGGACAAGAGATATTCGTACATTTTTCCTCTATAAGCATGTCTGGCTTCAAGACTCTCGCTGAGGGCGATGAAGTGCAGTTTGATGTTGAAGATGGCGATCGTGGCCCAGTCGCCAAGAATGTCACTCGGGCTCAAGAAGAATAGCCCTTTCATTCCTTTTCACTGGATCAACAAGCAAATTTAGTCACTCTCCCGCCAGTTCGGGAGTGATTGAATTGACCCCAGATGAAAAAAGAGAGGGTGTATTCTGTCCTGTCCACCATGAAAGAAAGCCTTCAACACTGAATGGATCAGGTCTCCATTTTCCAATTTCCTGATACATAATTTTTTCCTGGAATTTTTGATTTGTCTGCAGGGATGTGGTATTAGTTTGTCTTTTTAAATAAAAATGACTTATGAAGGTTGTTTATACACAAAGGAGATATAAGAAAATGAAAAGACAGGTGGCTCTCCTAGTAGCTTTCATTCTTATTCTCACCTCACTCTCCTATCCGAAGGATAGACAATCTGATCTAGATGAACTAAAGAAGAATGCCCTAAAGATATTTCTGGATTGCCGACGCTGTGACCGTGACTATATCAGGACAGAAATCCCTTTTGTTAATTTTGTCCGGGAGAGAAAAGAAGCCGATATCCACCTGCTCATTACTACTCAGAGGACCGGATCCGGTGGTGATGAATACACTATGGCTTTTTTAGGGAAAAATAATTTCGAAGGAATTCAAGATACATTGAAGTATGTATCAATGCAGACAGACACAAGAGATGATGTCCGGAAAGGAATGGTGCGTGTGATGAAATTGGGGCTTGTCCCATTCCTCAATAAAACTCCGATAGCGGATCTCATGAATGTGATATTCGAAGGGGAGGTCAAGCCAACAGCAGTGGAAGACAAGTGGAATTTCTGGGTTTTCAATATGAGCTTTAGCAGTTCTGTGAGCGGAGAAAAGCAAAGGAACTCTGTTTCGCTGCGGGGTAGCTTCTCAGCCAACCGAGTCACACCTGAATCGAAGTTTAGAATGAGTATCTCCGGGAATTTCAATGAGAGCAATTTCACATATGAAGACGATTCCTTTTCCTACTATTCAGACAGAAAGAATTTCTCCAGTATGTACGTATGGAGCCTGAACGAACACTGGTCCGTGGGGGCCTGGTTTTCCGCTTCTTCCTCGACATATAACAATATTGACCTTTCCTTGAGTCCGAGTCCGGCGATCGAATACAATCTTTTTCCCTATTTACAATCGACGAGACGGCAGCTCCGTTTCGTTTACAGACTTGACTATGATTACATCCGTTACAGAGAAGAAACAATCTATAATAAGACCCAGGAAGGATTATGGGGGGAATCTCTTTCTGTCACTTTTGAGGTTAATGAGCCTTGGGGAAACGCGAGTGCGACAGTAACAGGTTCTCATTATTTCCATGATTTCAGTTTGAACCGGTTGCGATTATACGGCCGCTTGTCCTTGCGTCTGGTTAAGGGATTATCTCTGAGCATGAGTGGAGGATTTTCAGCGATTCACAACCAGCTCTCTCTGCGCAAAGGAGAGAGGTCACTGGACGAGATTTTACTTCGGCAGTCAGAACTTGCCACGGATTTCGACTATTATGCATCCTTAGGGTTTAGCTTCACTTTCGGCTCTGTTTACAGCAATGTCGTCAACCCTCGCTTTGGAAGATAATCAAAA
>CAZSGR010000145.1:4111-6074 GCA_964606185.1 uncultured Eubacteriales bacterium
AAAAAAGCTGTCCTCTTCACTGAAAAAATGTTGTCTTCCTCTTTTCTTGAGTGTATAACATACCTGAATCGTATACGTCTTTGATTATTAAAAAAGAAGGACAAAAAAATCGGAGTATGAGGGAATAAAATGAGCAGCCAACAAGTCATTTTCGGTTTATTGGAGTTTTTAGTCTCAATACTTATCAGTTTTATCCTAATTTTCGGCAGCTATCGTCTCTTTCTCGTTATGACTCGCCGTCTGGATGAAGAACGCCAGCTCAGGGAAAAGAATACATCGGTCGGGATCCTTCTGGGCAGTATCCTTCTCGGGGAAGCGATTGTGGTCAAGCAAGCCATTTATCCGGTCATGGCAGTCATCCAGATTTTTGTCCTCGGAGAAGAAAAAGGTTTTACCGATTTTTTAAAGATGCTCGGCTACAGTGTTGGATACGTATTTCTAGCGGGAATCCTGGCCCTGACCTGCATTCTGTTCAGCTTTTGGATGTTTAATAAGTTGACCCCACGGATTGACCATTTCCAGGAAATCAAAGAAAACAACGTAGCCGTGGCTCTGTTTATGGCCATTTTTATTATCGCCGTTTCTTTTTTGATCAGCACCGGCGTTGCAGGCTTGACACGTGCTTTGATTCCTTTTCCAGAGGTCGGGTCGATCCCTTTTGAATAGTACTATTCCATGAAGACGCCTCTTTCATCTATGCTCCTTGTATCCTTCCTCATTGTCAGTCTTCTGCTCCTGGCTTATCTGAGGGATGAAGATAGTCTTTATGCTTTCGAGCGCACGGATATTTACAGTCTGGATCAAACCAACGAATCGGTTCCAGTCACAAATTCTTTTGAACAAAAAGAAACGCCAGATGCATTTGAATTGACTTATGGATGGAAAGACTATAATGGAAAGAATCATTCTATGATTTTTTCTCTGTCCAAACAACAGCTGGCTGATGCAGAAGAGGAATTTGGATATGACCCAGAGGAGCTACGCAAATACCTGGAAGAGAGTCTTTGGAAAATAAATAATGAGATGATGAGCCATCTGACAAGATTCACAAGCCAGCAGGTTTTAGCGAGCAAATACTCCCGGTACATCTCAATGGATAAGGTCAGCCCTAAGGATTTTAGCCTCAAGCTTTCCGCGCCTCCCTCTCTCTCCAAAGAAGCCAAGGCCGAATTCGATAGGATTACGGAAGAAATCAAAAGGGAGCAAGATAACTATCAAAAAAGGATTGAAAAAGAACAGGAAAAAAAGAGAATAGAGTTTCTCGAAGAGCGAGGCTTCCGGTTTACTGGAGATCGGATGAGTGTGAATTACTCTCTCGTCGTTCAAAACAACCGCCTTAGAGTCAAGCATGTAGTGGAAGCCATGAGAGAAGTGAATGGAAGGAAGTCTCTTCATCAATTCCTGGCATTGATGCTTGCTTTTATCCAGGAAATTCGATATGCCATTCCTCCCCTAAAAGAGAAAAATAGGATCATCCTGGAATTCTGGGTGCCTCCAAAAGTTCTGGTTAGTAATATCGGAGACTGCGACTCAAAAGGTGTTACCTTTGCTTCTCTATGGACGAATTTCAAAAAGTATCCTTTTCTTCTGATCAAGATTCCCAAACATCTGTTTGTCGGGGTAGCCATCCCGTCATTCAGTGAGGAAGGATTTACGATTAACGGACTCCGGTACACGCTCTGTGAGGTCACCGGTCCTGTTCTGATCCCCCCGGGCCTGATCACACAGTACAGCCTGCTTCATCTTCAAGGCGGGAATTACAGGTACGAGCTGATCAGGTAAGAGGTCTTTTTCTTTTTTCTTTGCCTTTTTAATCCGGGCGGGAATATTTTAAAAATCAAATTGGAGATAGAAGTCTGTATTCTTTTAGATAATTTTTTAGCTTTGCTTTGTCACAGTTTTTTAAATTTGATCTCTTTGAGGTCAGGATAAGCATAGACTTTGACTTTTTTGCCTCTTCTTA
>CAZSGR010000145.1:6174-8610 GCA_964606185.1 uncultured Eubacteriales bacterium
GAGTAGGTGAGGAGCATCCCGTGGATGTAAAAAGGCCATTTCCGGGTTTTACCGATACTTTCGACCTTACCGTCCTCCCATAATTTGAAAATATGTCTTTCTTCTTCGCCGTACCAGGTGGTGAGCAGCCAGAAGCGTTGGCCATTGATTCTATCCGCTCCAAAAATTGTGAGGTTGTGATGATTTTTCAGCGGTTTGTCATCGAGAGATATCTTTGTGACATTCCTTGAAGGTTTGTCGAGGAGGATAAATTTTTTATCAGGGGAATATTTTTTATCTTTATCAAAGCTATTTCTATTGTATTCCAGAAAAGCGAATGTTTGCTCGTGTATCCACATTGACCAGCGAAAGTATTTCTCCGGAGGCGTTTCGTACAAGACTTCAACTGTGTAATCGGACATGTTAATCCTGACTATTTTACTGGAAATCTGGTCAGAAATCCTGTCGTACACATACTCATTTTCTTCATAAAAAGGCCTAGGCCACCAAGACCCAAAATCTCCTTTGATTTTATACACCTTGCTTCCGTCGTAGATTTTGATCCCGGAATAAGGAGTGGCTTCGATCAGCTTGTGGTTCTCTGTAAGATAGAAGTAAGAATATCCGGTGATTATTGACCAGTTCGCAAAGAGGAAAGAGAGGATAAAACCTCCTACGAAGATCGGCGCCAACAGTTTAAAGAAACGCTTGTTGTAGACTCTGGCAGGACGAATATCCAGTTTTTTAACAGATAAGCCAAAGGATAATAATAGCGGCAGCAACAGGATAAATGCTGAGAAATAAGCCAATACTGTGATTTCTGGATTCCATTCTGTTGTAAAAAAATCTCTAAGGTCTAGTATGTAGTAGAAAGGAATATCTATTTTAGCCCTGACAGCTAGCCAAAAAATAAGGGTAAGTAGATTCAAATAAATGAATAATGAAAACAAAGATGACACAAACAGAATAATGAAATTTTCGGAACTGGCAGAGAGGGCGAGGGAAATCAAGAACAGAGAGAAATAAATGAATGTAAAAGAAAAGAAAGAGAGAGCAACAAGATCCTCTCCGCCGCTCGTATACAGAATTAGAAAAACCACGTAAAAGAGCAGAACAGCCGCGAGCCTGGGAAGAATCTTTAGTCCGACAACCTGATACCGGGAGTAGGGGAGAGACAACAGGTATTCCATACCCCGTTGGCCTCGTTCAACTGAAAAAAGAGATGCCCCCATAAAGAATGCCCCGAAGAGCAGACCGACTTGGAATAACGGAAAAAACACACTGAAATAGGAGGCATTGGAGATGATTGTCGTGATGATCAGGAATGCGGGTAGGATAAGAACAAAAGCGGCAAAGATAGCGGTTTGTTTTAAAACGTCACTGATTTCTTTCTTTAACATACTGGCCTCCGATGAATGCCTTGATGATTTCGTTGAGATTGATATCTTTATAATCATTGGGGAATTTTTTTCTGAGCTCTTCATTAAATGGATAGATGAAGTATTCTTTAAGATACGATGCCTCTCTTTTAAAAATACAAGGGACCTCTTCAGGTATTTCCTCCTTGGCAACGACCTTTTTAAGCTTCTCTCCCAGAGATTCGGCTTGTTCATCCAGGATAAACTGCCCTTTTTCCATGACGAGGACTCTATCCGGTATCTTCTCAATCTCTGAAAAAGTATGGTTGACCATGACAACTGTTGTCTGGAAGCGGTCGATCAAGTCGATCACAGCTTCCAGGAATTTTTCCCTCAAATAGGGGTCGATAACGTGTATGATCTCATCGATAAACAGGATTTCAGGCTTCTGAGCCAGGATCAAACCCAGATGATAGAGAGTCCTTTCTCCTGCCGAGAGGTTTTTGATTTTTTGATTCAGGTTCAGTTTGAGTTCGTTGATCAGCGTGAAGTCAAAATCTTGAATTTGATATACAGCGGAATGAAAGTCGATGCCCTGCTTGACCGTATAATTTTCAAACAGGCTGAGCTGGTCAGAGATGTAGCCCATTTTTTCTGGGGAGACTTTATCACTGAATATGATACGGCCTTGATCCGGCAGGATGACGTTCGCCAGGCATTTGAGAAAGGTCGTTTTCCCGGCACCGTTTTTTCCTGCGATGACGACAGATTCCCCTTTTTGAAATTGTATGTGAATATTGTCCAGGACTGTTTTTCGTCCTATGCTGACTTTTAGATTTTCGACTTCTACAATTTTTTCAGTCATTGTCTGAATACCTCGTTATTAATTTTTTAATATCTTCTAATGAGGCTCCTAAAGAAAAAACTCTTTCCAGAAAACTCTTGAGTTCATCTTCGACCATGCCTTTCCGGAGGCTGTCCAGGTTGGCTTTTTTGTAGTTGACCCAGTTGCCGCTTCCTCTTTTGCTTTCAACAAATCCCTCTTCGTCCAAAGCGTAGTATGCCTTTGCTACAGTGTTGGGATTTAATTTTAAAATTT
>CAZSGR010000146.1:0-8607 GCA_964606185.1 uncultured Eubacteriales bacterium
GAGCGGAAAAATCCAAAACAAGAAAACACTTGATCGAATTCTGGATGGTCGAGCCCGAAGTGGCATTCGCGACTCTGGATGATATCATTGAGCTCGGGGAAGACCTTATTGTCTACATCATGGAGCGGATACTGGAGAAAAACAAAAACGAGCTCGAGGACTTGGAACGGGACACACAGCCCCTAGAAAAAATAAAACGGCCTTTCCCACGGATCACATATGACGAAGCCGTAAAAAAGGTAGCAGAAAAAGGCTCAAAAATGAAATGGGGCGATGATTTCGGAGCTCCTGAAGAAACACTCCTGTCTGAAATATTCGACCTTCCTGTCTCAGTGACCCACTTCCCGGCCAAAATCAAGGCTTTTTACATGCAGCCTGACATAAAGCGGTCTGAAGTCGTTCTGGGAGTGGATATGATCGCTTCAGAGGGATATGGAGAGATCATCGGTGGAGGACAGCGCATTCACGACCTGAAAGTTCTTGAAAAGAAAATCAAGGAACACAAGCTGCCCCGTGAAGCTTATGAATGGTATGCGGACTTGAGAAAATATGGATCTGTCCCTCACTCTGGATTCGGTCTAGGCATTGAACGAACGCTCTCTTGGATATGCAAGATTAAGCATATCCGGGAAACCATACCGTTCCCTCGCCTACTCTACAAAATCTATCCCTGATCCCAAAGGATTATTATTGCACCTGTGTTATTCACGAGTCGAGGTTGCCGTAGATACGAGGCGCAGCGCATGAAGCTGTGGTCTCCACCGCGATTGCGCTGTAACAAAGTAGATGCGGTAAGATCGGCTCGCCCGAAGGGGAAAAGATGACGACATTAGATTATTAGTTATCCTTCAGAGATTTTATGAACATGGTCTCGGCAGATTTTATGAATAATTCAGGGTATTTGATTTCTGATTGTTAATCCTATAATATATTTGCCTTTAAACAAGGTTAATCTCTTTCGAGCATCGAGCATGAGCCGTAAAGTATCAGAATTCGTGTTTAAAAACCGGAAGTTCATTCACATCTCTACCGCCTTGATCCCCGTTCCGGTTAAGTATTTTCTCAACGGAACGAGTTCTCTGTCCCTATGGATTGCGGGTTTCATCCTCATGCTGCTCGGAATGGCCTTCAGGATGTACTCTGCCGGCTATCTTTCGGGTGGCCACACAACAATGATTATCAATGCAGATTATATCTGCACTTCCGGCCCCTTCGCCTACATCAGAAATCCTCTTTACCTAGGGAACTTCGTAATAGGGCTGGCTCTCGGTATAGCCTTCAATGAGTGGTATGGATACGTTGTGTTCATTGTCCATTACATCACAGCCTATTCCATTCTTATCACCTACGAAGAAAAGTTTTTGGCTGATAAGTTCGGAGCCATGTATAAAGAATACAGTGCCCACACTCGAAGATTCCTTCCAAGGCTGAAGCCTTTCACAGACGTTCCCACAGTCAATCCAAACTTCAAGCTCGGTATTTTGAGTGAGAAATATTACTTCCTTTTCCTCATCCTTCTCTTTGCCATTCTTTTCTTTTTATTCGTCAAATAGCATAGACTCAAGACAAGTCCTCCAGCTCAGGAATCCCGCACTCAAAAATCCGCATTCATTTATCATTAATTCCTTACGATTGCCCAAACGAGTTGTACAGCTGCCGAGAAGAACGATGAGGGAATGGCATAAAAAAAACCGAAGGAGAAAAAGAGAAAAAGGAGACAGATCCTTTTTTTCAAAGAAAGGGGGATAGTCCCTCTTCTTTTTAAAAATGATGACTAAAAGGGACAGTCCCAAAAAAGGGGCCTGTCCCACTAGTGTCCGGTTAAACATAAAATAAAAAATTTTTTGTTGATATTATTGAAGTTACAACAAAAAAAATTGGAATTTGCGTTCAAATCGATTACGGTGGAAATCTGCCGTAACTTTATGTATATATTGGAGTTAGAAGGATTTTGAAATTCAACAACCGGACAGCAGTGGGCCTGTCCCCTTTTTCTTTCCTTTTTCTTTTTCTTGTTTGGGGAATGCCCCCTATTGTCCTCTTTTCCGGTTTACTAATAACAAGCAACAAATTACAATTGAACTGATATGAAGAAGATCGCCCTCATCAGTTTTGGATGCGCGAAGAACCTCATCGACAGCGAAGTCATGCTCGGACATATGGAGAAAGCCGGGTATTCCTTTGTCGCCAATCCAGAGGAAGCCGATATCCTTATCCTCAACACATGCGGTTTCATCGAACCAGCCAAAAAAGAGGCTCGCAACGCCATAAAAAAAGCCGTCGCTTTTAAAAAAAAGGAAGAAGAAAAAAAAGTCATTGTCGTCGGATGTTATGTCGAAAGATACAAAAGCTCGCTCGAAGAGAAATTCCCTGAAATTGATGTTTGGATGGGAGTGAATGACTTCGACAAAATCGTGCATGCCATCGAGGGGAAAACATTTGAAAAATCCACAAAGAGCTTCCTCTACGATCATACATCCCCCCGCTCCAGGCAAACTCCGCCAGCATGGAGTTATGTCAAAATCTCTGAAGGATGCTCTCACAAATGCTCATTCTGTGCTATCCCATTGATCAAAGGCTCCTATCGGTCCCGTCCCATTTCCTCTATTGTTCAAGAGGTCGAAACCCTCTCCCTTCAAGGTGTCAAAGAAATCAACCTTATTTCTCAGGATACAACCTATTTCGGCCGGGACAAAAGAATGGAGGAGGGATTGATTCTTCTCCTTCGAGAGCTCCTGAAAATAAAAAACATCGATTGGATCCGTATCCTTTATGGCTATCCCGAGGAGATCAGCGATTCCATCATAGAGATCATGCAGGAAGATAAAATCTGTTCTTATCTGGATATCCCTTTTCAACATTCAGACCCAAAGATCCTCAAGAAAATGAAAAGAGCCATGGATGGAAAAAGAGCATTGACGCTCATAAAGAAATTAAGATATTCAATCCCGGATATCGTCATCCGGACATCTCTGGTCGTCGGATTTCCGGGGGAAGGCAAAAAAGAATTCGATCATCTGAAAAGATTTGTGCAAGAGGCGAAGTTTGACTTTCTGGGCGTCTTCTCTTACTCCAAAGAAGAGGACACGTCCTCCTTCTCTTTCGGCGACACTATCAAAGAGAGTGTCAAAAACAGGAGAAGAGACAAAATCATGGAAATTCAGGCAGATATTTCATTCCATAAGAACGAAAGATACCTCAACCAGCAGGTGGATGCTCTGATTGAAGGAACTTCCAAAGACAATCCAAGCGTACTCATCGGAAGGGGAAAATTTCAAGCACCCGAAGTGGACAGCGTGATTCTTATCGAAACGCCCGATGATTGGACCAATGTGGTCAACACGATTCAAAAGGTTGAAATCACGGGAAGGGATGTATATGATTTATACGGACAACTTGCCCGATGAAATTATTGTCAAAGGTCATCTCCACATTTTTCGGCCTGGGTTACTTCCCTGTCGCTCCCGGAACAATCACAAGTCTTGTGGTCATCCTGGCGTATAAATTCTATCTCTATCAGCTCAACTGGCCTCTCTATCTTTTGATCCTCTTTCTTCTTTTTTTCGTCGGTGTCTACACATCTACAAAATTTTCAGCGGAATCCAATAAGAAGGACCCGCGGAAGATCGTCATCGATGAAGCGTGCGGACAGCTTCTAGTCCTCTTCAGGATGTCTGAGGCCTGGTTTCCCGTTCTTGCCGGCTTCATCCTTTTCCGGGTCTTCGATATCGTTAAGCCATACCCCATCAAAAAAGTGGAGGCCTTCCCCGCAGGATGGGGAATCATGATGGATGACGTTGTCGCCGCCATTTATGCGGGAGTGATTATCAATCTTTACTTGCTCTTGAGATGAAGACAAAGAAAGACAGTAAAATCGAGATTATTGCCATAGGCTCAGAGCTTCTGACTCCCTATTCTCAGGACACCAATTCACTCTATTTGACTGAGCGCCTCAATGACTTGGGAATGGAAGTCTCATTTAAAACAATCGTCGGAGATGAATGGGATGATCTTGTCCTCTGCATCAAACAGGCTCTCACCAGGGCAGACATCGTCATCGCCATGGGAGGCCTGGGGCCGACCGAAGACGATAGAACCCGTGAGGCTATTGCCGCTGCTCTCGAACGAAAACTCATCTTTAAAAAGACGCTTCTCCAGAAGATCGAGAGGAGATTCAGACGCAGGGGAATGTCCATGCCTCCTGTCAACAAAAAACAGGCCTATATCATCGAAGGAGCCGAAATCCTTGAGAATGAGAACGGCACTGCGCCCGGGCTCTGGCTGGGCACAGGCAAAGAGATAATCATTCTTCTTCCCGGCCCCCCCCACGAGCTCAAACCCATGTTTGATTCTTCAATCTGGCCGCGCCTTCAGAAATTCAGGAAAAAATTCACAGCCCGAAGAGCTTTGAAAATAACAGGTCTGACCGAATCAAAAATAGAGACCCTTATTTCCGACCTCTACCCTCAAGAGCCACACACCCGACTCACGACGCTGGCGTATCCTGGTCAGATTGAAATCCACCTCACTGTTCTGTCCGAAGAAGGCCAGGATAAAGCAGAGGAAATCATGCAGCAGATGGAGAATAATCTTCTCGGCAGGCTCAAAGAGAATGTTTTCTCCACAACCGGGGAAGAGCTCGAGGAAGTGGTGGGGAGGCTACTGCGGCTCCATAAAAAAAATCTGGCGACGGCCGAATCCTGTACAGGAGGGTATCTGGGTCACAGGCTCACGAATATCTCTGGAAGCTCGGATTATTTTCTTCAGAGCATGGTGGTGTACAGCAACGAAGCCAAAACTTACCATTTAGGAGTCTCCGCAGACTTGATCGAACAACACGGAGCCGTCAGCCCTCAGGTCGCCACAGCCATGGCCGTTGGCATCAAGGAAAAATCCCGCTCAAGCCTTGGGCTCTCCATTACTGGAATAGCGGGCCCCACAGGGGGAACCCCTGAAAAGCCGGTAGGCCTCGTCTACACAGCCCTGGCATGGGATAATGGGACAGATGTAGTGAAGAATCTTTTCCTGGGAAACCGGGAGATGATAAAATTCCAGTCCGCCCAAAAAGCTCTAGACATGGTGAGAAGATACCTTTTGAAAAATCCCAAGAGTAGAGAGAACTGAGTTGAGAACTTTTATCGCTATCAGCCTTGATCAAGAAATAAAAAATGCTCTTTCTCAATTCATTGGTGAACTCAAGGCATGCAGCCCGGAGAGCAGAGGCATCAAATGGATCAGACCGGAAGGGATGCACCTCACACTGAAATTCCTGGGTGAGATTAACGAAGAAAAAATTCCTCAAATAGAAAGCATTTTGAAACGGATATCGGAAAAATACAAATTCTTTCCTCTAAGGATCAATGGAACGGGCTACTTCCCTCCCAAGAGCAAGACTCCCAGAGTCCTCTGGGTTGCGATTGAAGAGGTGGAAGACCTGAAGAGGCTTCAATCCGACGTGGAAGATGAGATGGAGAGCTTAGGGTTCCCGAAAGAACGACGAACATTCCATCCCCATCTCACGCTGGGAAGAGTTAAAACTTCCTCCGGCATCAAAGAAACTCTGCATTTTCTGGAAAAACACAGAGATAAAAATTTTGGAGAAATGGAAGCCAAAAAAATCACTTTTTTCAGGAGCGTTCTCAAGCCCACAGGGGCCGAATATTCCGTTTTATCTGAATTTAAACTCAAATGAAAATACTGTTTGCCGGACTTTCTTATCTCTTCGGAGCTATCCCCTCGGGGTATATCCTTTTTTACCTCAGCGAAAAAAAGGATATCCGCGATTTCGGAAGTCAGGCAACTGGAGCGACCAACATGTTCCGCCTTAAAGGCTGGAAATACGCTGTTCCCGTCCTTCTGTTTGATGCGCTCAAGGGAATTCTTCCTGTTCTTTTAGCCCTTAAGCTTTTCGAAGACCTCACATTTGCCCTGGTCTGTGCATTTTTGGCTGTGGTGGGGCACTGTTTCCCTGTTTACCTCAAGTTCAGAGGAGGAAAAGGCCTGGCAACGGCTTTGGGTGCGTATGGAGTGCTCGCCTTCATGCCTTTGCTTCTCAGCCTGGCTGTATTCATACTCATCGTTGGAATCACCCGGTATGTATCCCTGGGTTCACTCTTGGCAATCATGAGTTATCCTCTATTCAACCTTCTGTATAAAAATGAGATTGAAATTGTCTGTCTGGGTATCGTCCTCTTCATTCTCATTGCGTTCATGCACAGGGGAAATATTGCCCGGCTGATCAAGGGCACTGAAAGAAAATTGGGAGAGAAAACAGGATGAAAGTCAGTATCATCGGAGGAGGAACCTGGGGAACTGCTTTTGCAGTTCACCTCGGCCGGTTAAAAATCGAAACGCAACTCTGGATTAGAGAAAAAGAAGTGTATGAGGAAGTGCTGCATTATAGGGAAAACCGGACTTTTTTGCCTGGTTACGTCTTTCCCCCAGAGGTTTCTTTCTTCTACGATATGAAAGATGCTCTCTCTTCCGCGGATACCATTTTTATCGCCGTGCCTTCCAAATTTTGCAGGAAGATTTATGAACAGATCGCTCCGCATCTGTCTTCCCGGCACATGGTAGTCAGCTTGACTAAAGGGATAGAAGAAGGCTCTCTAAAAACAATGAGCGGAGTGATGGAGGAGGTCTTTTCTCCTTCCTTCATCCCGCGAATCGCTGTCCTTTCTGGACCGAGCTTCGCCAAAGAGGTGGCTGAAAGCCACCCGACCGCAGTGGTTCTGGCCTCAAGAGAGCTGAATCAGGCTAAAAAAATCCAGCATTCCATCTCCAGTCCTGTCTTCCGCACCTATACATCCGACGATATCACCGGAGTTGAACTCGCGGGAGCCGTAAAAAACGTGATCGCCATCGCCGCAGGAATCTCAGATTCCCTTCAATTCGGCAGCAATTCAGTCGCAGCCCTCGTCACGCGAGGTATAGCCGAAACGACCCGGTTGGGTGTAAAATTAGGGGCAAGACAGGAAACTTTTGCCGGATTGGCAGGCATTGGAGACTTAGTGCTCACATGTACAGGAAAATTGAGCCGGAACCACTTCGTCGGCTTGGAGTTGGGAAAAGGAAAATCTCTGGACGAGATAGTCTCCTCGATGCAGATGGTGGCCGAAGGTATCACAACGACTCTATCTGTCCATCAATTGGCAAAAAGGGAGAAGATCGAAATGCCTATCTGTGAGCAGGTCTTTCAAGTGCTCTATAAGAATAAAAACCCGAAGAAAGCTCTCCAAAATTTAATGTCAAGAAAACTAAAAAGTGAATATTAAATCGAACAGGAGGACACAAATGAAGCTTAAAACAGCTCTAATCCTTATTATATGTTTGAATTTGTTATTCTGCGCATCTTCTCAGAAAAAAATCGAAAGAGCAAGGGAAAAAGATCCAGAATACCAGTATAACTTGAGCCTAGTCCATCTACGAAATGGAAACATCGACGAAGCCCTTAGGATCCTCAATAAAGCCATTGCCTTGAAACCGAACTACAGCCATGCTCTCTGCACGCTCGGACTTGCTTACTCCATGAAAGGTGAATTCCAGGAGTCGATAAACCAGCTCAAAAAATGCCTGAACGTTGACCCAAGTATGACTGAGGCCCATAACTACCTTGGCGTTGCCTACCAGGAACTGGGATTCCTGGAGGAAGCTGAAAAAGAGTTCAAAATTGCCATCTTAGATACTAATTATAAATCGAGAGAACTCCCCTACTACAACCTGGCCAGAATCTACATGGCGAGAGGCAATCATCAAGAGGCCCTTGATCACATCGACAGAGCCCTTCTGTTTAATGCAAATTTCCGCTTGGCTAATAACCTCAAAGGAATGATACTCGAGAGGCAGCTCAAATATGCAGAAGCAATTGAATACTACAAGAAGGCATTAAAAAACCTTCAAGCCGACCAGAGTTTGGGCTCTGACGTTGCCGTGGGATACTGGGTGACGATTAACTTCAATCTTGGGGTCGCCTATTTCAAGAACAACGAGCGCCAGAAAGCCAGGGACGTTTTCGTGAGTATCTATCCAAGAGTCACAGACCCTGAAATGAAAAAGCAAATCGAGCAGTATATAAAAATGATTAAGTAATTTGATTCTCTTCCATTTTGTGTGGGTAAGACTCAACCTAGATAACTTAGAAGAGTATTCAGGAATGGATGAAGCAACATCGGAAGATTTAGCCTTACCGAGTCTCTTTGGAGGGGGAACAGCTCCGCTTTCCCCCTTCCAACGCTCGCTTGCTTCCTCGCGCTCTCTGCCTCCCCTTCTCGGACTTTTTAAAGCGTCCTGCGACCAAGGGGACATACCCCCTTGGGACCCCCAAACATCGTTTCTCCGCAACGATGTTTACCTTCGAGGGAACCCGAGGGAGTCGGGCCCGAGGACTGTTTGAGAAAGCTCAGGACAGTGGATTCCGAAAACACGCCACTTTTGCCCCAGCGAGTCAAAAGCGGCTCGGTTTCAGGCTCCGCTCTCCTCACCTGAGCGGTGAGGAACCATGCCCACTCCGCCTTCAAACGGTTTTCTCACCCACTGCCCTTCGCTTATCCACTGAGAAGGTTGATGAGGGAATGGCGTGAAAAATCTGACTGGAGCAAGGACATCCCT
>CAZSGR010000147.1:0-8494 GCA_964606185.1 uncultured Eubacteriales bacterium
AAGTTAGGTTATATCTCTTTGTCTAAGGTAGTACCTTGGGGAACGTCCCCATTATTCCATTATTCATACCTTAAGCAGTCCACGGGATTGGTCAGAGCGGCCCGCACCGATTTATAACCGACAGTAATCCAGGCCATAACCAGTGCCATTCCTCCGCTAATCAGAAAAATTCCAATTCCTATCTCAATCCTGTACGCATACACGGCCAACAACTCTTTCATCATCCAGTAGGCGAGAGGCCAGGCCAATGCATTGGCCACGACCACCCATTTGGTGAATTCTTTGGCCAAAAGAATGGCGATTCCGCCAACAGAGGCTCCCAGAACTTTCCGGATCCCAATCTCTTTTGTGCGCTTTTCCGCCATAAACGAGGCCAGCCCGAACAATCCTAAACAGGAAATTACGATCGCCAGACCGGCAAAATACACAAAGATGTTCCTGAATCTTATATCAGTCCTGTACATCCGGTCGAATTCCCCATCCAGAAAAGTATATTGGAAGGGATAGTCATGCTCGAACTGAGACCAGACACCATCGATCTGATCCAGGGTGGCCCTTAAATTTCCGGACACTACTTTGACCGACATGTGATTCTGCCCTTTTTCCGACAGCCTCAGGAGCAGTGGCCCAATTTTCGAATGCAGTGAACGGAAGTGATAATCCTTGATAATCCCGATGACAGTCCCTTTTTGTTCTAAAAATTCAATTTGCTCTCCAACAGGATTCACAAGCTCCATCTGCCGGACCGCTGTCTCATTCAGGACGAAGCTTTCTTTATCGATTGAAAAATCCTTCGAAAAAAACCTTCCGTCTGCCATAGCCATTCCGAATGTCTCGAGAAAATCGTAATCGACATTTGTAAAGAACAAGTCGAGGTGCTTGTCCCCATCCCGTCCCTCCCAGGTTATGGAGGAAGATCCGGAAAAAGGCCTGCTGGATGCGGTTGTCACGCGCGAAACACCGGGAAGCTGCAACAGCTCTTCCTTCATCACACTGTATTTTTCCTTGAGATTCGGTGTTAAATTCATGCAGATTACGTTCTCCTGCTCGAATCCGAGCTTCATCCGCTGCATGTAATTGAGCTGAGAATAGATGATACCGGTCCCGATGATGAGCGCGATGGACAGGGAGAATTGGGCCACGACGAGCATCTTACGGAACAGGGAATGGATGTTTTTCGTTAAGATGGACCTTCCCTTGAACACAGCCACCGGCTTGAATCCGGAGAGCAGAAGCGCCGGATAGATTCCGGAAAAGAAACCGGTGACAAGCGCAATACCGACGAGAAACAGGAGAAGGAATCCGTTCGTCGAGATGTTAAGTGACATATCTTTAGCTGTCAGTCCATTGAATACAGGAAGAACAATGCCCACAAAAACCAGGGATAGTGCCAGAGCGATAAAGGCCAACAGCATGGATTCTCCAAAAAACTGCTGGATGATGTCTTTCCGGCGAGCACCCACGACCTTCCTCATGCCGACTTCTTTGGCCCGGTCTCCGGACCGGGCTGTGGATAGGTTCATGAAGTTGACGCAGGCAATGAACAGGACAAAGGCCGCGATGATAGAAAAAAGGTAGACGTACCGAATGTCTCCATCAGCTCCGAATCCCCAGGCCCCGGCAGAGCGCAGATGGATGTCTTTTACTGGTAAAAGCTCATACAGGATATTGCTTTCTTCACCGGTACCTTTCTCGTAAGTTTCAAGAAGCTTCGATGACTCGATCGGAGCACTTTCCGGATGAAGTTGGATATAGGTATGGATGAAAAAACGTCCCCAGTCATCGAGATCCCAGCCCAGGGTTTTGAGGAAGTCCACAGGCATGAGGATTGAAAACTGAAGATGTGAGTTTGACGGCAAGTCCTTGAGCACTCCGGTCACCTGGATGTCATAACGACCGCCAAAAGACAGAACTTTGCCGACCGCATCTTCTGCGCCGAAATATTTACGGGCCGTTGACTCTGTCACGAGGGCGGAGTATGGGTCAGACAGGGCGGTTTTGGGATCTCCCTTGGTCAGAGGAAAGGAAAACATCTCCAGGAAAGCGGGATCAGCAAAGGATACCGAATTCTCCAGGAATTTCTTTTCGCCATACTTGATCAGCCGGTTTCTCTGTTGATCGTACCTTGCGGCCCGGAGGACTTCCGGGAAATTTTGCTCGAGGGCCGGAGCGAATGGTGGCGAGGTGACCGAGAACTTTTCGCTTGTGCCGATGATACGGTCATAACACACAACCCGGTAGAGGCTGTCAAGATTGGCGTGAAACCGGTCGTAGCTCACTTCATCCTGAACCCAGAGGAGAATGAGGATGCAGGTGGCCAGACCGACAGCCAGGCCGAAAATGTTGATAAAAGAATAGCCTCTGTGTTTTCTGAGATTACGGAAAGCGATTTTAAGATAATTTCTGATCATGATAACACTCCAGATAATGGAATTTTTGAGGAAGCTGGGGAGCGATTTTAAGAGCTGGAACCAGTACCAGGTGCGGGCATAAGCCAGGCCTCTTTCTCCGGCGACGTCCTCGAACTCCTCCCGGAGATCGCCTGTGAGGGAAAATTCATCGTCCAAAAGCGAAAGGCGCGCCATGATCCACTCTGCGATTCTCGGGGGCTTATGGAAAGGACACATAAAATCATCCATCCTCGAACGTTCTCCCGGGGATTTCTTTCCAGATGGCTTCCTGCATTCGGCGGGCTGTTTTGAGTGCCCGGTTTCCAGCGGGAGTCAGGGTGTAAAAAATCTTTCGCCGGCCGCCGCGTTTTGCTGTGGGAGAGCCAACTGTCTTCCGGATGTAGCCTTTCATGGCGAGTTGATTCAGGATATTGTAGAGAGTTCCGTAAGCGTAGGTTCTTCCTGTAACAGCGGCGACCTGTTTACGGATGGTCACTCCATAAGCATTTTCACCGAGTCGCCAGATGGCCAGCATGATGCTCTGATTGGCTAAGCTCAAGTCTTTCATTACTGCCTCCATATATATGTACGATAAAACGGGACAAATAGTTTAAAAAAAATTGAAAATTTTTTATGCCAAGCCGAAAAAAGGATATTCTGTTGCCGTTAAATACGCAAGGTGCAGCACCAATAACACTTCCGATTCTAAATCTCGCAAAAATTTTTTTATTGCTGTTTCATTTCTATTGACCATGTCGATTTATTTGTGATATGTTTATTCGCGAAGTCCGAATGCCATCGTCGGGGGAAAGAATGAAGGGCTTATTACAAGGGGAAAAGGAAGCCCCCAAAAATTCAAAGTCTCAACAGGAAAAAAGGGATTAATCCGTAAAATAGTTGTTAAACAGGAATTATGATTAACGGAAACATACTCATCCTGAATGAAAATGCTGAAGTAAGAGCGCATTTAGATCTGCTCTGTAGTAGAGTTGGCACCATTTATGCGTCTTCCAATTTTGAGACATCGGGCGAAATCCTGAAATCCCGAAATATCAATGTGCTTGTTGTGGATTATCTTCAGGCCAGTTATCTATCCCTCAATGCATTGCTCGATAAAACGATAAGCATCGTTGTCACAGGTCTTGAAGAAAAGAAAATTGAAGAAATCGTGAATAAATGGCCTTTGAGCCGCTACGTCGATTACCATATCACTCTGTCCGGAGAACAGAATGACAGAGCTTTTCTTCGAGTTTTGAATAAAGCCGTAGAACATTCTTTGCTGAAGATGGAAACAGAAGATCTGAAGAGTTATCTTGAGCAGACAAACATTATGATACAGGATACTTATTCTGATATAAAAGAAATCGAAGAGGTTATCAATGATAGTGTTGTCCGAGAATTGGAAAAACGGATTGAGTTGAGGGAAAGACATATTCGATTTAAAAATGAAAAACAGAGAATAGAAGAAATTTTAAAGAATATTTACATTGCTAATGACTTTATCAATCTTCTAGATATAGTCTACGATATTAAAGATCTCCTCCGGGCCAGTAGCATATCTATATACATTCTGGAGGAAGACGAGCCTCTCGGAAAGCACCTCAAACCAATAATATGGGATGATGTGTTCTTGCTCCATCCTGATATTTCAAAGTACACAGTCTCTATAGATGAGCAAGATTTTGCCGCCTTTGTTGCACGGCACCGTCAAGAGATCAATGTCACCGCCCTATCAGGCGACCAGCGGATGAGCAAAAGATATTTGGAGCATTTTGTGTCTCCTTTAAAGAGCATGATGTGCCTCCCTATTATGCACGACAAGGAAGTCATCGGTGTGATCGAAGTCTACAACAAGATACTTGAAAAAGGTTCTAGCCAGGAGGGTTTCACAAAAGAAGATCAGAAGATAATGCGCACTCTTGCTGAGCATATATCCCTGGCCATCACAAAGCTCAATCTCATCCAGTATGACGCTCTTACAGGTTTGCTGCGTCCCGATCCTTTCTTCAAGAGTGTTATTCGTAAGCTTGAATCTCAAAGGAAGAGACGAGGTGAAAGGGAATCATACGCCATGGTGATGGGTGATGTCGATTGGTTCAAAAATTATAATGACAAAAATGGCCAAGAGGCGGGAAACAGGCTTCTTCGAGAATTAGCGAATGTCCTCAAATCTTCCACCAGAGAACAGGATTTGATCTGTCGGTATGGTGGAGAGGAGTTCCTGTTTTTCCTTACGGTATTAAAAAACCTGGAAGAAGCGTGTCTATTCACGGAAAGGATTAAGAAAAATATCGAAGAACATTATTTTGAATTCCAGGAATTTCAACCCAGAAACAACCTGACCATGAGCTTTGGCATTACTTATTTTACGATAGATAGATTTGATTCGCTTAAGTCAATCACCCAGGGTGATTTAAAGAAAATAGTCAATGAAGCAAACATGGCCTTGGCAAAGGCAAAAGGCAAAGAAGAAAAAGATGCAATCACGGATAAAAACAGGGTTTGCGTTTTTTATGGAAAGCCAACCGACGAGCAAGAAAAAGAAGAAGTTATCAGACCTTACAGGAAAAAATTAGCTAAAGAAAGGAGGAGGTCTGAAAGATACTATGCGTCCACAACTCTTCTGTACAAAGATAATGGTGCTCATAATGTGGCGCAAACAGTAAATTTGAGTTTAGTGGGAGTAAAAATTTCTTCAGAATCAAGACTTTCTCCTGAAAAAAATCTTGATTTGATCATAGTCTTGAAGAACAAAGCTTGCCATTTTAAAGGAAATGTTGTGTATTCTGAAAAAGTCGGAGAGAATTTATCTCTTTATTATTCAGGATTAAAGTTTTTAGATATTTCCACAGAAAATAAAACTATCTTAGAAGATTATTTTTCTTCTCTAAGTGTATTTGGAAAATCATATCTATCCCAAAAAAAACTGTTAAATCTGTTGTATCCCTGATCAGTCAATTTTTTCCGGTGCTTCATATTCACTTGCATCTATCATCCCAGATAGGGAGATTACCATTGCTTCATTCATCTTCAGATTCTACTGGAGGGGTCTAATTTTCTTTATTGACTTCTGATTCTTCAGCTTCTGGTCCGCTTTCTATTTTTCCTTTTGTTTTGACTCTTCTACGGTTAGAAGTATTTGTTGAAGTCAGTAATTCTCTTAGCTTTCTTAGCTTTTTCCGCTCCTGCTCTAAATAAGTCTCTTCATTCTCTTGTGTCTCCATTTTTTCAGCCACAACTCCGAATTTCTCTTCGAGCTCTCTTTTAAAAATCTTAGCCTTTTCTTTAACAGTGTGATTGATTTCATCTAGTTTCTGGTCCAACTCACTCATTTTTCCTAGTTCTTCGAGACCTTGAGCTGTTAGCGTCTCGATTTTTCTCAGGCATTGAATAGCCTTCTCAAGATGTTCCTTTTTCTGACTTTTAATATTGGCCTTACTATTTTCAAATTCAGCAAACGCAGTACGATAATTGATCAACTCATCTTTTTTAACCTCAAGGTCTTTTTCAATTTGATCTAACTTCTCTTTTGCCTGGTTTTTCTCCAATTGAATCCTTTTTTCCAGGTCTTTCTCTATTTCTTCTTTTTTCTTATTTATGACTTCTTCTAGCTCATTGACGATTTCTTCAACGATTAAAGTTGGGTCTTTGAGGGTGTCGTTGTTTTTTGACATTTTGCTCTTTTTTCCCCTCTAAGATATTAGCCCTATTTATAAAAGATTGTCAAGGTAAGGCCTCTTCTTTTTTCTCGCTATACATCATATTCTTGAATGAGAGTCCTTGTTAGAATCCCTTAGGAATATCAGTTGACAAATGTCACGAAAAAAGAGGAAGAATTTTTAGGAAGACAAAAAAACACCTTCTTAAGAATATATAGATTTCGGATTTTCCCCTATACCTATTTATTTTCAGTGAGCAAATCTGTATCCTTCTGCTCATCTTGGGCTTCTTTCTGATTGGAATTCATTCGCTCTTGAGCAGAATCTTTTTGATTTGATAATTGAGTGATTTTAGTTTCAAGATCCTCGCGGACCTTTGTATGCGTCTGACGTTCCTTATCCATTTCTATACGGATCTGAGCCAGCTGTGCCGCAAATTTTTTTACAATTGAGTCTACAATGCTGGAATGGACTTTCTCTGTATGGAGAAGTTCGGTTTTATATTTCTCTTCTGTGGTGTTGATTTGAGAAATTTGCTGCTTTTTTGCTTCCTCTAGTTCTGTCTGAAGTTGGGCTATTTCAGATTCATATTTTTTACATGATTCTTGATATGACTTCTCTTTTTTGGTCAACATTTCTGTGATTTTTTCCATCTCCGTTGACATTTTCTCCTTGAGCGTTTTTAACTCGGCATTCTTCTCTGTTCGAAGCTTAGAGATTTCTGCTGTGTAGTTCTCATGGAGTTCCCTAAGGGCACGTTGCTGTTCTTCTTTAGCTTTAAGATTGTCTGTTTTGAATTTTTCTTCAGTCGCATTTAACTGGAAAAGATATTGCTTTTCTTTGCCAATTAATTCTGCCTGAAGTTGGGCAATTTTAGATTCGAGTTGCTTGCGTGTTTCCTGATGGGCAAGTCTTTCCTTGGTTAACTTTTCAGCGGACGTTTTTGCTTCATCAATAATTTTCTGTTTGATTTCAAGAAGGGCAGCGATTTCTTTATTGCGCTTTAAATCCTGGTCTATTTCCCTTGCGAAGTCATACAGTTCATTTATGAAATTTTTTAGCTTGCCCTTTCCAGCAAGAACTCTCTTGTTATCGTCTTGAATTTTCTTTAGAAAATTTTTTATCTCCCCATTTTTGTGCCCATTTTGATCTTTCTGGTTGAGCACATGATTTAATAGCTGAGAAGGCCTTATGTCATGACCTTCCTTATCCGATTGTTTGGATAAATGAGCGGCCTCCCTCTCTAAATCACTGAGCGCTTGCTTCAACTCATTCATGATTTTTAATTCCTGTAAATTCTTTTGGTCCTGGCGAATATCCGCTTGGGATGGGATGGCTTGCATTTCACTGTTTTTGCTATAGGCCTTTTCTAAAATCATAGGTTCTGTGGCATTGAGCTCTTCCGGCTGGTCGAGTTCATCTTTGCTGACAGAAATTGTCTCAATATTTTTACTTTGTGCAGAAGAACGACCCTTCTTCTGACGGAGATATCCTTTCCGTAATTTTAATCCGATTAGTTCATAGATTTCGGGCGGTATTTCTTTAGGGGCTAAACTTTTCTTATCCAGGTAGGCGTCCGCAGGCTCTTTTAGTTGCTTGTGTAGGACAAAATCTTCTGCAGAGAGCGTTGCTGTAGTGAGGGCAATCGGAATAGATTCGCCAACCTTTTTCCTTGCTTTGTCATAAAGTGTGTAGCCAACCACATCAGGAGCTTCGACGGCAATGACAATTAATTTAGCTTTGGACAAATTTAACTCATGGATTTTTTCGGAGTCAGGTTTCACAGCTTGAATTTCAAATCCGTATGCGCCAAGTTCACTTTGAAGGAGCGAAATGAAATCCTCGTCATTATCCAGAACTAGAACTTGGTGCAATGCCCTTGATTCACTCATTTCAGAATTTAATCCCAATTAATTTTCTATAAAGTCATTCAACACGTCATAAGGTTACAATTCCCTATCCAGATGCTGATAATTTCCTTTTCCCTATTGTGTATAATTATCAGGTTTGCTGTCAATCATCAAGGAGGAGGATTTAGGGGGGTGATTTTTTGTTAATTTCCATCATCTTTTGAGGTTAATATACTCACCACCTTAGATTAGGAGACTCCTGAGAAATTTTGAGAGGAACAGATTCCGGCTTATAATAAAAAAAGGGAATTGGAGCATTTAAGGTGCCTTAGAAGGTCCTAAGAGTGATGTGGGGATCGCGTCTTAACATTCGACATTTCTGAATAATGGCCTGGTCTCTTTTTAGAGATATCATTGCGAGGAACTCATTGACGCGGCAATCTCATAAAATCAAGGGGGCCGCATCTTAACATTTAACATTTCTAAGGCGGATCAAAATCAAGGGGGTCGCATCTTAACATTCGACATTTCTGAATAATGGCCTGGTCTCTTTTTAGAGATATCATTGCGAGGAACTCATTGACGCGGCAATCTC
>CAZSGR010000148.1:0-8484 GCA_964606185.1 uncultured Eubacteriales bacterium
GAAAAAACCGATAAAGAGATAGACATCCGGTTTTCCCTTTGAAGGAACAATGCCTATGCATCTCTTGAAGGCTTCTTTGAGTATTGGCTCCGGTGGGCAATTGGAAATGAGGCTTCTCTGCTGTGAATAATCTGATGGCCTTATCGCTTCGACTCGTTCTTTAAGGTTCGAAAAATCGATCAATGGGAAGTGTGAAAAATATGTCTCTAAGAAGTCCTTGTGAATCTTATAATAATGAGCATTATAAAGCGCCCATTTATCTGATTGGGGTCTGATTCTGCTCAGGAATCTGAAAAAATCTTTATACAGGGAGTGAACTTTCACTCATTCTTTGTACCATATTAATTGGGGACAGTCCCCAATTTTCTCAATTTTTATTGGGGACAGTTGTTTATGCTTAGTAATTAGGTAACTCTTTTGGCAATGATATTGAAAGATAAAGTGTCATTGCGAGCGAAGCGTGGCAATCTCTTTAAGAAAAATACGTTTCTTTGGATGAGATTGCTTCACTCCGTTCGCATTAACACTATAAAAACGCTACCGAATTATTGAGCTAGTATAACTGGCGCCAATTTTTTCTTTTTACCCGAGGTAGAGCTTCTCGTCGATGAGTGTGTTCACTCGCGAGCCGATGTTGATCCCATTGGGGCAGGATGCCGTACAGGATGGACAGTTCCGGCAAATATCCAAACCTCGTTTTCTCGGGAGTTGAGCAGCGGTCATTCCCGCTTGGATATAATTCCCATACCCTTTTGCATACATGAACGCTCTCATAAGTTTGGGGATCTCAACCTTGCCCGGACATGTAGGGATGCATGACCTGCAGTTCTGGCAATACAGTTTCCCCTTCAGATTGGATGCCATTTGGAGTTCTTTTCTTTCTGCCGCTGATAATCCCAGATTATTCATGACTCTGAAGTTCTGTTCAAGTTGATCGAACGTGGTCATCCCAGGGATTGTAGTGCAGACATTTTCATCCTCCAGAACCCATTTCAAGGCCGCCTCATGGTTAATCTCAATTTTCCCGCTTTCCTGCAAGTTCCGTCCTCCCTGAGTTTTCATGGCAACGATTCCGACACCTTTTTTAGCAGCATACTCAATTGACTTTTTCACTTGTTCTCGATGAGTCAGGGCGAAATTATAGGCCGTCAGCACGACATCGTACACTCCTGCATCGACTGCCGAACGGATAACATACTGTTCATTTTGATGGGTGGACACTCCAATAAACCTTGCTTTTCCCTGCTTTTTTGCTTTGACGAGGGCGTTCATCAACGGCTCATAATTGGCCATCTTGGCACTGTAGCAGCTGTGAAGGTAGAGGATATCTACGTAATCCGTACGGAGCCGACTGAGGCTTGTCTCTAACTGTTTGAATAAATTTTCCTCCGTAGCCGCCGGTTCCCGGTCAGTTCCCTTCAGTGTGAATTCAAGTTTATCGTAGTCTCTGGAAAAACGCATTTTCGTTGCGATATATACGTTGTCTCTGTTGCTACTCTTTTGTACAACTTGTCCTATCACCCGTTCGCTGTTGCCTCTCAAATAGAGATGAGCCGTATCCAGGTGATTGATTCCCATATCCAGGGCTTTATTTATAAGGTCGGGGCTGTCTGAGTTCATCACGCCAAAGCTAACCACAGGAATGCGGAGCTTGGTCCGGCCAAGCGTTCTTAAAATTATCTTTTGAGGTTGGCCAGAATTGATTGAGCTGGCTTTAAGAAATGGGAAACCAAGGCTTGTGGACAGTAGCCCTATTGTGGTTTTCCCGATGAATTGTCTTCTATTAATACTGTTCTTGCCCATGAAACGGTCCTCCTCTATTCAGATGGCTGGCATAATACTATTTCTACGAAAATTTCATCTAAAGTGTTTAAAGCCATTTTCATTTATACTTTATATTTTATATAGGTTTTATCAAAATTCAATCTCTTTTTCACAAAACTCGCCATTTTTTGGTCTGGGAAACATCATTAGCATTTTTCATGCCAACTCATAAATTATTTAAATTATTGAATATAATTGAGTTAAGATATGGAAGGGTGTTTCACTCAGGCAAAAAAATTTATAGCCGTAAAATATTTTTATACTTCTATAACTGAAAAGTCGACGCAAGCGTTATAAACCGTACTCAGTTCTCTGAGTCGTTATTTTCTTCTTCCAGCTTCCACTCCCATTCTGCGCCTTTCTGTCGTTCAGCCACAACAACTGCAATCCCGTTCAAGACGAGGTTTTCCCAGACTTGAACCATCCCATTCGGGAATTCATTCCTAGACTTTGGCAAGGAAAACCATCTTCCATTGGCTGCGTAAATCAAAGACTGGTTTTCTGAACAATCTTCGGTGAGTTTATCCTTTTTTATGAGGTATCCTTTGAGCAGAGTGATCATGATAAACACTGCGATCAAAAAAACTCCTACCCAAATGCTGATCAAGGCGAGGATCCAGCCAAAGACAATAATCAGAAAAGAGACTATTCGAGCTGTATCCAACAGATACCGCCATATAGCGTACCGCTTACCCAAGTGCCTTTTAGATTCCTCTTCATGTTTTTTTTTATCTTCTTCATCGAATTTCTTAAATCTGTACACCTTCGCATAGGCATCCGTCACCTTCGGCCTATCATTGTCGACAATCACAACACCGTTTGGTTCAGCAGAAACATTCTGTTTTTCGTTTATAGCGCTTTCGACGTGAGAAAATGTCTCTCTGAAGGGGATTCCATACCTGACAGATGTCAAAAGACGAATACCCTTGCTAATCAGGCCAAAGCCTCTCAAGACAAAAAAATCTCCACACTGAAATGGCACAATTTCCTCCTTCACTTATATAACAGTACTTTCCTTTTATAGTCTGCTTCTTTTTTCAATCCCCCGAAAGCCATCTATAGCACAGCGAGAAATTCATGTCAAAAAACTGAAAATAAATGGAGATCTGCCACTTGCTCTTTTATTCTTCTCGTTCTTTGAGCTCTCTTCCTGTTCTCATGAACAGAAAAATTACGATCGTTCCAAACACAAGATGAGCGGCCAGTGTATACCATATGAATTCAGGAAGGTCCATTTTCTGAAAAATCCCATAAAGGATCGTATAAGTGAAACCGCTGAGAAAGGCTCCGATCATAATGGCCAGAAAGTTTGAGCCCATGTAGAGTCCTGCTTTCTCTTTAGGAGCCAGCCAGGTGATATACTCCTGAATTCTGGGAGAAGAGACCATTTCCCCAATGGCAAAGAAGAAAATTCCTAAAAATACCAGAGCGGGAGCAGAAATGTTTGCCAATCCTATGATCACCAGACCACCCGCGGCAATGACCAGCCCGGATAAAAAAATCGGGATGGCTCTGAATCTCTCCGCTATTTTCGAAATGATAAACTGGAAGATCATGATAATGTAACCTGTGTGACCGAGCATCTCTCCCTTAAGCTTCCAGACTCCATCATCATAGGTGGAAAAGAAATTGGCAAAGCCTGTCCAGGTCACACTCTTCAGAGCCAGATAAAGTCTGGCTGTGTCCAGATTGCGGTCGACATACAGGGCAATCAAGTTAAAGAATGCCCAGAAAGGAAGCCAGAAGAACAGGCCGAGGATGACCAGAAATGCGAGAAACTTCAAATCTGAAAGAGCTATGAGGATATCTGCGAATTTTTTTCTCAGCGTAATCCCTTCGATCTCTCTTTTTGGTTCTTCATAGAATAAGATTGTGATCAGCAGCATGAGAGCGGCCCCACCGGCTGCCGCATAAAAAGCATAATTCCAGTCTTTGTCTCTGAGCATGCCAACGACAATCGGCCCGAGTGACGCTCCAACATTCACCATTTGGTAGAAAATACCGAAGCCAAGAGTCTTATTGGTCTTATCCGTTACAACTCGCACTGTGCCTGCGATAAGAGGCTTGAAAATGCCGGCCGCCAATCCAATGCAGAGCATAGTGAGCAATATCCCAGAGAACGTTTTGGTGACAATCAAGAGGAGAATAGAGGGCAAATAAGCCAGATAGGAGACAATCAGAACCTTCTTGAAACCGAATTTGTCCGCAAAAGTTCCGGAAAAAATAGGGATGAAGTAGGAAATAAAGAGGAATAGGCTCTGGGTAATTCCCAGTTGGAATTCACTGAATCCGAGGCTTGTCATGTAGATGCCAAAAGGGATGTAAATTCCGTAATAGGCAAATCTTTCGAGGACCTCAATCATGTTGGCAACCCAGAAAACCCCCGGAAAAGGTGTTTTGTCTTCCATTATTCTCTCACTCATATGATTTTTGAATAATAAATACTTCGGAGTGTATTTTCAGGTTGAAATCTTGTCTTATGGCCCATATGATTGATTTGATTTAGCTATGGTATAAAAACAGATGAACATAATCAAGTGATGAAGAGCGTTTTCAAGTTATGAAGCAAATCTGACCTGGATAGCCTGACATTGAATTTATTTTAATCAGAACCAAGGCTCTACTTGTATATTTTTTCTTTTATCAGTCTTTTGTCCATTGACTTTCTAAAATCATTCATATGAGTTAAAATCTTATACAAAAAAGGAAAAAAACTTTTAGCTTCGTCAAGGCTAAATAAAATAATTAATCTTATTAATCTACGATAAAGACTCTTGCTCCTCCTTCGGTAAAGGCAAGATGGGGATTCTTCTCATCATCTGCTGCCTGAAAACTCATCCCTGGCATGAGTTTGAATTTCTGTCCATCCTTAAGCTCAATATCCAATTCCCCTTCCAGGACGAGCAGCACGTGACCACGAGGACACCAGTGATCTGCCTTATATCCAGGTGAGTACTCGATCATCCGGACACGTAAATTTCCTTCTTCAAAGGTCCGCCAAAAAGAAGTTCCTGTCTCCCCTTTATGCTCTGCAGGGGTTTCATCATCCCATTGAGTCATTGAGAACGGCACATCTTGAATTTTCATGATTTTCTCCTTTTACGGGTTATATATGATAGCAATTTTCTCTATTCTCATCCCTCATTCTTATCGCTGGGAAGAGATAGATCTCTTTATGGGGATATTTTCTATGTGCATGTGGGGAATCATGAGGACGATAAATTCAAGAGCGACCACAAGATTATAGGAAGAACGCGTGAAGAGGGCAAAGCCGACGAGGATCATCCAGAAACCGTATTCCTCTGGATTTTTAATGGATTTGTACAATGATCTTTTAACGAAGGGGACATCCTCATCGAAAAAATTCAGCCCAAAGGACCGTTTGAGGCCTAATAACTTGAATCCCCACACAGCCGTAACCAAACCAGAGACCAATAAAATCAATCCTGCATACTTTAATACAATACTGTGATGAAAAAGAGGATGCTTCTCGAACTGGAGGAGGACGATAAGACTAAAGGATAATCCCCAGAGAAATCCTGTGATAACCATATGGATTCTGAACGCATTTTTGCCGAACCACTTGGTAAATTTCTGTCCTCTTAACTGCAGGATGAAAACCAACGATTCGACAGACACAGCGAAGAAAACAGAGATCACAGTGAATACGAATAAAATTGAATTCAGCACTTTATCCTCTGGAATTCACAGCACATCACCTGTGGGTTGTCAAACGAGTACTCTTTGGTATTCATAAACAACTTCTCGTCATGAACGATTCCGGCCGCTCAGATATCTTTTCTTTCTCTTATACACCGCATCCCCAAAATTCCTTAGCTGTTTCAAAGAGTAGTAAATGGAAATTTATGCTCCATCTCAATTAGGATTATTTAACTCAGTCGCTTTGTCAAGATTTAAAGCCATTCAACACCGCTCGATTTCCTCAGGGAAATTCAGTCTTGTAACATGGCTCCATAAATATTATCATTTGATTTCATTTAAAACGGAAAAAATATAAAAGGTTAGGGCTGCATACAAAATACAGACATTCTTTTAAATCACATCCCTTTTAATCAGGAGAGAATATGAGCAAAGAAGAAATACTGGCAAGGATGGGAAAAGCCATAATCGAAGGCAATAAAGATGAGGCCGAAGCGCTTGCTAAGGAAGCCCTTGAAGAGAAAATGGACCTCATTGAGGTCATTGAAAAAGGCTATGTGCCCGGCATCCAGAAGGTAGGAGATCTATGGGAAAAAGGGGAATATTTTCTGCCTGAACTCATAACCAGCGCCGAGTGCATGAAGTCAGCCATGAACATACTCCAGCCTGAGATGGAAAGAGCCCAGATTCAAGCACAATCCAAAGGGAAAGTGGTTATCGGAACTGTGGAGGGAGATATACACGATATAGGCAAGAATCTCGTCTCCTCGATGCTTTCTGCCAATGGGTTTGAAGTGCATGACCTTGGTGCTGACGTGAAATTAGAGCAATTCATCGAAAAGGCAGAAAAAGTGGATGCGAATTTTATCTGTCTCTCCGCTCTTTTGACAACGACTATGCTCGGACAGAAAAGAGTCGTCGAGATCCTGAAGGAAAAAGGCCTTTCGGGCCGGATTAAAGTTCTTGTGGGAGGAGCGCCCGTCAATCAGAAATGGGCTGATGATATCGGAGCGGACGGCTATGGTGGAAATGCCATGGTGGCTGTAAAAGTCGCTCAAAAAATCATCGAAGAATAAAAGCTGGTTATGTCATCACACATCAAAAGAATCGAAAATCTCAAAATAGAATTCAATGAACAAAGAATCCTCAGGCTTATCGGATATAAAAAGAAATCCCATGAAATAAAAGAACCAACAAAAAAGCTGATTGCCGAAGAAAAAAAGAAACTGGAGTATCTGCTTCATCCTGCATCAATCTATACAATCCTGGATTACGATGAAACAAACAAGCATCCCGTATTCAAAGACGCGGAAAAAGTCGCGCTCTGTCTCTGCACGATCGGCCCTGACCTCGAGAATGAAATCAACCAGCTCATGGAAAAGAATGAAATGGTGCGGGCTCTGATCCTGGATTCATTAGGGTCGGAAGCGGCTGAAGAAGTCGCTATCCAGTCTGACCGGAGGTTGGCAGATATAGCCAAAAAAATGAGCCTTTGGCCGAGCAAAAGATACAGCCCCGGCTATGGAAAATGGGATATCAAGGAACAGAAGTATATTTTTCAAGTCTTACCCGGAGAGGATATTGGCGTCAGACTCACTGATTCTTGCATGATGATTCCCCGGAAGTCTGTTTCCTTCCGAATCAATTTCTACAAGAATAAAAAACTCACAACGAGAAAAAATAATATTTAGGGAAAGTCCAATGATAGAAACAATCAGGCCTAAGCTGGATTTTTTAAGCGAAGCACTCATCCAGAAAATCCTGGACGAAGCTTATGAGCTATTGGAGAAACAGGGTATTGTTGTCGAGAACCAGGAGGCATTGACGCTTTTGAAAGAAGCCGGGATGAAAGTCGATGATGCCGCTCAAGCGGTATCAGCGTAGCAATCTCATAAAAAGAGACTTTATTTCAATTAGGATTTCATTATACGGGATTGCAATGCTGCGGTCGCAATGACAAAATTTAAATGCGACAGCAACTTTTAATGGAAAAGGGGCCTGTCCCCTTTTTTTATTTCTGGCTGGCGAGGCCTCCGGCAATCTCCCCCCCGTCAATGACGAAGCACTGACCGGTTATGAATTCAGCCTCGTCCGAGGCAAGAAAAGCAAAAAGGGCCGCCACATCTTCCGGTCTGCCCAGCCTTCCGAGGGGAACCTTATTCTCAAAAGCACGGAGCATCTCAGGTGTGTATTCAGCTTTCTGCATCGGTGTCAGGATGAAGCCCGGGCAAATGGCGTTGACCCGGATTGTTGGAGCTAACTCCAGTGCCATCGAGCGGGTCAGCTCGACGACACCGGCTTTTGAAGCGTTGTAAGATGCATAATGGGCATAACCCATAAGGGCGTTGGTCGAGCCCATATTGAGAATAACACCGCTTCCTTTTTCAAGCATCCTTCGTGCTGCTTGTTGGGCAACGAAAAAGACTCCGCTGAGGTTCACATCCAGCACTTGATTCCAATCCTCTGTAGATATTTCCAGAAAAGATTTTCTCTGGCTGATGCCCGCATTGTTTATCAAGACATCCAATCCTTCCAGTAAGCCATCCAGATCCTCAAAAGCCCTGGCGACGGCCGGGGCATCCGAAACATCGCACCAAATTGTTCCAGAAAGTGAAGGCATTTGGCTCTGAATACGGCGGAGAGCCTTCTTATCAGAATCCATTACGACCACTCGTGCATTTTCTTCCAGGAAACGAGCGGCAGTTACCGCACCGATTCCTTTTGCCCCACCTGTTATGAGAATGCGTTTATCTTTAAGTCCACGCATGTTCCCCTCCATTGAAAGTGTGTCTTCTTTCCTTTATTTATATTTTGGATAGATAACAGTTATATTTTCCTATGAGATTGCCACGTCACTTCGTTCCTCGCAATGACACAGACATGAGATTGCCACGTCACTTCGTTTCTCGCAATGACACAGACGTGAGACCGGCAATCCTGTTCCATAAAATTTGTGACTGTCTCCAATTTTGTTAGGCAATGACATGAACATATGTAAAA
>CAZSGR010000149.1:0-8447 GCA_964606185.1 uncultured Eubacteriales bacterium
GGTACCAACTCAACCTCTCATCCCTTTGACGATACCGTTCGCTGTTGAAACCGTCAACAATGGTGAAAATAATTCCACCGTATTGTCGTTTTCAACCCTCTTGACCTCGTTGGACAGGAACGAAAAACAACGGTCTCTGCAAGATAGAGAATGACAGAGTCGTTGAAACCTTTCTAAACAAAACACCCCGGTTTTTTTCAAAGATCCATGGTGTCAGCCGCCTTTAATCTTTTTTCGCTTTGAGCGTACGGAATTTCAATTTCGGACGACAGCTTCGGTTGAATGGAGTAGATTAATGCCTACATGTTCAAAATGAACCTAAAAAATCATTAGAGGAGGAAGAACGAAAAATGAAAAGAACCAAGATCATCATTTCACTGTTTGTTTTTCTGAGCTTTATGGTCTCGGCGGCTCTCCTGGCTGCGCCGGAGGAAAAAGTCGACAAGACGTTCAGCAAGAAAGATGAAATCCGCTTCAAACTTGTCCTGGGTGACTGCAATCTGAAAAAGAGCAGTGACGGCCGCATTCATGTCCATCTGGTCTACTCTTACGAGCCCGACATGTCGTATGAGCCCCGGATGGAAGAAAGAAGGGGCACGCTCTATCTGGAAGAAAAGATGCATGGAAATAATCCCAAAGGTTACTCCAGATGGACGGTTGAAGTCCCCGACGACATCGAGATAGACTTTAATTCCGCCACCGGCAACCTGGTTGTCGAGGGTTTGAATATCGAAATCGACGGCAGCACCGGAACCGGCGATATCGATCTCATTCAGGTCGATGGGAAATACGACATCAGTACTGGAACCGGCAATGTCGAGCTCAGTCAAGCCAAGGGGGAATTTGAACTCAGCTCCGGGACTGGAAATGTTAATGCCTCTGACTCCGAAGGCGAGTTTGAGCTCAGTTCGGGCACTGGAAATGTTAATGCCTCTGACTCCGAAGGCGAGTTTGAGCTCAGTTCGGGCACTGGAAATGTAAAGATTAAGAATTGTAAAGGCAATTTCGAAGCCAGCAGCGGCACAAATAACGTGAATGCAGAGGGACTGACCATTGATTTGGATGGAGAATTCAGCTCGGGCACAAGCGATGTGGAGGTGTCTTTTCCGGATGGAACGGATTTTGAACTCAGGATCAGCTCAGGAACCGACGATGCCATTCTCAGCATGAACGGGAAACAGATTAAAGGCTATTTTGAATTCACCTGTCATGAACGCAGAGGGCGTATTGTCTGTCCGGTCAAGTTTGACAAAGAAGAAGAATATAAGAAGAATGACGAGACATACCTCCGGAAATCCTTCACCCAGGGAAAAGACGTCCCGAAGGTCTACATCAAGACCGGAACCGGCACCGCCAGACTAAAAAAATAATAAAAATCAGATATCCCTGACGCGAACAATTCACCCGGCAGGTGAGAAACGCTTTTCTTGCGTCAAGATCCTGTTTCTCTTTGTTCCTGAGGAAAAGCAAGGAGAATCTTCCCTGCCCAGGATTATCCCACTCAACCGGCAACAGTCAACACTATTAAAAGTGGGATTCAACACCTCAAAGAATCATTTCTTTTTATGAAAATCTGAAAATATTGAATAGTATCATTCGATTCTGAAAAGCGTTAAATTGTGGATGAAAATGAACCAGGCTTTTAAATTTATCGTAAATAATAATACTGAAACTGAAAATAAAAATAACAATAATAGTTTTAAATAGTCAGGAGTTGATTGAATGAAAAAGGGCTTATCCAATGTCTGGTGGTATTTCCTGATCGCCTATGGATTTACCTGGCTGTTTGAACTGCCCCGTACCCTGGATTCACAGGGTATCATGGAATCTCCCCCAATTCTGCTCACGCTCTCTAAGTACCTTCCCGCTCTAGGTCCTTTTGTGGCCGCATTTTTTTTGACCCTTCTGATTGACGGCAGAAAAGGGATGCTCAATTTGCTCAAGCGGGGGTGGGATATCCGGTTCAGGAAAATCTGGTGGCTGCCCATTTTTCTCCTCATCCCGGTCATGGAGGGGATAGCGGTGGTGCTGTCCCATCTTATAGCCGGCGAAGCCTTTCCTGAAATTCCGCTGCTTATTCAACCCGCAGCCTATTTGAAATCTCTACTTCTCCTGCTGGTTTTAGCGGCTCTCGAGGAATATGGCTGGCGGGGATTTGCCCTGGACCGGCTTCAAATGAGGTGGAATGCCCTGGTATCCAGTCTGATACTGGCCGCATTCTGGGGGCCATGGCATTTCCAGCAGTGGATGATAGGCGGGCGGGATGTCCCGTTTTTTGCCTTCTGGTATGGAATTTGTATGCATTCGATCTTGTTTACCTGGTTTTACAACAATACCAGACGCAGCCTTCTGCCGGTTATTCTGGTTCATGCCCTGATGAACGCCCAGATATTCCCCACCTGGCAGAATTCAAATTCGGCCATGATTTTTGTTGCCATCTGGACGCTGGTCACCCTGGCTATTATCATTATTTGGAAACCCAGGCGGTTTGTGCGGCATCCGAGGAATGAATTTAAGTAAACAATCAATTGTGATATTTCTCCCGAATATATGACGGACTGAAATTTGAAAATATCGGCAGTCTGAAAATTTTTGATTCTGGTTTATTCTGGGGGGAAACTCCATTCGGTTAGACGAAGCTGGAACTAAAATTATCCTTGAATTTTAAGATGGGAGTTAAGCATCATTTCCGCAAGAGTGTATCAAGCAGACATCTATTCGCAGGCGCAGGGAACTTTTTCAGAGCAAAAAGCGTCTTTCCTGATAAAGGCTTGGTTTACGGCCTTTACGCTTGTTTTTGAGTAGGAGTCACGCATGTTCAAAAACTATATCAATATCACCTTTCGGAACATCACAAAAAACAAAGGGTATTCATTCATCATCATCTTCGGCCTGGCTTTAAGCCTTTCTCTCAGTCTTCTCATCACCCAGATGATCTATAATTTCATGCGTTTCGACCGTTTTCACGATAACAAAGACCGGATCTACCGACTGGTTACGACGCGCACAGGCGAAAAAAGGGCCGATGATTTTGCCACAGCTCCCTTTCCCATGGCTTCAGCCCTTACCAATTCAGTGCCCGGTATCGAGGCCTCGACCATATGGACATGGGGTTTGAGCGGAAACGCCATTGGCCGCGGCAAGGTGTTTCCCCTGCATACGAGATTCGCCGGAGAGGATTTTTTCCGGCTCTTCAGCTACAGGCTCAAGCATGGAGATCCGGCCCTCGCCCTGGTGCAGCCAAATTCCATTGTGCTTACCTCAGAGATTGCAGACATATTTTTCGGCGAAGACAATCCTGTCGGCGAAATTCTCCAGTTTGGCCAATGGGAAGATTATACGGTCACCGGTGTTTTAGAGGATACTTCGCGCCTCAAAACTCATATCGATTTGAGATCCATGATCTCGCTTTCCACACTGCCTTCATTCGAAAAGCGGGGGATGCTCACTCCTAGGTCGGAGAACTGGACAAATATAAGCTCTTTTGTCTATGTGATGCTGGAGCCGGGCGTGTCCCCGCAGAGGATCGAAGACAGTGCGAACAAGCTGGCCGCGGACCGTATCCAGGACCCGAAGTTTACCTACCGTTTCTGGCTCCAACACCTGACCGGTATCGTTCCCGGGCCGGACCTTCGGAACAGTGCGGGAGAGTCGGTTCCCTGGGCTGTCATTTATGTTCTATTGGCTGTCGCTCTGCTTGTCGTTTTGTCCGCCGCGTTCAACTACACGAACCTGTCGACGGCGCAGGCTCTGTCCCGGGCCAGAGAAGTGGGAATCCGGAAAGTCATCGGCGCCAGGAGGTATCAGATCTTTATGCAGTTCATCGGCGAAAGCGTGACTATGGCACTCCTGGCTTTCATTCTCGCTTTTGTTTTTTATCGGGCCATTCTCATTCCGCTGTTCCTCAGCCTGCATGATATTTTTCGTACGTATTTTCATTTTGCAGAGAATTGGACGACCCTGGGATATTTTCTCCTCTTTGCCGTGGGAACGGGAATCGCAGCCGGGATTATTCCGGCCATTCATATCTCGAGGTTCCAGCCCGTTCAAGCCATGAGGAATCTTCCCGGGCTGCGCGTCGTTTCCCGTATCTCCTTGAGAAAAGGCCTCATTGTCTTCCAGTCCGCCCTGTCCGTTGTTTTTATCATTTCCACCCTTGTCGCCGTAGACCAGCTCAACTACATCCGGAAAGCCGATCCTGGCATGAGGACCGAAGGTTTGATCACCGTTTCTCTGGAGGGTGTCGATTACGAAATTTTTAGGCAGAAAGTCGTTCAGGATGCGCGCGTGCGGGGGATCGCCGGAACAGATCGGTTGCCCGGTACCTCTGGCCAGGGCGGTTTGGTGCTCAAGCGAAGTGACGCTCCCCTTGAGCGCAGGGTAGTTATAATCGATTCCGATGCCGGATTCATTCCTGTTTTCGGTCTCCAGATTGTGGCCGGGTCCAACTTTCCCGACACCTCTTCCTCATCGAAGGAAATCCTGGTGATTCTCAATGAGACCGCGGTTAAAGAGTTTGAGTTCGGCGGGCCGCAGGATGCTGTTGGCCGGTCACTCTTGATGAAAGACGGGCAGAGGATTCGTGTGGCCGGAGTCGTGAAAGATTTTGCCCACAGCTCAATCACCCGTGATCAGGGTGCTTCTGCCCTCCGGTTCTTGCCTGAACGGTGTCGAGTCGCGGTTCTTCATGTCGAACCTGCAAACATCAAGGATGTTGCCGCCAGCCTGCAGCAGATGTGGGGATCGTTCGAGTCGGCGGCACCCTTCGAATATGCCCTGTTCGCGGATCAGATCGAGGAGGAGCTGGTGGGTATGAAAGTGATGATGAAATCGATCCGCTTTGTCTCCATCCTGACTGTGATCATAGTCTGTCTGGGATTTTTGGGGATTGCGGATTACAGCTCCCGTATCCGGAGGAAGGAGATCGGAATCCGGAAGGTCTGCGGAGCCGGAGAGTGGAACCTGGTAAAGCTTTTATCGCGCCATTTTATGAGCATGCTCGCGCTCGCGGTAGCACCTGCCGTCCCACTGGCCTGGTGGTTCAACAGCGTTATAATGTCGCTTTATGATAAAAGAGTCGAAATGAGAGCCGAGCTCTTTATCCTTGGAGCCTGTCTCGTAATGATTTTGGGAATGGGGATGGTTCTCTCCCAGACTATCCGCGCCGCCCGCGCCAATCCTGTGGACATCATCCGCTACGAATAACGCGTCTCTATTTCTGGAAATACAGGCAGGAATTTCCTTTTGTGGCTTGCTCTAACTCCTTCACTGTTTTCCGCAATTTCTGACTGCTGACGCCTGAAATGAAAATAACACAGCTAAAACGCCTTGGTGCGCATGAGAGTAGAGGCCCTATTCGCGCACCATGACCTGCCCTTTGTCAGGTATATGGGGAGTCACTTTCGCAATGAACTCAGGATAATGCGAATGCTCGAATTGCAAAAACTTGAATCAAGCCTGAATGCGCTAAGAATTTTAAATAGATAGGCGCTCCAGGGCTATTCGTAGCGGAGGGAGTCGGCAGGATTGGCCCGGGCGGATTTGATAGCTTGATAGCTGACAGTCAGTAGAGCGATGAAGAGGGCAGCCAGTCCGGATAACACGAATATTTCCAGCCCTATATGCGTTCTGTAGGCATAACGTTCGAGGATTTTCCGCATCACGAAATAGGCAACAGGCCAGGCTATGACATTGGACACCAACACCCATTTGGTAAAGTCTTTGGACAGCATGAGCACCACGTCCTTGATCGAAGCGCCAACGACCTTGCGGATGCCGATTTCCTTGGTGCGCTGTTCCGCCAGAAAAGCCGCAAGGCCAAAAAGCCCGAGACTGGATATCAGTAAGGCGAGCAGAGTGAAGTATCCGGCAATTTTTCTCGCCTGTCTCTCTGTAGTGTAGATGTAGTTGGTGAGAACATCGTTGAAGAAGATGGGGCTCGGGGGAGAACCCGGGTCGAATTGTTTCATTGTGTTGGTGATGTGATTGAGAGCCCCAGAAATATTTTCCGGTTGTACCCTTACGAATGCCAGGGAACCGGAACCGGGTCTGAGCATAAAAACAAAGGGCTTGACCGCATGATAAAGGGGCTGGAAGTGGAAGTTCTTCACGACTCCGATGATTCGGCCCTCGCTGCGGAAAACCGAGAGCCGCTTCCCGACAGGCGACTCCATTCCCATCATCTTCACTGCCTCCTCATTCACGATATAGGCCTCTGTTGGGTCTGTGGAATATTCTCTAGAGAACGGCCGGCCTTCGATGATCTCCATATCTAAAGTTGCAAAATAATCGTATCCCACATAATCCCAGTGCATGATAACAGTCTCATCCGGCGGTTTGCCATCCCAGTCCACAGCACTGACCGTTGATCCGATATGCCAGGGGCCCTGAAGACTTCTTGTCACGCTTCGGACCTGAGGATTCGCCTTCAGCTCGTTTCCAAACGACCCGAAGCTCTCCTGCATCCGTTGACTCATCCGGACCGCAACAAGGTTTTCTCTGTCGAATCCCAGGTCCGTGCTCATCACAAATCCCATTTGTCTGAAGAGAACGACCGTGTTGATGATCATGATGATAGTGAGCGAAAACTGCACGACGACGAGGATCTTGCGTAGAGAGCTTTTGGTCCCGCTCCGGATCTGACCTTTGAGGATGTTCCCGGGTTGAAAAGCCGAGAGATACAGAGCCGGATAAGCGCCGGCGAGGGCTCCTGTGAACAGGGCTATTCCCAAAAATCCAAGGACAACGACCGGTTCGAGCAGGAGACTCAGTGAAAACTGTTTTCCCAGAAGTCCATTAAACGTCGGGAGAAAGGCCGACATAAGAGCGATTGCGATCAGCAAGGTAACGAGAGAGATCATCAGGGATTCGCCGATAAACTGCCGGATGAGGTCGATCTTTCTCGCGCCGATCACCTTGCGAACCCCGACTTCCTTTGCCCGGGTGGTCGCCTTGGCCGTGCTCAGGTTCATGAAGTTGATGCAGGCGATAAGCAGAACGAACAGGGCAATGGCAGAAAAAATCAACAGGGTCTGAATCAATCCCCCTCCTTGAGGGGTGTACAGGTGTTTTTTTGTCAGAGGGTGCAGGTGGAATGTGGCCTTCGCAGTTTCCCACTGTGCGTGTTTCTCCACGATCGCGGTGATCTTTTGCTCCACCTCAAGACGGTCAACATCCTTATGCAGCAGGATGTATGAATTGAGCGGATTTCCTCCCCAGTGCTCGGGCTCCTGGAAATCCGGAGCGAACTTCAAAAGATAGGGCATGACACAATCAAACTGGAAAGAGGACTGTTTGGGAACATCCTGTATAACTCCTGTGACCAGGAGGTCAAAATCATTGAGTAAAGTGATTGTTTCCCCGATCGGATCCTCTTTCCCGAAATATTTTTTCGCCATTTTTTCTGTCAGGATAACGGAATAGGGCTCCCTCAGAGCCGAATCGGGATTGCCTTGGGTGAAGAAGAAGGAAAAAATATCAAAAAAGCCCGGATCCGCCAGCCCCACAGAATCGTTCGTGAATTGCTTTTCACCATGACTGAGCAGCAATCCCGAGGCAGATTCATACCGGACAGCCTCTCGAACCTCTGGGCACTCCTCCTTCAGAATTTTGGCCAGCGGGTAGTAAGAGCCCATGACTATTTGGCTGTTTCCGCTCGAGTACAACATTTCAGAATACACCTGAGCGATTTCGTCCTTGTTCGCATGAAACCGGTCATACTTGAATTCATCTTGAACCCAGAGAAAGATGAGAAGGCAAACGGCCATCCCGATAGAAAGCCCCGCAATATTGATAACCGAATGGAGCGTGTGTTTACGGATATTTCTCAGAGTCATTATGAAATAATTTTTGAACATCGTCATCCTCCAGTAAAACGAAGCATACAGAAATCCTGGCAGAGATTTGATGATCTCGCCCCAGATCCAGATTCCGGCCTTCAAACGACCTTTGGCTTGAATCCTGGAAGCGTACATGTCTTCGAAATTGCCGTTCAGATAGACATAATCCTGCCTGGGCAGGACGCGCCTCAGCAGCCATAAGGCCAATACAGGCATCTTTTTCTGATTTTTTTCCATTTCAATGCTAATCTTCGAAAACAGGTGTTTTGAATCCTTCCCACATCATTTCATTCTGTTTTTTGAGAGCCTCCAGCGCGGCATACCCCCTTTTTGTCAGCCTGTAGTACTTGATGGGTTTCCCCCTTTTGGCAGTGTCTGGCTTTTCGATATGTGTTGTCAGGTACCCGTAAACGTGTAAGCGGTTCAAAGGGGCATAGATCGTGCCTACGGAGTACTCTTTTCCCGTGTATTTTTTGATCTCTTCACGGATCGGGATCAGGTAAGCCTTATCTTTGAGATGGTAAATGGACAGGAGGATTTGCTCCTCTTTTTTGGTGAAAACTTTCATGCAGTTCTCCTTGAAATACACACTTCGAAATTTTCGAAGTA
>CAZSGR010000150.1:0-8421 GCA_964606185.1 uncultured Eubacteriales bacterium
CGCAACAAAGCAGATGCAGTGAGATCGGCTCGCCCAAAGGGTAAAAGATGCCGACTTTAAGAAAATGGAGACTATCCCTTTTAGTCCTTATTTTAAAGAAGATAGGGATTGTCCCCTTTTTGGAAGAATGAATATGGTGTCGGCAGATTTTATGAATGATTCAGGTTAAGGGAATAAATGTCAATAAGATAAAATGCTCCAGCATACGCGAAAAGCAAGACAATAAAAACTATGACTTTCAGAAGAATCCTGGATTGCATTTTTTTTTGCAGGAAGAGAAGAATCTGGTAGAGGGCAAAAATCTCGAGGGCGAAAGGAAGGAAACCTGTATAGCCAAAAACAGGCATCTGAAAAACCCGCCAAAAATTAAGATAAGGCAGGGTGTATTCCCAGCGTGAGGCAGCCCAGAAATTCCAGAACTCCCACAAAAATCCGGCCACCAGCCCAGCGGAAACCCAGCTCCAGAACCGGGTCCAATCCCTCTTTTCTACATCTTTCCATAACGAATCATTTCCCAACCAGATATTTATGGGTTCGAGCAGAAAAATAAAACAGAGCCAGGCAAAAGGGAAAAAGAGGCGAGGCCAGGCGATGAAGAGAAAGAAAAAAAGAATCCCAGAAATAAAAAAGATTCTCAGGAGGAGAGGCGTGGCACGGAGTCGAAAGAGGGCGAGCTTCTTTTTCTTAAAGAGGTCCTCCATGAAAAAAGCGATCTCTCTCATCGCTGGAATCACAGTGGCAAAAGCAACGAAATAACCGAGCCATCTCAACGTTACGCTATCAGGGAGGTTATGGTAGCTCCAGTTTTTCAGCCTCAAGTTGAAAAGCTCAAAGACCAGCCAAACAAATACAGAGATAAAAGCTGTGAAAAGAAAATTCCGGAGAGATTCAGAGAGAAGAGAAGAACCACTTTTCCTGTAATTCAAGCTATCCATCAGGAGTATAAAAGACCACCACGCGAAGGAAAAAAACCATGTTTTGAAAAAAGAAACTTGAAGTGCAAGGAGAGAGGCTGAACCGACAAGGATGAAAAGCCCGATATAAAGATTGAACCGCAAAATCTTTTCTTTCATTATTTATTTAAAATATCTAAAATTTCAAAAAAATGCAAAAATGAAAAGGGATTGAATAATTTCCATCCATCAATTATAGTTAAATTAAGGAGAGAGCAAATGACAAAAGTTGCTACCACTAGAATCCTCATCTTGACAGTATTGGCTTTAACTTTCTTCCACTCAGCATGCGGCGTCGCGCCCACAACTGAAGAGCTCAAGACCTATTTTGAAATCATAAATTTCAAATCAAAATGGGTAAAGAAGTACTACTCTCCCTGGCCTGAAAAATTGACACTGGCTCCAGAGATTTCTTTCCAGGTCAAAAACCTGTCAGATAAACCTCTTAAATTCGTGTACTTTAACGCCATCTTTACTCTTAAAGGGATAAAAACGGTCCAGGGTGATGCCCTCCACTCAGCTATGACAAAAGAAGCCCTACTGCCTGGAAAGGTCAGCGACGTCATCACCATGAAAAGCAATTATGGTGTCGAAGGAAAACGTTTAAGCGACTTTAAAGACAATCCGGCATGGGAAATCTCTTCGGTTAAGCTTTTTGTCAAGCTCAAGGGATCTAGGTATGCTGAACTGGGAGAATGGGATATATCGAAAGACATCGATTTCAAGCCCGATGAGCCGCTGAAACCAAACAAAAAATAAGGAAGTGGCTTTATTTTTCCACAGGACGTTTATTCCGAAGAGAACATCTCACCCTATCATTTTCGTCAAAAGAAAGGAAATCCCATGAGTGCAATCATCCCAACTCGAGCATTCCTGACAAAAGGAAAAGGACAGCACAAGGAAAAACTGGCCAGTTTTGAGCAGGCATTGAGAGCCGCAGGAATAGCTCCGTATAACCTTGTGAAGATTTCGAGTATTTTCCCTCCACATTGCAAACTAATCTCTAAAGAGGGAGGATTAAAATATCTTAAGCCAGGCCAAATCCTCTTTTTAGTAATGAGTGAAACCTCAACGGATGAAGCCCACCGTATGATATCGGCCTCCGTGGGCCTTGCTCGTTCAAACGACCCGAACCTCTACGGTTATCTCTCCGAACATCATGCTTTCGGTCAGAATGAGAATGAAGCCGGCCAGTATGCAGAAGATCTTGCCGCCTACATGCTGGCCACCACTCTGGGCGTGAACTTCGACACCAGCCAGATCTGGGACGAAGAAAAAAAGCTCTACAAACTATCTGATAAATTGACAGTGAGGACAAAAAATATCACTCAAACAGCAAAAGGGAAAAAAGGACTCTGGACAACCGCCTTTGCCGCCGCCATCTTTATTACATAATGGGATCAGACCTTAGTCACTTTAGTAATCATAAGAAAACTTAGAGTCAGGCTCTAATCCAGGGAAGCTCGGGAATTCATAAATTGAAAATCGATTTTTTATGATGACAAAGCCTGGCTCCGCAAAGCCTAACTCCAATTACTAAAGTGACTAAGGTCTGACCCCAATCAGAAATTTAAAGGATTGGGATTAAGGATTTTTATATAGCTTTTTTCTTTGAGCTCTTTCATGAATTCTTCAAATTTCACCTGTGCCTTCTCACCAAAAAGCCTCTCTTCTATATCATCCCGGGCTTCCTCAAAAGGTTTCAGGCGCGCCTCTTTCTTCTCCACCAGTTTCAGTAAATACCATGCATTCCTGAATTGAATCCAAGGAGTCACTTCCCCTTGTTTCAAATTCTCGACCGGTTCTTCCAACTCTTTTGCCAGTTCACCCTTTTTAAAATTCCCCAGATCTCCGCTCGATTCTTTCTCCGGCCCCTCAGAGTACTCGCTGGCTAAAGCTCCAAAATCTTCTCCGGCCGCAATCTTACTGTTGATCTCCTGTTTTTTAGCTTCTATTCCTTCATCACTTCCTGAGCCAGAGGTAAGAGTGATGGCTTTCAGTTTGAACTCGGGGGGTTCTGTGAACTCCTCCGGATGGAGCCTGTAATAACTGACGATTTCTGCCTCATCGATGACAATATTGCGCCGGACCTCTGATGTAAGAACCGCATCCTTCATCACACCCTCTCTCAACCGCCTTGTCCATTCTTCAAAACTTGTTCCCTGCTGCTTCAGAATTTGCTTTAAATCTTCGTCTGAATTAATGTTATTCTCTTTTTTAATATTGTCTATATACAATCTCACCTGCTCATCTATGTTGATATTCTCCAACTTGTTGGCCTCTTGCAAAAGAATAATATCCGTTATCAAGGTGTCCATGAGATTTTTTTTCACCCGCTCAAGCTGCCTCTTAAACTCTTCACCTTGAAATTGAGCTCTAAGTGACTGATAATTTGTTTCATACGCTGCCTTGTAATCTGAACGAGTGATGATTTCATCATTGACGATTGCAACGATTTCTTCAATGACTTCCTGGCTAGTGCCAAACGAGACTGCCGAAAAAAGGAGCAGAAGGGTTAGAAAAAGTCTTACTGTTCTCATTGGTCAATCCTCTGGTAAGGAAAGGGCAAATTCAAAGGATAAAAACTCCAGTCCAAGCTTGCTTTCAATTCTTCTATGTGCCGGGAAATCCTCTCTTTGACCTTTTGATCGAGAATTTTCGCCCTGATAGTCGGGGAAGCCTCCTCTTCGGAAATAAGCACAGGGGCAAACCTCTTGTCAACCCTGAAAATATGATAGCCGTAGGAGGATTCCACTATCTGGCTTAATTCTCCCTCCTTAAGTGAAAATATCACCTTTTCCATTTCAAATGGGAGCTGGCCCATCTCAAACACACCCATTTCGCCGCCTTTCAAAGCCTCCAAACCAACGGATTCTTCCTGGGCAATCTTTCTGAATTCTTCTTCGGAAGAATTACTCACTCTTTCCATGACGAGGAGGGCCTTATCCTCGGCTTCAAGTAAAATCTGGCTGACTTTTACCCTTTCGGGGCGAAGAAAATCCCTCCTATAATAATCATAATACTCTTTGATCTCCTCATCTGTGACTTCAGTGGTCCTAACGAGCTCGTATGTGTACTTCTCAATCAGCAATCTCTCGAACAGGATATCTGTATCTATTTCCTCCACGGAAATCTGACTCTCTTCGGCTTTAAATTCGGTCGACAGCTTTTTCAGATATTCTTCCTTCTCCGCTTCAGATAAAACCATGTTCACTCTTCGCGCTGCCTGCAGCAGAAGCTTCTCCTCGATAAAATTATCAAAGAGACGGCTCAAAGATACGACAGTTAAAGCTTCCTGGTCATCCCCAAGAGTCGCACGAATATACTTTTCAAAGTCGGAATTGGAATAGAGCAGGCCCTCTATTTCAAGGACAGAGCTGTTCATTCTTTGAGTGTCACTGAGGTCGAAAACCGAGGTGCCTTCCTGAGTATCCGGAACTTTACAACTTGTGAGAAGAAAGACAAGAACACCCAAAAACATCAAGGAAAACAGGCTTTTTTCTCTCATGATTATAATCATCTCATCCGTCACACTCATTATATTACATTAAAGATAACTCCTTCAAGATTGATGTCGTTTCATTCATGATTTGAGTTTCTTTTTCAGCCCTCATGGTCAGGCTCATTACCCCTTGGGGAGTGATAGACCCTGAGTATTTTTTAACGAGCCTGGTCAAGCGTGTTAAATTGGCAGATGATGTAGGAAGAAATTTGACGACAACTCTTTTTCCCACGCGGTCAATGGAGCGAATCTTTATCCTCTGAGCCAGGAATTTGATCACGCCGTAGCAAAGAAGATTCCTGACACTCCTGGGGAGGAGACCATACCTATCCTTGATCTCGCTCTTAATCTTATCTATCTCCTTTAAACTCTCAACAGAAGAGATTCGCTTGTAGAGGTTAAGTCTCAGGTTAATTTGAGGAAGATATCTCTCTGGGATGCGGATGTCCACTCTTAGGTTGATCTCACTCTTAATCTCTTCTCGTGCTTCCCCCTTGAGTTCCTTTATTGTCTGCTCCAAGAGATGCATGTAATAATCGAATCCCACCGCTTCCATATATCCATGTTGCTCAGAACCCAAAAAATTTCCAGCTCCCCTTATCTCTAAATCTTTCGCGGCCAATCGGAATCCTGACCCCAGCTCTGTAAACTCCTGGAGCGCCTTGAGGCGTTCTCGGGCCAGGAGAGTAAGCACACTATACGGAGGAACAAGAAAATAGGCCACTGCCTGTCGAGAAGAACGACCCACTCTTCCACGAAGCTGGTATAGTTGTGACAGCCCGAAGAGGTCCGCCCGTTCAACGATGAGAGTGTTGACCAGAGGAATATCTATCCCATTTTCGATAATCGTTGTGGAAACGAGAACATTGCTCTTCTGGTTAATAAAATCGATCATCCTCTTCTCGAGGGCCACACTCGGCATCTTCCCGTGAACGATGGTTATTTTTGCCTGGGGAACGAACTTCCCGATCATCCTGGCCACTTTATCGATATCCTCGATCCTGTTATGGATGAAGTACACCTGCCCTTTCCGTGCCAATTCCATTTTTATAGCAGAGGCGATAAGCTTCGGGCTGAAAGGAGTCACTACGGTATGGATGGCCAGCCTGTCTTTCGGAGGAGTTTCAATGAGGCTAATATCTCTGATGCCAGTGAGAGATAAGTTCAAAGTTCTGGGAATAGGTGTCGCACTCATTGTCAAGACATCAATATCGGTCTTCATTTTTTTGATTTTTTCCTTGTGGTTGACTCCGAACCTCTGTTCCTCATCGATAACCAGTAAACCTAAATCGCGGAAAAAAACATCTTTGGAGAAGAGACGATGTGTTCCGATGACGATGTCGACCAGACCCTTCTTAATATCTCCAATTATTTTACTCTGCTGGCTTTTTGTCTGAAAGCGGGTCAGGCCTTCTATCCGGATTGGGAACAAAACCATCCTCTCTCTGAAAGTATGCAAATGTTGACTGGCCAGAACAGTGGTGGGGCAAAGAACAGCGGCCTGCTTCCCGTCCATCACAGCTTTGAAGGATGCCCGGATCGCTACCTCAGTTTTCCCGTATCCGACATCTCCGCAGAGAAGTCGATCCATGGGAGCCTCAGACTCCAAATCGTTCATGACCTCTCTAATCGCTTTCAGCTGGTCCTCTGTTTCTTCGAATATAAACGTCCTCTCAAATTCAGACTGCCAGGTGCCGCTGGGGCTGTAGCCGAAACCCTTAATGGCCTTCCTCTGCGCATAAAGCTGCAAAAGCTCCTTGGCCATTATCTCTATAGCTTTCTTTGCACGGGTTTTCGTTCTTTCCCAGGAAAGAGTCCCTAATTTATTGAGAAGCGGCTTGTTTGAGCCAAGAATCGAATATTTCTGAACCAGGTTGAGGTCCTCAACAGGGACAAACAGCTTGTCTTCATCTCTGTAGGTGATTTCAATGAATTCCCGCCCGCTTTTATCGACATCCAGTTTGATCAATCCTTTGAAAATCCCTATTCCGTAATCGGTGTGAACAACATAATCTCCTGCTTTGAGGTCCTGGAAATGAGACAGGAAGGGTTTGACTCGTGGACGCGAGACGATAACTTTCTCTTCAGTAAAAATATCCTTTTCAGAGAAAACGCTGATTTTTTCATTTGGATAGCGAAAGCCCTGAGTCAAATTCCCGACGAGAAGCACTGTGGCTCCATCTTTGGGCGAGATAAACGGAGTGGAAGATTCAAGGTGTGTGACCTGATGCTGAGAGAGGAGACTGGCTAATTTTTGGCGAACATCCTGGCTTGAAAAAAAGATGAGGCATCTCTCCCTCTCTTTCTGTAATTTTTTCAGGTACTGGATGAAAAAGGGAATCTTATTCTTAAACTGAGGAACAGACTGAAAGGGGAAGGAAAAGGTTTTCTTTCCTCTTCTTACCGAGAGTTCTTGCCAGCGGATGGCTTCTTTCTTGATCGCTTCCCAGAGCGAAGGTGGATAAATTTCTTCAGGAGAAAGGGCAAATTTCTTCTGCTTTTTCAACTCTGCATACTGTTCGCGCAAATCCTTAATGTTTTCTTCCCATTCCTTCTCCGTTTCTTCAAAGTTATCGATGATAAAGAGATAATTCTTGAGATAATGAGTGAAGGGCACAAAGTGCTCCTTATGAAGAAGTGAAAGATGAAAAAAAGTAGGGAACAGATCCCCCTGCTTCACCAGAGATATTTTGTCTCTTGTATCTTTCCATGGCGCCGTGCCTCCCCGGGCTTGGGCCAGTTCCTCCCATTCTCTGAAGAAGTGGGGAGAACTCGGAAATTCTCTCAATGAGGGAAAAAGCAACCGGTCAATTTTTTTTATCGAGCGCTGTGTCGAAGTGTCAAATTCTCGAATGGATGCAATTTCTTCTCCGCTGAACTCGATGCGATAAGGGCAGAAATGCCAGGGAGAGAAGACATCAACAACTCCTCCCCGCCAGGCATATTCTCCGGCAGAATTGACTAAATCCTCTCGGGTGTAACCATATTCCTCGATTGTGTCCAGAACCTTGTCGCGCCCTCTGTTCGCTCCAACCTCGAGTTCCAAGAAGAGATGCTTGATATTGTGAGACGCGGGAAAAGGCTTGAGCAACCCCAAGAGATTGGTCACGACCAAGGAGGGGAGATGATGGATCAGGTTGTAGAAAAATTTCATTCTTGAAGAGATTGAATCGAGAGGCGGGAAAAATTCTTGGTAGGGATTTTCAGAAAGAGAGGGAAGAGAGCTCAAGCGCAGGTTCGATGAGAACTGTGTTAAATAAAACCGGCACTGCTCATCCATGAGAGAGATTGAAGAGGAATGCGGCTGGATAAGGATTATTTTCTTCCTCGAATTCTGGGCCAATAAAGAGAGAATATAAGCCTTTGCCGAATCTATGAGCCCTGTGGTTATTAGCCCCTTATCTTCCTGTTTGATGGTCTGGAGAAGTTTTTTGAACTCCTCTGTTTTCCGTAAAAAGTCCAAACTCATTCGTCTATTATACTTGAGACAACTCACAAGTAAACTGCAATGATTCGGAAAAAAGGGGGCTGTCCCCTTTTTTTCGAATCAGAATCTTTAGGCCGTTGTTCACGACTCGAGATGACCAGGTGTGAGACGAGAAAAAGCAAATAATTAAATGGATGAAGTTCCTCGTCTGATCGAAGAGGAATCAGATGATCTAGGTCTCAGAAAGGGGATCCCTTAATACGAACAGATACTCAAAACGATCTTTAAAGCCTGCTCCTCCCAGAGCGGATTTTCTAAAATCCCGTCGATCTTCGGCGACTGAGAGAGCTCAGGTATTTTTAAGGCCTCCTGCTCGGAGGAAAAAGAGTATTTTTGAGTCAATACAATTGTTAATAAACCGACTAAGATGAATCCGCATCTATTTCTTATCATCATTATCCTTCATATCAAGATTTCATACTTATTACTTTTAAACTGTTTCCTTCTCCTTTTTAAACGAATAGAATGGGGAAAAGGTT
>CAZSGR010000151.1:0-8373 GCA_964606185.1 uncultured Eubacteriales bacterium
GAAACCAATCGCCGAGAGCCCTGGTTTCCCATTCACTACGCTTGCTGTGCTTCGCTCGCAATGACACCAGAGTGGGATCGCCGCGCTGCTCCTGCAATGACAATTGAAGAGTTATTTTTCTCTGAGCGTTTTAATCCCGTCTCTTTTGGACAAGCTCTAGGATTTATTTGAGAACGATAGTCTTCGTGTGCTTACCGCCTTTGGCGCAGTCAAGTTTAACTGAGACATTCCCCTTGCCTTCAACCAGGAAGTGATACTCCACTTCGCTCCTGCCTGGAATCCCGCTTGTCAGCTTCAGGTTCTTCAGATCCTTCTGGTCGATAAAGGTCACATCGCCGACTGCGGCTCCGCGGCCGCGGAAGTAACGGCGGAACTGTGCAGGTATTCCAGAAGGCATACCCGTTCCCGCGGCTCGGCCGGCGGCGAGGACTTTGACCTTGCCGTCAATAGAGAGAATATCCGGCCGCTGAACCATGTTTGCGACAGCAGCGCCAGACATAGTCGGCATCAACCGCTCATTGTACAGACTCACTTTCAATCGATAGAGCCCTGAAGAGATTTTTTCTGCACTCACGTTCTTTATGATGGGAAGCGGCATCTCGTCCGCATGGAGCAGGCAGAAAGCCATGTTTCGATGACAGAGTTCTTCCAACAGCCAGGAGGGGGGAACACGTCCGGTCAGTTTGGTGGTGTCGCGGTCAATCGTGACCTTTCCGAGCTGAGGATGATCGATCTGGTGCATCGAAATGGCTGTGTTGTCCATGTCGATGTATTTAGCGAAGAACTCTCTCTCTTCCTGGGTGGTGTCTCCATCATTATCAAGATCAGCCCGGGACGTCCACAATTCATTAGAGAAGGAGAAAATACCGAGCATATCATGTGTGAAATCAACAAATCCTCCCCAAACCGTGTAGAGATCGTCCCAGATGACGATGTAGTCGTAACCTTCTATGATCCTTTCGCCTTTCCGGCCGATCTCATCGTAAACCATGAGATCAGCGCGTGGATATTCACCATGCAGTTGCACTCCAGGCCCCCGCAGGATCATTCCGCCGCTATTATGAAATGCCTGGACGCCGGCAATATTCGGATGGGCATACAGGAAATCTCTGGTGTTTTGAGATTCTGGCCAGTAAAACGGATACCCGCCTGCGCCGCGCTGGATGTAGTTTGGCTGCCAGTAGGATGGCCAGTCCCTGTTGGCGTCATAACCGCCGCCTCCGTCCTCGTTGTAACGGCCATCGCCGTCGTTATCGACTCCTTCGCTGCCGATGTATTTGTAGTCGCCTACTTCATCTGGTTTGCCTTTGATATTCTTTTGGATCGGGACCAACCGGTCGCCGGTATCGCTCAGGCGGTGGGTCCCCTTGCCGGGTTCAACCTTGATGAACATGGAGCCAACTTCTCCGTCGCCATCCAGGTCTTCGGCTCCGTCCTCATCATACAGACCGTCGCTATCGCTGTCCATCGGCGATTGTCCTGTACGGGCACTGCCTCCGGAGTGAAGCCACAGGTCGCGGCCGTCGGGGTTGACTGAGGGGAAGATGTAGAAGACGCGTTCATCGACCAGTTTTTTGATGGTATCGTTGTAGTTGTAGTTTTCCATCAGATACCAGATGGTGTAGATCCCGATTTCACCCCCTTGAACCTCGTTGCCGTGGATATTGGCGTCCATGTACATCGCGCATTTTTGCATTTCACTTCCTGTATCCGGATTGTTGATCGTCATGTACCACATCTCTCGTCCTTGATAGGACTTTCCGATTGAACGCAGCTTCAAGAATTTGGGATAGGTTTTCTCCAGCTTACGCAGAGCCTCTTCCACTTCTTTCCAGTCATAATAGTGATTGAAAGACAATTCGACATTTCTCGCGTTCCATTTTCTTGGGAAAAATTTCTGTGCAAAAATCAGTGATGCACTCATTGTGATCATTAGGACTACAAGTGCCAATATCATCACTTTTTTATGTTGATTGAGTTTCATTTCATTCACCTCCCGCCTTTATTTGAGGACAACCGTTTTCTTGGTTGTCCCGCCTCCGCTCATGGCCCATAGAGTGACATCGATCCTTTTTCCTGGAGGGGAAATGATGACCCATTTGAATTCTTGTTCGGCTCCAACGTCTAAGGAGGATGTGTCGTTCCGTTTGTTGCCTCCGAAGAGTTTCATGCTTTTATCATCTTCGAATTTCAGTTTCAGCATGATCGAATTGATGTTACGGGTTCTCTGTCCCATGGCTGTGACATAAGGAAATTTGCCCTTGTTGTGGATCTTGATCTTCAGCTCGAAGAGGTTGGAGGACAGCTTTTTCACTTCAGGTGTGTCCATCGTGATCTCGGCGAACTGGGAGGCCAGATAGAGAGCGAACTCCGCATGGCTTTTGCTTAATGCCGGAATCTGGTCAGCCGGAGGGTTGACACGCAGGTAAGGCTGGAATCCACCGATCTCCACTTTACCGAGCTGCTTGTGGTTGAATTTGGTCCATTTGACAAATCCTTTCCCCTCATTGCTCTTGTCGATCCAGCTCAACCATTTTTCATCATCTCCAGCTGTTTGTGTGGAAGCTGAAGCTCTCGAGCCCATCATGAACTGACGGGCCATCGCTGCCCGGTCCCTTGTTGTTTGCTGCGTGGCTGCTGGTTGAGCCCCACCTTGTTTTTTAGTCGGGGGCCTTTTCTGTTCTTCCTGCCTCAATGACCAGAGATTGGCGGAAAAAGCAGGGACTCCCAATTGAAAATACGCATATTCCAGCAGCGAGCCCGTGGGCTTTTCCGATGAAGCGCTTTTGATGCCAGTGATCTCCTTGTATTGTTTACTGACATCCGTGAACAGGGAAGCGTCTCCGGCGTTCGTTCTCTTTGGCTGAGGATCTGTTGGCCGGGGCTGTTGTTCCGCTGGAGCGCCCCTGCGGCGTCCCATGAACATGAACATTCCCATAGCTGCGGCGGGTTGTCCAGTGCTGGGAGGTTGTGGAAAAGTTGGCGTGCCGCATTCGATGCCAGTTCCGGCAGCCAGATTGTCGAATTTTGAAAAAAGCAGAACCCCGCAGATGTTCTTGTGGGGCTGTGTCTTGAGTTCAGGGACATATCTCGTAATGAAGTCAATAAAGGCTTGAGTCTCCCACTCAGAGACAGGGTATACACCAGAGCCTTTTGGCTTATACCCAAAATTGTGCGGAAAATTACGGTTGATGTTGAATCCTCCTTTTCCGTCCTCATTGTAGAGCTCATCCCCGTCGTTATCGATACCCTCAGGGTAAATCTTGTAGAGCTTGTCTAGAGGGGTGTCAGCTTCCTTCTTCTTCATTAGTCTTGGATCTTTATCATCGATGAACCAGTCCCCCTCCTTGTCTTTGACCCTCATCAGCGTGATCATCCCGTCACCGTTGAGGTCTTCAGGACCGTCCTCATCGACCAGCCAATCGTAATCTTCATCGCGAGGCTTGAGATTCCCCGAGTGTTCCTGAAGAGTCGTGTTGAAAAAGAGTTCTGCCCCATCCGGATTCAATCGGGGGATGATGTAGAATGTGCGTGTGTCCAGAACTTTGGTTACTTTTTCATCTTTGCCGTACTGCTCCACAAGATATTTGGCGATATTGAGAGCGACTTCGCTGCCGATAACATGGTCTCCTTCCAGGTTGCCACAGATGAGGAGTGCCTGTTTTTCAAGGGGAGAAGGGCCTTTCACTCCGGATACCCGCAGCATCCAGAGGTCCCTGCCCTTGAGAGTTTTACCGATGGAGGTCAATTTGGTGGTCTTCGGGTTTTGACCGGCGACTTGCTTCAAGGCGTTGGTCAGGGTTTGGTAGTTGTTGTACCCTGCAGAAGGATTGTCATCTGCAGGGATTGCCGCTGGAAGAAGGAAAAGTGAAAAAAGCAGTAAGAGTGTTAAAGTGATCTTAGAGAGATTCCTCATAGATTATCCTCCTTCATTTATTTTTTGGTTTGAGCGCTTTATAGAAAATTAGAATGGACATTTTCGTTTGAATAAGCAGAGTGGAAACTTTATATAAAAACAAAAATAATTTCAACATTTTACTTCTTCTTGATTAAAGCATGTTCACTTGTACGAACCATTCAATTTTCTTGTGGCTTCTTTAAGTCTTTTATCCTCTGTCCATATGGGTGTCTCTGAAAGAAGAGCGGAGGCGAGAAGGTGCACATCTTCAAAATATGATATTTGGAGAATATTCCAGGATGAAGACGTGGCCTTTTTTTTATTTTAAACATTTTTTCTGAACGACTGATTTTTCCCTGAAATAAATATTTAAAATATGGTTTCAAGCTCTGAATGGACGATGCGGATATATTCAAAACGGGTCATTGACAAATACTAATAACGAAAATAGAGTAAAATTGAGAGAAGTCGGAGGGCTTCGTGTGCAGAAAATTTTGTTGACAGGGCATAAACGAATAGATATTTTTATGCGCGATTCACTTTTTTACGAGGAGGACGATTCATGAGACGTCATCTTATTCTTTGGTCTGTTGTATCTTTTTTTATGGGTTTTTTGTTCCTGTCCTGTGGCCAGGAAGATGCGGCACAGAAAGAACTGGAGCCAATAAGAGAAGAATCCATTTTTGACAGGGTTGTCAATATTGAACCGGAGATATACACAGAGATCCCTGAAGTGCCGCGCTGGTGCGATCGATTGGAGCTTAAAAAGCAACGCGTCAATGTGGGTGACTGCGAGCTTTATGTTGATGAAGAGGGCAAAGGAACACCTCTCGTTCTGATCAACGGCGGTCCGGGGGGAACGCATCATTACTTTCATCCCTGGTTTTCCAGAGCGAAGAAATACGCCCGGATCATTTATTATGACCAGAGAGGATGTGGTCTGTCGGATTACACGCCGGGTGAGAGCGGTTATTCTGTTGAACAGGCTGTGGAGGACCTCGATAAGATCCGCAAGGCTCTGAATATCGATAAATGGGTTGTTCTGGGTTACTCCTATGGTGGATTCCTCGCACAGTATTACACCATTCATTATCCGGAACGTGTGGCTGGCTTAGTGCTCATGGGCGCATCCACAGGCATGTGGGTCGAGATGGAGCGCTCCAGGCAGCAAGAGTTCATCTCCGATGAGGAAAGAAAAAGGATGGGAGAGATCCGGCAGGAGTTGAGAAAGATCTCGAAGGAGAAGGACTGGCCTTATGAAAAATATCTTGCTCTTGTTGTGTACAATAACCATTTAAATGGAGACTGGAAGAGGCAGAATTATTACAGACCATCAAGGGAGGGCCTGGCGCGGATGGCGCGCTATGAATGGGTGCATGATCAGAACAATTACAGGGGAATGATTTTCAGTAGCCAGTACAAGGTCAATTTGACCGGCGCTTTTGAAAACTGTCCTGTCCCGACCCTGATTACGGAAGGCCGGTGGGATTTAACCTGGAACACGGATAAACCGGATATCCTCCACAAGAATCATCCCGGCTCTGAGCTGGTCTTTTTCGAGAAGGCCGGCCATGGCATTTACGAAGAAGAACCGGACAAGTTCTTCAAGGTTCTCAAAAACTTTATCAAAAAGCTCCCGGACGTTTCCTCTTCTGAAATCAGCGCGTACAAGGAATATCTTATCGAATGGGATTGGAAGAGGAAGGAAAACTTTGAGTACAAAATTAGATCCGCGGGGTGGGGCCGGAGCGGCAGTCAAAAACTCGCCGCTGATTATTCCCGGGAGTGGCTGGGCCAATTCACCACTTCCTCGCATTTTCTGAGGTCCGGATTTGCCCTTTATGATGTGAAAAACTATGAAGAAGCGCTCTTTATTTTTAAACAAATGCAGGCATTCATGAAGGAAAAAGCAGAAAAAGAATATGAGGCTTTCGCTTTGATCTGGCAGGGCCATATGCTGGACCTTCTGGGGAAAAGGAAAGAGGCTCTCGCTTGCTATACGCAGGTGGCAGATATGAATATTGATGAATCCTGGCAGCATTCTCAATACGGGTTAACGTATAAAGTCAGTCCTTATGCCAGGGAAAGGATGAAAACACCGTTCCAGAGAATCGAGAACAAAGATTAAGATTAAGGAAGGGAAAAGAATGAGAAACAGGCAGCTCTTTTTTTTGTTCATTCTTTTTATTCTGGTGTCGGCAAGCTGCTCCAGAGCAGTTTCAAACACGGAGAAGATCGATGCCAGAATCAAACGGGCCATTGATTCGTGGGTGGATCCGAAATCTTTTGACAGCTGTATAACAGGATTCAAGTTGCTGGTTGATGCGGTTATCATTGCCGCACCGGAGACTGGATTCCCGGCTGAATTCAAAGAGAACATGTCAAAGGCCAAAAAGCTTTTTAATTCAAGCAGTGTCTTAAATCCCGAAGTATTTGTTTTGCTGAATGATTCCTATCGGATGATCAATGCAGGAGAGGATTTTCAGATGCCTGCTGACTTATCAAATCCAGATGATGCGCTAAGGTATGCTTCTCAAAGAGCTGAGATGGCTCGTGAACATCTCAAACAGGGGCAGACACGTGAATGCGTCAAAATCCTTTTGGAAATAGTGATAATCTATGTCACCCCTGTGAAAACAGTCTCTTGACAATAAGAATTCCGGATGTTTTTAAAAATTGTGATGAGAAAAAGCAATTCAAAGGAATCTGATCTAAGGGGGAAGCGCATGATAAAACGAATCTTGACTCTTTTATTAGCTCTATTCCTGGGGATATCCTCGCTCTTTGCCCAGGATGTTGTCCTTTCTTCAGGAACACCCGAAGAAGCGGGGATGTCCGGGGCGATTCTTAAAGAAGGTGTCCGGTTTTTTAAAGAGGCGGTTGAGCGGGATGACCTGAGAGGTGTCGTGCTTCTGGTCGCACGCAACGGGAAGGTCGTGCTCCACGAGGCGATCGGATGGAGAAACAAAGAAAAAAAGATCCCGATGGAAAAAGACACCATGTTCCGCATGGCCTCGAATACAAAACCGGTTATCGCCACGGCTGTCAGCATACTGGTTGAAGAAAAAAAACTGAATTATAACGATAATGTCCGAAAGCATATTCCATCGTTTGACAATTACCGTTCCGGCTTCATAAAAATACATCACCTCCTGACCCACACCAGCGGTTTCCGGATTCGGCCGATTTTTTACAGCCCATTGATACAGAAATCAGCCGAACATCCAGATGCTCCTAACCTCCAGCTGGAAGTCGCCCGTTTTGGTGAGACAGGCACTGACGAGGTACCCGGCACGACCTACAGCTACAGCAATGCCGGTTTCAACACTCTCGGTGCGCTGATTGAAATCGCTTCGAAACAGCCATTGGAAGTCTTTGTGACTGAAAGAATTTACAAACCCTTAGGAATGGCGGACAGCTATCACCATGAGGTCGCAGAAAAGCTCGATGGAAAACTGAAGCGAATGTCAGTCGTTTATGGAAGAAGAAAGGGAAAATGGGTGCCGGCCTGGACGCCGGGTGACCCGCCTCAATATCCGTTTATCCGAGCCTCAGGCGGTATGATATCGTCCGCTATGGACTATGCGGTTTTCTGCCAGATGTTTCTCAACGGAGGTATTTATAACCGGAAGCGCATTCTCCAGGAAGAAACGGTCAAACTCATGACATCGCCGCAGACAGCTTCAATCTACACGCCCGAAGAGCGGGAGAGACGGACAGGATTTTACGGATATGGATGGAGCGTTTCCAAGGATGGCGTGTTTTCACACGGAGGCTCGGATGGAACCGTCGCCTGGGTTGACCCGGAGAAGAAGCTTATCGTCCTGATCTTTACCCAGACCCGGGGAGGCGCAAGCCTGCGCGCGCCCTTTTTAGAAATGGTAAATGCATCCATCCGCCGCTAGCATTCATAAAAACGGAGAAGAAAAAGGGGACAGGCCCACTAGTGTCCCAACGTTTCTAAAATAAAAAAATTTGTGTTGATATAATTGAAGTTGCAACATGAAAAACAGAAATTTTGGTTCAAATCGATTGCGGTGAAAATCAACTATAACCTATTATAATTAATGAAGTTAGGATGACTTTAAATTTCAACCTTGGGACAGCAGTGGGACAGGCCCCTTTTTTTAATAAGGAGAACAGTCTTTAAAAAGTGTGACCTGTTGATTATGCTCAGTAAAAAGCATACATTTTTGGTGATGATATTGAAGGCAAAATTGTACTTGCGAGCGCAGCACTGCAATCTCAAGCTTTTGTCATTGCGAGCTTGCGTGGCAATCTCATAAAAAGAAATGCAATTCTAACTATGAGATTGTTTCACTCCGTTCGCAACGACAATTATTACTTTATAACTGCGAGGCGAATTAGGATTCCTTCGTTTTACTTGGAATAAGCACGGCAATCACAAATTTCTTAACGGGGAGGTAATGACAGCATGTGGAGAAGAAAAAAACCCGAGCTAAACAAACAGAACT
>CAZSGR010000152.1:0-8274 GCA_964606185.1 uncultured Eubacteriales bacterium
CTCTTTTTCCGAAAAGGGGCGCAGCCTGAAGCTGTAGGAATACTCTTTAACCGGCAGTCTGTATTCCGGATGTGGACGCGCACGATCTCCCCAGCTGGTATCCCCGCCGACTCCCATCTGCTTATAATCGAGCTTCAGAGTGACCAAATCTCTTTTTTTTAGATGATAGGTATGTCTCTGCCGCTTTTCCAGGCCCGGGTCAAAATCCTCATCGATTAAGTGATGCGCGCTGATGCTCAGCAGCGGCCTGCCCACAGCCAGCAACCCGATTCCTTTGTCGTTAACCAGAGCGGCCCAGCGTACATCTGTCCTGTTTCCGTTCTCTTGAGGCCGGATGTAGGGGTGGTAAAGGTCCATCACTTTCCCGCTGTAAACTCCAACTGGAGAACCTGTTTTCCTATCCCAGTAGTTCTCATGCGGGCCTCTTCCGTACCATATAATGTTTTCGAACTCAACGGGCAGCGTCATGATCATTCCGAACCTGGCCATCTCTGGCAGCTCGGTGTTCCCGGGCACAAACCTGTTGCTGACGATTATATCTCCGCTTCCGAAAATCCTGTAGGATGTGGAGTATTCCGAGTCTCCTGCGGGAATTATGGAGACGACGTCAACCCGGATTTCCCGCGAACTCACACTATTTGCAGTGACTTTCACAACTCTTCTTTTCGCACCCGCCTCTTTCCAAATCCTGAGTCGTTTGGGCATATCCCAGCCAAAATCATTATCTGTCGGGGCCCGCCAGAAATTCGGAACCGGACCGGACTGGATGAGCTCTGTGTTCTCAAAGACATAAGAGTTGAGCATTCCTGTTGATTCATCAAAAGAAATCGTGAAATTTTTTCCTTTGATTTCGATGAGTTTTTCTTTTATCTGGAGTGACAATTTTGGAAGTCCTTTTCTCTCGATATCGGGGACTGGTTGAGACAGCGGCAGTTTAAACTGCTCCCACGCCACCTCATGCCCTTTGGGCAAGAGGGATGTCGGTTCCCTCAAAGTGAAACTCAACTTCAGAAAATACTCCTTTCCAGGCTCGGCCTCAATCTTTGATAGAGGCAGAGTGACCTCTTGAGAATGACGAGGCGGGATACCCATCCTGGGTAGTTTCCCTCGAGCGACTTCCTCCTCATCCCCCATGGCTGTCCACGTTGTCTCAAAAACGTTGAAGTCGGTGAAATCATAGGCGTTGAGAATCTTCACCTTGCCGGCCTTTAGATCCAGAGGTTTCACTTTTATATACTGGTAAACCTTCTTCACTTCCCAGATATGAGGATGGAGTTTCCTGTCCGGGAAGACAAGCCCGTTGATGCAGAAATTCTTATCGCTCAATGTGCCCGGAGGACCGAAATCACCTCCGTAGGCCCAGAATTCTTCTCCCCCCTCATTTCTCTTGAGCAGCCCCTGATCGACCCAATCCCAGATAAAGCCTCCCTGGAGCTCTCTGTGTTTGTCGAAATAATCCCAGTAATCCTGGAGGTTTCCGACACTGTTCCCCATGGCATGGGCGTACTCACAGAGGATAAGTGGCCGATTATCCAATCCTTTTTTGAGGAAATCTTCGAGATGGTGGATCTGGCGGTACATCGGACAGACGATATCCGTGTGGGGACGGGTTCCAGCTTGCTCATACTGGACCGGCCGGGAAGGATCGCGCTTCTTGATCCAGGAATAGGTGGCCTCGAAGTTTACTCCATCACCCGCTTCATTCCCAAGGGACCAGATGATGATCGCGGGATGGTTTTTATCCCTTTCCACCATCCTGACTGTCCGCTCCAGATGGGCCTTTTGCCAGGCGGGATTGTTGCCGAGTGTTCTGTCCGGACGATAACCCATCCCATGGGACTCGATATTGGCTTCATCGATCACATAAAGCCCGTACTGGTCACAGAGCTCGTACCATCTGGGAACGTTTGGGTAATGGCTTGTCCGGACAGCATTGATGTTGAACTGCTTCATCAACAGGATATCCTTCATCATGTATTCTTCCGAGACCACGCGTCCGGTCTCAGGTTCATGCTCATGGCGGTTGACTCCCTTAATCGTCACCGGAATACCGTTGACCAGTAACTGTCCCCCCTTGATCTCTACTTTGCGGAAACCGGTTTTGCAGCTCACAACCTCAACTGTCCTTCCTGACTCATCCAGAAGAGACAGAACCACAGAATACAGATTTGGATTTTCTGCTGACCACTTCTTCGGATTCTCGATGAAATTCTCCAAACTGATCTCTGCTTTCCCTGATTCATTGAATTCAACTTCCCCCTCCACGGGCTCTTCAAAGACCGGGCGATGATCCGCATCTAACAGTTGCATCTGGATCTTGTGTTTTTCCGGCGCATCTCTCAAATAATTTTTCACATCAACCGTGACTTCAATCCTTCCATTCAGATAAAGCTCATCCAGGTCCCCGAGAATAAAGAAATCACGAATCATGATATTCGGGGTCGAAAAGAGAAACACATCCCGCTCGATCCCGCTGATCTTCCAGTAATCCTGGTCCTCAAGATACGCGCCGTCACTCCAGCGGTAAACTTCCACAGCCAGTACGTTTTCCCCGCTGCGGACATGCTCAGAGATATTGAATTCTGCCGGAGTCTTGCTGCCCTGGCTGTAGCCAACCTCTTTTCCGTTGACCCAGACAAAGAAGGCGGACTTCACTCCTCCAAAATGAAGGAATACCTGCCTGTCTTCCCAGGTTTCCGGGACAATAAAATTCCTCCTGTACGAACCCACGGGGTTGTATTCATGGGGAATATGGGGGGGATTAGCCGGAAAAGGATAATCCGTATCGGTGTAGATGGGGATTCCATACCCCTCCAGCTCCCAGTTCGCCGGAACTTTGATATCATCCCATTGGCTGACATCATAATCCTCTCTGTAAAAATGGGCGGGCCGCTCTGCCGGCTTTCTCACCCAGTTGAACTTCCAGATCCCGTTCAAGCATTTAGCATAGGCTGATTGAGCCGGATCATTCTGTACAGCGGCTCTGGTATCCGCATACGGAACATACGTGCAGTGGCCAGGCTCTTTGTTCCGTCCGACCACCTCCGGATTCTCCCAGTCAAACACCCCCTTTTCCTCAATTGTTTTCGATTTTGGATGGATTTCTCTATTGGCTACAGGAAATATGTTCAGGATGAGAAAGACAAAAACAAGCTTGATGGTGAGAAATCTCATCCTTTTTCACTTCTTAATATTGCCCAAACAAGAAGAGAATACATGAATGCAAATATTTTCTCTATTGTGGTTTCCTTTACTCCTCGGCTCATTGTCCAGACTGACTCAAGATGATCAAAAATTGACAATCTTTAAATCTTACCGGAAGATAAAGCCTTTCCGCAGAGGGTCCTCCGGGTCAAAACAGAATCTGCTCTGTCCGATGATGGACGCACTCCCTGTAACTTCAGGGATAACGGCCCTGTAAATGTCAAAATCGACGACATCCACGATCCGTACTCTAAAACTCGTTCCCAGGATACTTTCCACTATTATCGGTTGTCCGGGAAACAGTTCACCCCGGGAAAAATGGATGGCCGCCCGAGCACTGACACCCGTTCCCGTGGGCGAGCGATCCACTTCTCCATCGGCAAAAATACAGACATTCCGGCTGTGATGAGTCGGGTCTAACGCTTCACACACAAAAATGGTCCCGTACAGAAAACCCAAATCTTCTTCGAACGGATGTTCGATTTCCAAATTCTCCATGACTGTTTCCTTGATTCGTTTTCCCGCATCAATCAATTGATGGAAATTTTTTTCCTCAAGCCCCAGCTTTAGCTCCCATACACCACAGACGGCATAAAATGCCCCGCCAAAAGCCACATCGTACTGGACTACCCCTATTCCTGGAACCTCAACAACCTGATTACTCTTGAAGACGAAGGAAGGCACATTATGGAAAGAGACCTCTTTGACCTTTCCCTTTGCCCTATGCGCGGTGGCTGTAACTCTTCCGGCAGGCGTATCCATTTTCACAACAGGATTATCCCCATCTTTCTCAATCATTCCTGTATCCAGGACTACTTTTGACAGAGCGATAACTCCATGTCCGCACATCGTGCTGAATCCCTCATTATGCATGAACAGGACACCCAAATCTCCATCAGGAGTGACGGGTTGAGTAATGATGGCTCCATACATATCTGCATGTCCCCTTGGCTCCCACATCAAACCCGTGCGAATATGATCCAGGTTTTCCTGAGCATAACGTCTCTTTTCCAGGATAGTTCCTCCGGGAATCTCGCTCACTCCTCCGGTAATGACCCGCAAGGGTTCACCGGCTGAATGGGCATCTATAGTCGTAATTTCCAGCCAATCGTCTGGCGGCTTCCAATCATCGCGCATTTTCTCCCTCCTAATAAAATTTCTTCAAGAAGGATTTGAATTCTGAGTTGTCTATATCGCAACCGATAGACTCGCCAATCCTCTCCACAACTCCCAAATTTCTTTCAGACCGGAGAACAGCTTACTCTGTATATGATGCTCTCCCGGTGGCCTGTTATGACCTTATAATAATCACTCAAAAGATGGTCAATTTCTCTATCCCCTGTATCCACAAGCAACGGACGTCCGGTCAATGAATTCATTTTCTGTGGTGTGGCTATGATAATGATATTCTCTTTCCCGACCTGTCTGATAACCTCAGGACTAATCTGTTGATTCCCCCTGCCCAGCAGGTATCCCTGTCCGCCAATCGGAGTGACTATGAGCTTTGTCTTCTTTCCTTTGATTCTCTCAAGTAATTCTGACTCATTCAAATCCAACCCGACAAGTTTCCTCTTATGGATAAGGTCGACACCCAGCAGTGAATTCTTCAGGTTTAACTTATCCATCACCGCTCGAACCGTTGTTCCAGGACCGATAATATAATAGGATTCCTCAGACATGTTTTCAACAACTTCAAAAGCAATGGCTTCCTGGGAATATCTCTCATCAGGCTGGCTTCCCGCTTTAACGCTCTGCACGTAGCTTCTTTTATAGGGAATCTTCAGGTATCCATAGAGTTTGGCCGAAAGAATCCCGTTTCTGTATTCATCCTCATCGATGTCCATGACTTCGACTTCTCGAGTTTTTTTGGCCCTTCCCTGGAGGTACAGAGCCGCCAGCTCACCTGCAACCAGCGGATTAGAGGCGAATACAGCCGAATGGATCTTTACGCCTGAAGGAATGCCCAAAACGACAAGTGAACCGCCGATAGCCGAATACAGGTCTCTGGCTGTTCCGTCCCCTCCTGCAAAGAGAATCAAATCCACTCCTAAATCTTTCATCTCTTTGGCCGCTCTTTGTGTATCTAACGCCGTGGTCACCGAAGCCCTCCCCACATCTATGACTTCAGGAGTCAGTTTCAAATACTTGGCTGAATTCTCCCCCATTTGACCTGCGCAGGTTATTATTTTTATCTTTCCCTTGAGGGATTCGATCATCTTTAAAGCTTGTTGTGTGCGCTGCTGCGATTCAGGCTTGGCCCCGAGGCTTCTGGCTTTCTCCAGGATATCCAGGCCATCGGTCCCTTTCAGGCCCACTCGCCCGCCCATACCAGCTATCGGATTGACGATCAAGCCTAATTTTTTCAACAGCCTCTTAACACCGCATCGTTCTTGCGGCTCTATTGACTCCCATCAAAAACAATTTTCCCCCCGACGATCGTGTACACCGTCTGCGCCTTTAGAACCTCCTCGGGAGAGGCTTCCAGGATGTCTCTATCCAGCACCGTGAAATCCGCCAGTTTCCCGACCTCAATCGATCCGAGCACGTCTTCCTGAAAAGCCGCAAACGCTCCCCAAATCGTGAATCCTCTTATCGCCTCCTCGATGGTCATCCTCTGCTCTGGAAACCAGCCGCCTTCAGGATTCCCATCCATATCCTTTCGAGTGATTGCGGCATAGATGCCCAGCATGGGATTATTCGACTCAACCGGAAAATCTGAACCGCAGGGAATGATCAATCCGGCATTCAGGAATGACCTCCAGGCATAGGCTCCAGCAGCCCTTTTCGAACCCACCCTGGCCTCGACAAAGCCCATATCCGAAGTGCAGTGAGTGGGCTGCATGGCTGGAATGACATCAAGTAAAACGAACTTCTCGATATCCTCAGGCCTGACAATCTGGGCATGCTCGATGCGGAACCGATGGTCCTTCTTGGGATTATCTTTCAGCGCTTTCTCATAAGCATCAAGGCACAAGCGATTTCCTCGAATCCCGATGCAGTGGGTGTTCACTCCCATATCCGCTTCCAGGGCCGCTTTTGCCACATGGGTGATATACTCAGGGGTGATCCGGAGTAATCCTCTATTCTCGGGATCATCTTCATAGGGCTCGAAGAAAGCAGCCCCTCGGGAACCTAAAGCCCCATCAAAAAACAGTTTCATACTCCGGACTGAGAGCAAATAATTGCCGTATTCTTGAATACTGTGCTGCTTGAGATAGGCAGTGAGGTCTCCCTCTAGAGTGGGATTTTCCTGCTCTCCCAGCATGGCATAGACGCGCATACGGAGCTTTCCTTCGTCGATAAGGTTCTTATAAATCTTGATCTCATCAGGGCCGATACCAGCTTCATGCACAGAAGTCAATCCCATCGATAGACAGCTCTCCACAGCCTTGAGTACTATATAGCTGTACTGTTCATCCGTATCTTTGGGGATATGTTTTTCAACGATGTTCATCGCTCTATTGATCAAAACACCAGTGGGTTCTCCGCTTTTCTTCCGGTGGATGACGCCGCCGAACGGATCAGGCGTATCCCGGATGATTCCCGCAATTTCCAGAGCTTTTTTATTCGCGAATGACGCATTCCCGTCAATCCGATTGAGATAGACAGGATTATCGGGCGATACAGCACTCAGAGGATCATGAACCGGGAAGCTCTTGTCTTCCCAGTCATTCTGATCCCAGCGTCCCCCAACGATCCACTCACCAGGCTGAGTTTTTTTCACTCTCTCCGCAACTTTATCGATAATCTGCTGATAACTTGTGGTGCCTGTGATGTCGAGCTGAGTAAGTTGCTCACCAAGATTATAGATGTGCGCATGAGAATCGATGAGACCGGGGAGAACAAGCTTCCCTTTGAGATCTATGACCTTGGTTTCTGGTCCTGTATACGATGAGACATCTTCGTTTTTCCCCACAAAAACGATTCTCTCCTTTTGAACAGCCACTGCTTCTGCGAACGAAAACTCCTCATCAACAGTTGCGATTTTCCCGTTGCGCAGGACTAAATCGGCCTGCCCAGGGCCTCGGCATGAAACACTCACGAGTGTAAAGAGGAAAATTATGAACAAAAATAACTTGAAATATCTCATGTCTCCTCCTCGAATGAATCTCAAAAAACGACTCTAGGGCAAGAAAGTAGGACTTTTTTTTTATTTCTCACTTTTCCTCCTGCTGTTTATTCTTTTAAAGACAAATCTTGATAATGACAGATCAATTAATAATATCCCTGACACTCAAAGAATTTTTCTTTTGGCGCAACAGAGATTCTTCTATTGTATGTTTGACTCCTGTCTACTTTGCACTTCCAAGCTTATATCACAGGAAAAAGTTGATTTCAAACACGAACAAACAAAGCAGGACGAAGACATCATTTGACCCGTAATTTTCCATATGGTATAGCTATCCTGAATTATTCATGAAATATGCCGACACTACATTTAAAAAATCTCTCAAGGATAATTGATCATCTTATGTCGGCATCTTTCACCCTTCGGGCGAGCCGATCTCACTGCATCTGCTTTGTTGCGGCCCAATCGCGGTGGAAGACCACGTCATCACGAGCGATCGAAGAAAGCGTGGTGATCTCATCATTCTCCGCAACCAGCATGAGATTGCCACATTCGCTTCTCTCTTCGCAACAGAGCCTACAGCAACCTCGACTCGTGAATAATCCAGGCTTATAAACTCAAAAGAGATTTCTTTCTTCAAGTCACGCATTTGAAGAGGAAAACAAAGAAAAAAACATACGACCAAGCCGGCAAAACAGTCGTTAAGGAGGATGAACAATGGTCAATATCATAATCGGGGCGTTCCTGATGACAGGGTTTCTCTTTCTCCTAGACTATGTCCGGAGGCATAAATTGCGCATCGCCTGGTGGAAATGGGCCATTACGATCCTGGGTTTCTTTTATGCTCTATTTATCCTCGAGATGATAGTCAGCTTCCTGTCGGAGGGAGCGTTGAAGGCAGCCCTGGTCATGGGAACGATTCTAGGGCTTATTGCGGTCGTATGGAGTGTTCTCTTGGGCCGCTTTGTTTTTGCCCGGAAAACTCAATGAAAAACCATAAT
>CAZSGR010000153.1:0-8200 GCA_964606185.1 uncultured Eubacteriales bacterium
TATTGGGCTAAAAGATCCGTTTCCTTACGTGATTGAGTTTTGGAGTAAGCTTTCGGTTCAATAAGTTTCCAATCCGGAAAAAGTATCCGGAAAAAGAAAAATATCAGAATGCCGATAACCAGGAAAGGAAAGAGAAAGATAATGAACCTGCTCAATCTTATGCGAGATGATTTTTTTCTGGCAAAATCCATTATTCATATCTTAAAGCCTCGACTGGATTGGAGACGGCCAATTTAAAAGCCTGATGACCTATAGTCAGAATGGCAACGATCAGTGTAAGGATCCCAGAAGCGATAAACATCCACCAGGCGGTATCTATTCTATAGGCGAAATTTTTGAGCCAGCTGTTCATGATGATAAAGGCCGCGGGCCAGGCCAGAATGTTGGCTAAAAGCACCCATTTTAAAAATTCCTTTGATAGAGAAAAAATTAGGCGCTGCACCCTGGCACCCAGGATCTTTCGGATACCGATTTCCTTTGTCTTCTGTTCAATGGTATATGAGGCCAGAGCATAAAGACCGAGACAGGCAACGAAAATGGCCAAAAAACCGAAGTAAAAGAAGATCTTTTCGACTTTTTCTTCTTCGGGGTATTTGTTTCTGAAATCATCATCGATAAAATAATATTCGAATTCCTGTCCGGGAAAGGTCTTTTGGAATAGGTTTTTGAGAAAAGCTAAAGTGGAAGCGACTTCATCGGGCCTGATCCGCACAGAAGCATATCTGGCATCCTGGGGAACAAGGTTTAACACCGTGGGATTGATCTCGAGTTTAAGGCTTTTATGGTGGAAATTCTTTACGACCCCGATAACTTTTTTTCGGGCATTATCCCTGGATACATTCACCAGCTCTTTTCCGATATCATTCTCTCCCCAGCCGAGATCCGCAGCCATTTTTTCATTGATGATGATTCCTTCCTGCGCATCCGAGGGAAATTTTTCGGAGAAATCTCTTCCCCAGACGATATCCATTTCATAGGTCTTAATGAAGTCATAACCGATAAAAAAAGCCGATGCCCTTACTGTTTCCTCACTGTTCTTGCCTTCAGGCAGAAATGTGTAATCCCCCGTGTATTGACCGGGGACAGAGTAAGAGTAAGATACAGATAAGACCTCGGGATTCTGGAGAATCTGGTTTTTCAAGGCATCGGTGGCACGGCCTCTGTTGCTGATAACGACCATATAATCTTTATTGAAGCCGAAATCTTTATTTTTCATGAAATCGAGCTGTTTTAGGATGACCAGAATACCGATGATCATGAAGATGGAAATGGCAAATTGGATCACCACCAGGAAACGGCGCATGAAACTGCTCTTTTTTCCTGCGCCAAATTTCCCTTGAACGGTCTCCACCGGTTGAAAAGAGGACATGACAAATGCGGGAAAGCTTCCGGCTATGAATCCGGTAACCACCAGGATGATGAACAGGCCCAGTATTGCTGTTAAACTCAAAAGCTGGTTAATGTCGAACTGTTTATCGGCCAGGTTGTTGAAAGCAGGAAGAGCAAGCAGGACAAGAATCAAACCTAGGACAAGACCAAACAGGGATAAAAGGATAGATTCTCCCAGAAATTGTTTGATGAGCTGCTTTTTGTAAGCTCCAAAAACCTTTCGCAGTCCGACTTCTTTGGCTCTTTTAGCGGATTTGGCTGTCGAAAGATTGATGAAATTGAAACAGGCGATGATCAGAACAAGAAGGGCGACAGCGGAAAATAAAAAGATATCGTTTATATTTCCGGGATTACCAAGATCACTTTCATAGTTAGAGCGAAGATGTATATCTTTCAGGGCCTGGAGGGGATACTGCCGGGTAACTCCTCTCTGTCTTAAAAGCTCTCCCCACTGCGCTTCGACTACGGCCATTATTTTGGCTTGAACTTCTTCCGGGTCGGCATTTTCCTGGAGAAGAAGATAAGAATAGGCTTGAAAGAAATAGGCTTCATCCAAGAAAGATCCTCTCTGCTGTTGGCCTTCCTGCTGCTCGTTTTGAATAGCCCGAAAGGTGAGTGTGGACAGGAGCATGTCAAAATGATAGTGCGAATTTTTCGGGACGTCTTCGATCACGCCTGTTATTTGCACTTCAAGGGGATTGTCATTTGGAGTGTGCAGTGTTTCACCTAGTACATCCGTTCGTCCAAAAATCCTTATTGCCGTGCTCTCGGGTAAAACCAAAGAATAGGGCTGTCGAAGGGCGGTTTTGGGATCTCCCATTATGAAGTCATGGGAAAAGATGGAAAAAAAGTCCTGGTCCGCAGTGTGCCAAGTCGGAAATTCGTGAATATCGTCATCATGCTGAAGCCGCATATTTCCAAACTCATAAAGCCGGGAATAGAGTTTGATCTCAGGGATGGACTCGGCTGCGGCCGGAGCTAGAGCTGAGGGAGAAATCGCAAAGTGACGAGTGGTGCCCCCGATGGTGCTGTATGACAAAATCCTGTAAATTCTATCTCCCTTTTCGTGGAATCGGTCATAGCTCAATTCATCTGATACATATAGCAGGATCAAAAGACAGCAGGCCATGCCGATAGCCAGTCCGGAAATATTGATGAGAGAAAAAGCTTTTTGATTTTGCAGATTTCTAAAGGCGATTTTTAGATAATTTTTAAACATTTCTATACTCCAATATATATAATCAAATAGAAACAAAGGTAAAACCTTAATGATCTGAGACCAGTACCACCTTCGAGCTTTCCTATAGCCTTCGTGCTCGACAGTCCGTTGAAAGATCTCTTCATAATCTCCAGTTCCTTCATCACCGACATAATCGGGCAGGAAGTTCTTCAACAGCCATTGGCCGAGTCTGGGGGGATTGGTTTTCTTTAATGCCATGATATTCAATCAGTGCCGAATTGTGTAAGGCCTTCCCACGTGGCTTTTTCAATCTTTTTGATCGTCTCAAGGGATTTCAATCCCTTTGGAGTTAGACGGTAAAATCTTTTGCTTTTTCCTCCCCGCGTGGCGGTGGGTTGACCGAGATGGGATTCCACATACCCGTTCTTTTCCAGTCTGTAAAGCGGGATGTAGATCCCTCCCATGGTCCATTTCTTTTGTGTGATCCGCTGGATTTCGTCAAAAATGGGTACACAGTATGCGTTTTCTTTCAGCCTTAAAATTGAAAGAAGGATCATTTCTTCGGACCTTGTTAAAAGCTTCATTTCTGTATTCCTTTTTGTTTTCCTTTAATTTTAAGGAAAATTGATGAAAATGTCAAGTGTATGTCGTCGAATGATTCCTATCCATTGGGAAAGCGAGATCAGGAAATCGCAAGAGCGCTGCATTTTACCGGCTGAGGTTGTTCGTTTCTTCCGCCAGGCTCATATTCCGGAAAAGGTTGATCATCTGAAACCTGTTTTTGACCTTGAGCTTCCGGTAGATGTTGGACATGTGATTCCGGACGGTTCTGACAGAGATGAACAGCTCTCTCTCGATGTCTTTATATGACTTTCCCTTCAGGATAAGCCGGACGATCTCCTGCTCTCTAGGTGAGATGTTGTTTTTGGTGAATATTGCTAGAAGGGATTTTTCGTTTTCCGGCCTGATTGATTCTTCCACGAAAAAATGTCTCAAAAAATTCCTTATGTAGAGAATCGGCCAGAGATGTATGGTGAAATGTAGAAAAGGGTAAACAATCCCCCACATGTGGCTTTTTCGCAATAAAAAGGGTAATGTGTAGAAAAGAATGTAGAGAATTATGTATATCCACCCCAATCGGCGTACCATTTCTTTTTTCTTTTCAGGCTGTAGATTCCTGAAATAAAAAAATAACTGCCCTATTGCAAAGGCGATGAACGGTGTTCCGATGTACCGCAGAATCCTTCTCCAGATCAACAAAAAAGGAGAGAGGGAACCTGTTGGTTCACCTTGATATCCTATGATCAATAAACCCTGAGCCAGAATTGTTATTCCCATCAAGCAGATGAAAACGGCAAGAAAAATCCCAGGAAGTTTTTTCTCCACAAGGTTCCTCGTCATAAGGATAAAAAAGTACCAGGCCACGATGAGAAAAGGGGTAGCAACGAAACTCAATACTTGGTTGAAGGCTCGGAAGTTTTGCGGCGATCTTGCCAGATCGATCAGGACATAGTCGGCAAATGCAGTGCCGATAAAGATGATGAAACCGAATATATTCAAGCAAATCAAAAGGTAGAGATAATCGAGAAGAAACCGTAACCGGAATGACCTGTACATACTCAGGCCAATGAATATCTGGGCGATTCCAATCCCCACACATAAAGGCAGTAGAACAGCCATCAACAATTTCATTTTTTCAATTCCTGCTCCACTGTCATATTTTCCGCAGTTCATTCAAATTAAAGGATTCATAGATAAAATGCAAGGGCAATCCGACTGTGAAGGACCGACAGGATTCCAGCATTAAGTGAAAGTTTTCTCTAGGACATCCATCATGTTTTGTGAAACGTGACTGTTGTCCTATTGTCTCATTTTGTCCCCAGCATTAGTCTTAGATTGACAAGGATTGTAGTAATGAAGGTCATCTATAAAATCGAGGCGAAACGAATGAATGAACAAAAAACATCCGAAGGTTTGACACGGAGGCGATTTTTATCAGGTGTTGCACCGGCATGCGCAGTTACCTGCCTGGGGATCAAACATGCTCTGACAGGGGCGTCTGTACCAGAAGCTCCCCCCCTCCAGGAAAAGGACCACAAATTCGACAGGCCGTACGATCGCAGAATGACTTACCGCCAGTTCTTTACAGCCCGAACTAGGCGTTTTATTGAGTTCGCGCAATTCCTGGAGGCCGAATTGGGAAAAGATAGATTGATCGAATCAATCAAAAAACACACTCTGGCCCGATCAACAAGGACCGGTCAGAATCTTGCCAGGAGGGCGGGGAATAATTCCTTATCTACTTTTTCCAGAATCCTGAAGGATCCTCGTACAAACATCATCATGGATATCATCGAGGATACTGAAACGGTTTTTGAAATCAGAGTGCGGGAATGTCTTGAAGCTGATACATATCTCCAGCAGAAAGCCGGTGATATCGGTCATGCTCATGTTTGTTTAGCTGATTTCCCGGTAATTCAAGCCTTTAATCCCAAGATCAAGTTGATCCGTGATAAAACACTGATGCAGGGGCATGACTGCTGCAACCACCGCTATGTTTTGACACGCTAAGTCATTTCTTGCTTATCTCTTTTACTCGAGGTTACTCGAGTTTTTCTCCAATCAGTACGTCAATAGCTATTGAGGAGGAGAGATGAAAAAAGCAAAATTATTAAAAATTACATTCATATCACTGATAGTCTTCCCTATTATTTCATTTGACTATATATTCTATGGCACTGACGGTCATACTTATCTTGTGGAGTTGTGCTACTCCATCGGGAATCACCCGATCGGGCTTCTCTCACCCGGCATCCTGAAAAAATAGAGGATTATCCGTTGACATTCCTTTGAGTCATGAATTATCGTAGGCTGCGAAGGGATGAAGAGCAATTAAACAACGTCCGTGTTTAACTTTAAGTGTCCTCCTCCGCACACATGTATTCTATCTGTTGTTTTTGATCCTGTTTACAGGAATGACTTCTTGCCAAAGAGAAATGCCGGATACCGAAAAGGTAGGAGTGACCGGGCCGGACAGGACTGTTCTTCCCGTCAACCAGGTCCTTGGACCAGCCGGTACTCAAATCCCGCTCCCCGGGCTTCGGCCTCAGGCACTCGCCCTATCCCCTGATGGCCGGATCCTTGCTGTATCCGGAAAGACAAGCGAACTTGTCATCATCGATCCTTCGGCCGGGACAATCATCCAGCGTGTCGCTCTTCCCTCAGAAGGCCAAAACAAACCTCCTCCTGAGTCTCTTTCAGCCGGAATCCTCGAGCCAGATGAAAAAGGCCAGTTGAGCTACACGGGCCTCATTTTCTCTCCGGATGGACGCCGCATCTATCTCAGTAATGTCAACGGAAGCATCAAGGTATTTTCCGTCGCTTCCAATGGGAAAATCACGCCTTCTTATTCAATCTCTTTGCCGCCCGTCCAAGCCCCCCGCAGAAAAAGTGAAATTCCGGCCGGACTGGCATTGACCGAAGACGGTCAAAAACTCTATGTCTGCGGGAATCTTTCCAATCGACTCCTGGAGATTGACATCCAAACCAATAGAGTTACCCGGACATTCGAGGTGGGAGTCGCGCCTTACGATGTGGTGCTAGTCAAGGGCAGAGCTTATGTCAGCAACTGGGGCGGGAGGAGGCCGAAACCCGGAGATATCATCGGCCCGGCAGGACGCGGCACAATCGTCAAGGTCGATCCCGTAACCCATATCGCCAACGAAGGATCTGTGAGTATCATCGACCTTGCCACCGGCTCGACAAAAGAACTCCTTGTCCATCTCCATTCCTCTGCGCTCGCTGCCTCCCCGGACAAGCGATACATTGTCTGCGCCAATGCCGCCAGCGACAACCTCAGCATCATCGATACCGAAACAGATGCAGTTGTCGAGAAGATCTGGGTCAAGGCCAGCCCGGCAGACCTCTTCGGCGCATCCCCCAATGCCCTCTGTTTTTCGCCTGATGGAAAATACCTCTATGCAGCCAACGGAACACAGAATGCGATTGCCGTGGTTAAATTCGATCCTCAAAAGCGCAAGTCGACTCTTTTTGGACTCATACCTGTCGGATGGTTTCCAGGAGCTATCTCTTTTCATGCAAAGACCCAAAAACTGTGCGTCGCCAACATCAAAGGCCTGCCCGTCGAACCGAAAACAGACGAGAAAACCGGTGGAGAAGGGTTCAATACCCATCATTACTACGGCTCAATCTCCCTCGTGTCTGCTCCAAACCGGAAGGAGTTAAAGCATTTTACAGAAGCCGTCTACGAAAACTACCATCGCGAACGCATAGCCCGAACGGTCAAGAAACCACGGCTCAGGCGCCCTCCTCGGCCGGTCCCTGAACGCATCGGAGAGCGCAGCCTTTTCAAACATGTCGTCTACATCATCAAAGAAAACCGGACCTATGACCAGGTGCTGGGAGATGTTCCTGAAGGGAACGGCGACGCTTCACTTTGCCTCTTCGGAGAACAGGTAACTCCCAATCAGCATAAGATAGTGCGGGAATTCGTCCTCCTTGACAACACCTACTGCTGCGGCATCTTGAGTGCCGACGGCCACCAGTGGTCGACCACAGCCTTAGGTACCGATTATCTAGAGAAGTCGTTCGCCGGATGGCCGCGTAGCTATCCAGACGGCATGGGACCAGACGAGGCCGACGCCCTGGCCTATGCTCCCAGCGGATTCATCTGGGATAATGCTTTGAAGCATGGAATATCAATCTGGAACTTCGGGGAGTTCGCCCAGCCTGAATGCCGCTGGAAAGACCCGAAACGAAGCGGGTCGCCTGAGTGGAAGGATTATTGGGAGGAGTATCTCCATAGTCGAGGGGAAGTAATTATCGAGTCTAAGCCAACCATCGAGACCATCCGTCCCTTCACGCCCACAGACACAGTGGGCTGGATCATGGAAGTGCCGGATGTCTGGAGGGCCCGCTACATCACCAACCAGATCGCAGCCTGGGAGCGTGAAGGACAGATGCCACAGCTCATCCTGATCTGTCTGCCCATCGATCACACCAGCGGAACCCGTCCCGGTTCCCCTACTCCATCTGCCTGTGCTGCTGACAATGACCTTGCCTTCGGACGTATCGTCGAAGCCTTCAGCCACAGCCGCTTCTGGAAAGAAACGGTCATCTTCGGCATCGAAGACGACCCTCAGAACGGATTCGACCATGTGAGCGGCTACCGCACCACAGCCTACTGCATCAGCCCCTACACCAAGCGAGGTGCTGTGGTCAGCACCCAGTTTAACACGACCAGCATCCTCCGCACCATCGAACAGATCCTCGGGCTCCCTCCGATGAACCAATTCGATGCCACTGCAACTCCGATGTTCGATTGTTTCACTTCAACACCCGATTTCACACCATTCGAATCCGTGCCCAATCTGGTCCCGCTTAATGAAATGAATCCGGATCCCGAGCAGATTGCCGATTCACTTCAGCGCCGCCACGCGCGCCTTTCTGCTCGACTGAACTTCCGGAGAGTGGACGCCTGCCCTGAAGACACCCTGAACCGCATCCTGTGGCACGCAGTCAAAGGGAGTGCTGCTCCTTATCCAGCCTGGGCCGTGACACTCATGCTGGATGACGACGACGATTGACCATGTTGCCCCCTCGGGCCAACCT
>CAZSGR010000154.1:0-8160 GCA_964606185.1 uncultured Eubacteriales bacterium
TACGGAAGGCATCCCCGTCTTGTCCCCGAGACAAAAATGCAGGAATACAAGCGGCCGGAAAAGACGATCCCCCGCTCACCCGGTATCCATGCGGAATGGATCGAAGCGATTAAAGCCGGTAAAAAGTCGACGACAGACTTCGAGTATGCCGGGCCTTTAACAGAGATGATGCTGCTGGCCAACATCGCTGTCCGGATGCAGGAACAGTACACAAAGTTACAGTGGAACGGAGAAAAGATGGAGTTCACTAATTTGCCTGAGGCGAACAAATATATCCACAAAGATTACCGGCCCGGCTGGTCCTTGTAATTCTTTTGAGATTTTTTTTAGTTCCGGACAGAGTGAATCTTCTCATTAGTTCCGAAATTGCGTCTTCATAGATCATCTCATAGGAGGCGAATATGGGAAAAACCGGATGGATATTATTTCTGTGTGTCGCGTACGTGACTCTATTCACAGCCGGTCGTCAGCAGAGCTTCGGGGAGCAGGCCAATCCAGAGCCTGAGAAGAAATGGAAAATACACGATCCGGACCGTCCCCTGCCCCCTGTTGTCGATCCGGGTCCGGCGGGAGATCCCGTGCCCGTGCCCTCTGATGCCATTGTCCTCTTTGACGGGAGTGACCTGTCTCAATGGACAGGAAGCAAGGGCGAGCCCGCTCGATGGAGAGTCGAGAAGGGGTATGTGGAAGTCGTCAAAAAAACGGGCTCGATCCGCACCGTGCGTGATTTTGGAGACTGTCAGCTCCATGTCGAGTGGTCAGCTCCCCTTCCAGCGATAGGAGAAGGGCAGGGTCGGGGGAACAGCGGAGTGTACCTTATGGAGAAGTACGAAGTCCAGGTGCTCGATTGTTACAAAAACAAGACCTATGCCGATGGGATGACCGCGGCCATTTACGGCCAGTATCCACCGCTGGTCAACGCCTGCCGCCCTCCCGGTGAATGGCAGACATACGACATTATTTTCCGTCGGCCTCATTTTGCTGAGGACGGCAGCCTGATTCGCCCCGCTCAGATGACTGTATTCCATAATGGAATTCTTGTGCAGGATAACGTGGAGTTGATGGGTCCCACAGCCCCAAATGAACGAAAGCCTTACGAAGCTCACTCAGACAAACTCCCTCTCTTACTCCAGGACCATGGCAATCCGGTCCTGTACCGCAACATCTGGATCCGGGAACTCGAATAGAAAAAGGGAAAGGGGTACTCGCTCAATAATTCGGATATTCTTTTTGGGCGTCATTGCGAGCGAAGCGTGGCAATCTCTTAGAGTGAAATGAAGACAGAATAGAAATACACTTTCCATTTTTATGAGATTGCCACGCTTCGCCCGCAATGACACTTTTGCCTTCAATATCATTACCAAAGGAGTTACATTTTTTACTGATCATAAACAACAGGCCCCTTTTTCTAAAAAACTCAGAAAAAGGGGCCTGTCCCCTTTTTTACTTTTTGATGATGGACCTGACTCTGAACAGCTCTTTGAGCACACTCAAGGCGATACGCCCTGGCCTCAGGCGGGTGTCAAGGTCGCAGGTCCACTCCACCGGAAATTCTTCGACTCTATAACCCTTTTGCAGAGCTCGAAGAAGAGTTTCCAGCTCAAACATAAAACCTCTGGTCTGGCATTCATTGAATAGTTCTCTGGCAATCTTTCCCTTGTACAGCTTGAACCCACACTGAGAATCTGTAATCCTGCGGGGCAGTCCTGTGATTATTATTGCAGCCTGGCGGAATATCCAGGAAAGCAGTCGACGCTTCCGGCTTCGGTCTCTGAGGATACGGGTTTCTTTCAAGCGGCGGGAGGCAATCGCAATCTCTAGTTCTCCGGCTCGAATTCGCTTAATCTGCTCTAAAGCGTTGGCATAAGGCACGCATGTCCCGCTGTCTGTGGACAATACGATATCTCCTCCTGTTTTTTGGATTCCTGTCTTCAGCGCATACCCTTTACCCGAATTTTTCTCAAGACGGATAACCGATAGTTTTACAGAAGAGGGGATGTCTACTTTCCGCGCCGTCTCTGCCGTGCCGTCCGTGCTCCCGTCGTCGACGATTATCACCTCGCCGCTAAACCCGGTATCCTTAATAAAAGAAGCGGCCGCTTCCACATCAAAACGGATTTTTGTGGCCTCGTTCAATGCGGGAATGACGATTGAGATGTCCATTACATTACTTTCTTCTTCTGTAAGAATGCGTCCCAAAGATTCTGCTCGATATACAGAGCCAGCAGAATCCCGGGCCGCAGTTCGTAATATTCGAGGATATGATTGTCTTCCAGATAAGTCTGGAGTTGGATTGTTTTATCTAAAGAGGAAATGATAAGAGGAACATCAACGACTGCTCCGGCCTCATCGGCTTCCTGCCAGTATCCGACCCTCCCGAAGCCCCTCAAGTACCAGGGAAGAGGCCAGGCTTCATCAGGCTCTGTAATCACTTTGATCAGCATCAGATTCTGCTCTGGATGGAGGGGGGCCAGCTCGTTAATGCGTTTGACAAGATTCAAAAAGCCTGTGCTGGTCTGGGCATAGACATAGGGATTGCGGGAGTCTGCGTAGAATTTAAAGTTGGCTCTGTAGCTTTGCATCCCGAGGTGAAAAACTCCAAGACCGAGTACAAGAACAGTTGCGACCCTAAATGTGAGTTTTTTACTGATTTTGAGTAGAAAAGCAGAGCCGTATCCGGCTAAGAGGATAAACCCGATATAAAAAGGAAGCATGTTCCAGGGAGTCTTGTAGGGAATCAGGGAGTACGCCGCAGCAGCAAGGAGCGTATAGAAAGTGACAAAACGAATAAAGAATGGACTCGACTCTCCTTGAGAAAGAGGCCGGAAGGCGGCCAAACCTCCAATTAAGGCGAGAACCAGGATCAATGCTTCACTCCAGACCGGGCCATTCCCGTATCGAGAAAAAGCCAGCATTTTTAAATAATAATACAGCGGATGGGAATGGAAGCCGGCGCTCCCTGCCCGGTTAAAATAGCTGCCGAAGGCGAGCACAGAATCCAGTATCCCTTTGGGGTTTTGAAAAAAAGAGGAGTAAAGGAGGAGAGAGACCAGGATCCCTGTCCCGAGAAAAATGAACAGATGGCTGGTTTTCGGCATGGGTGGAGTGTCTTTTGGCTGGCTGTGTTTTTTCAAAGAAATGAAGGCAAGGATTAGAGCCGCAAGCATGGCACCGAAGGCGATGATGCAGGTCTCCTTTGTGGCAAACATCATCCCGAAGCAAAATCCGGAAGCCGCAGCCCAGTAGGGAGAATGGGTCCTGGTGTATCGCCAGGCGGCCGCGACCGTCCCCACAAGGAAAAAGACCAGCAGCATTTCCTGGATGTAGAACCGGCTGTAGAAGACCATGGCCGGTGAGAGGGCAGCAAAAATTCCGGAAAAGACGACTACCGCAAGAGATAAGCCGTCTTTAAAAAGTAAAAAAAGGAGGATTATCCCCACTCCAAAGATCACGGGCAACAAGCGCAGGGTCACTTCACTCAAGGCAGAGAACGACGTGCCGGAAGCGATCCAGGCAAAGGGGAGTGACAGGTAGTAGAGCGTGGGGCCATGGTGTTCGGTCCTGTCGTAACGGTATTCACCATGCTCCAGCAAGATACCGAACTTGACGGCCTGGTTGGCCTCATCGTGGTGCATGGGACGCAGATCCAGCTGAAAAAGGCGAAACAGAAGAGCTCCAAGGACAGCGAGCAGGAATAGCCCGTAAAGGGCAGTTTTTTTATTCATCTTGCAGGAGTGCCGTAAACCTCCACTTCGACATAATGGTTCATATCATTCGAGGTGTTTCCTCTGCTGTAGAGGCGAATATACCTGGTCGCGAAGCCTCTGGGGTCGATCAGGCGTCCTTCGTTGACTTCAATATATTCCTTGTCCTTCCCGACTCCCAGTCCGGAAGAGTTGTCATGGTCGTTATTGAAAAGCGTTTTGACTCCGGTGATGAAGTCGGGATCATCTGAAACCTGAACGACCACATCGCGGTAAACCCGCGCCTGGCTGTGGTAGTGCCAGATCAATATGGCGTGGAGATGGTAAGAGCCTTCGAGGTCGATCTGCACATACTGCACTCCAGGTCCGAGCTCCACGAAATATCCTTCCTCACCGGATTTTTCCCCGTCAGTGACAAACTCCAGTTCACCGATGATAGGTTCCGTTTCGCTTCCAGTGACCTGTTTATCCAGAGAAAGAAGTTCAGTGCCTTTGGGAACGTAGAAAGGCCTGCGTTTTTTTCCGGTTATCTTTTCCAGGTTAGGCGAACGGATGTTTCTGGGGGTCCCCACGAACATAGGTTTGGGCAGTTTCAGCTCCAACACCACTTTCTCCTGGTCCGTGCCCTGGGAATCGACGCCTCCTCCCAGGACAAAAAGGACCGATAAAGGCAAAATGAAGGCGGATAAACAAATCTTCTTTATCATAACGAACTCCTTTTTTATCTATCTATCTATCTATTGAACCCTAAAGTCCTTATTGAATACCTGACAGGTCTGAAGATCGATGACGACAAGAGCCCAGACCTCTGGATGGCTGCCGCAAAAAGCTTTTACTTCTTCTGTGTCCATAACCATGAATGCCGTGGACAAAGCATCGGAAACGGCCGCAGAGGGATGAGAGACCCAGGCAGCCAGATGGCCTTTGGCCGGCCTTCCGGTTTTCGGGTCGATAATGTGCTTTCCCTTGACCTCGGTGCCGGAGCCGCTCAAGGCTCTGTCTTTCAGGAAAAATTCTTTCGGGGATTGAGTGCACTCCCAGGTCCCCCCAATGCCGACCGGCCATCCTTTATTTCCGATAGGGCTGTCCGGGGGGATGCCAACTCCCAGTGCAGAACTGGTTCCGCCGTGGATCAGAGCGTTTTCAATATCCCAATCGGACAGGATCTCAAGGGTTTTATCCAAGGCGTATCCTTTTCCGATACCTCCAAGGTCCAGTTGAATATCTTTCAGTTGAGCCTCAGTCTCTTTCCGGGGGATTTTGATCATGTATCCTCGAGAAGTCCGGGAGAGATCGATGAGTTCCATGATATCTGTGTTCAATTTTTGAAGTTCAGGGAAATCGTCCTCCCTGTATTTTACCAGAGACCCGATGTTGACATCAAAAGCCCCGCGGGTTTGAGATTGGATCGAAGCCGCTGTTTTGAGACACTCGTATGTCTCAACCCCGACCAGCAGGGATTGACCGGGTTTGAGATTGTTGATCTGCCCGATATCGCTGCAGGGATTGAAGCGGCTGAAAAGATTTTCGATCCGGTCGATCTCAGAGAAAACAGCCTGAGAAGCCTGGCGGCTGTAGGTCTCGTCTATCCCAGAGATCAGGAGTTCAAAGGTCGTTCCCATAGCCTCATGGGCGAACCGAAAAACGGATTGGTCCTGAATCTTGTCAATTTTTGTCATCGACCCGGCTGAAATAGGTAAAAGCGAGTGCTGAAAGCAGGGACACTAATGCGCTGTATCTGTGAATTTCATAAAGGTCCAGTTGAGCGACCAAGGAAAAGTAGGGCAGCATCGAGGTCAGAGCTGTGACTATCAAACAGAGTCCTGAAGCGACGAAGACCCAAAAAAAGATTCTTGGCCACAGCGAAGAGGTAGTGCTTTTTCCTCCAGGCGACGAAGCGGCTTTGTCAGGATTTGGGTTTTCCGCATCAAAACTGTGATGCCTGGCTCTCAAAATTAAAGCCAGAGGAAGGCATACAGCGAATACACCGCCCAGCGTGACATGCAGGAGAAGAAATATTCCATACAGTCTATGTGCGCTCAACAGGGCAAAAGGAAAACCACTGGCTGCTAGAAAACAAAAACTTAGGCCCAGACAGATAATGACCAATCGTTCTCTTTCAGGGTGACGAAGGGCGATCCACCGTTGATACCTCTCTCTCCAGCCCTTTATGCCGGCTGTTTTGAGAAAAGCGTATACCCGGCTGAAGAGCCACGGAAGATAAGAGGTTACAGGAACCTCGTCAGGACTCTTCCTGGATGCAGCTTGCGATTTTCTGAAGCGGTGGATTGTCAGCGCAAAGAGCATCCCCAGCACAGATAAGGCGGTGACTAGATTGAAAATCAAGGCCGCCTCCTCTTTTCTATGAGGCCGGAGTATCTGCCCAGGGCAACCAAGGCTGTTATGAGCAGCAGAGAGCCCACGACCAGGGCTGATACAAACAGGACCACTTTGAAAAGGGGACGTATTCTAAAGGAAAGGCCAAAAAGCTTCTGATAAGGCTTATCCAATCCCATGAATGTGTGCGCCGATCGGACAGCAATCCTTTGCGTTTTAAGAGGCCCATCGCCCCTCATACTGTTAAAGAAGAATACAGATCCTTCTGTGTGGCAGTCTGTGCACCCGGTTATACCCAGGGACTGCTGGGCTGGCCTCACTTGGTGTGCCAGCGGCCAGACAACCGGTTCAGCTGCAGTGTGCTCGTCTGCCGTGAGATTACCGGATTCATCCAGCCTGAACATCTGTCCGCCGGATACGTAGAAGAATCTCTTGGCTTCTCCAGATTCCTGGGGGTTGTCCAAGCCGGCTAGGGATTGGAGCACCCGCTTAACCTGCTCCTCGGTCAGGGTGTGCTCATCCCCCACAATCGCGACCGCTGTGCGAATGTCAAATTCAGAAACTATCGGCTGGATTTTATCCTCAGAAAACCAGTATAGTTGCGGGATTTCGACTGTTTTTCCGGCAGCTTCTTTTTTCTCCAGGTAACCATCTGTGATTTGGTAGAGGGCGTTTTTATTTATCAGGACTGGTTGACCTGGAGCGTCACTTATAGTGGCCAATGATTCGAGTGCTTTCTGGATGAGGGTTTCTGTGTCGGCATCCGCCTCTTCGGCTTGGGGATCGAACTCCGGGATAAGAGGAGTTATGTCTTCCTCTTTTTTTACGGCCCATAGTGTTTCCGAACGAGTTTCATTCCCCGAATAGAGTGAAACATCGAGCCCGCCGTCCACATTGACTTCATAGACTTTTCCGGATGCGACCAGAACAGGAGTCCCATCAATCCCCGAATACAGGGAGAAGGCAGTCAGAATCTCGGCGATATGCTTCTCGGGTGCCAGAATATCTCCGGCAGCCGCTTCTATCTCGGCCGGTTTGAGGGGCAGTACGGCCTCTTCTTCCCACTTCCCCCAGAAAGCCGGCCACATCAAGCGGTGAGGCGCAATCCTACCCGTACGGTCTCGGACAAACACCGGCTCCAGGATATGGGGGAGGTCAGTGGACCATTGGGCGATTCCATAGATTCCGAGCCGGTTGGCCCGGGACGTTCGCACGCGTGTGAAATTCCTTGCAGGCACAGGCCCTGAATGGCAGACGGTGCAGGCCAGCTTCTCGAAGTGGACGGCTGGGATTCCAGGATGCTTGGGGTAGGGCGCTCCCAGACGGCCTGCGGATGAGCCTCCCCTTCGGGATAGGTCTGGGCCGATATGACAGCCTTTACAGGTGAATTCAGCGAGTTCGTGGTTGTGCAACTCTTCGGCTTCTCCTTCGTACCCGCGGATCATGGAATGGCTGATGTCGTTCCGATGGCAGTCGACACACTTCATGCCCGCTGCTGAATGAATATCTTCTTCGATGCTGATTTTTTTGGAGCCGACCGGAGAGGCAGAATGGCAGCTGAGACAGCGCTGGTCCTCTGGTTTACGGGGAATATCGAAAAACACTCGGTGCTGGCTGTCAAACCGTTCGTGACTGTACCGGACGGATGGAACAACTGCCCATTCGGTATCATCTGGATTGGGACCGTCATAAATATCCCAGGTTCCAGGAAGACGGGAGGCCATCCCCCTGACTTCTCCATAGCTTGATGCTGCGGTGGCCGCCCAGCGGAAATTATGACGCAATACCTGTTTTGCCCATTCGCTGTGGCTCTGCATTCTCGAGGCATTATGACAGCCCATGCAGTTGATTTCGATTTTTCCGGATACGTTCCAGCGGGATTCTGGATCGGACTCCGCGCTTTTTGGTTCCGCATAATCCCCGCCCGGCATATGTCTGGCGAACAGAAGAGTGAAATCCCAGGGTGTCAGGCCAAGTTCTTGAGGATTCCACATCCGTTCCCAGGCGCGGTAGGAGAGAGGCAGGACAGTCCCGGTGAAGGGATCGACCCAGACCCAGGGCTCTCCAGCCCGGCCGGGCTGGGATGAAGAGGCAGAGTTAAAGTGTAATCCAGCCTGGA
>CAZSGR010000155.1:0-8049 GCA_964606185.1 uncultured Eubacteriales bacterium
ACTCATAATAAACAGGTTACACATATCCCAAACTGGAAAAACATTTTCTCAGGGCCAGGGTCTATGGGGATGAAGGAGCGGAATAGAGGATTTAGCCTCTGGAGGGTAGTTTTAGAGGGAACCCGACGAAGTCGGGCGGGAGGACTGTCTGAGCACGAAGCGCTCAACCGGAGAAGCCCAGGATCCCAGCGATTCCGGTCTGGCGTTTGAGATAAGGGTGCGGAGTTCCGCAGCGCCGATAAAATTGCCCGGAGGATGGCGTTTAAAATCCTCTCTGGAGCGTATCCATCCCCATAGACCTGGAATTATGAAAAAAATGGGGGAAGTCCTGTTACTTTCCCTATTGTCAATTAGTTTTATTTGTGCTACATTTTACCTAATCTTGGGAAGAAACGGAGTAATTATTTTTTCCTGGAAAGGAGGACCTCCATGAAAAAACTATTTTCAGGCCTTTTTGTCCTGGCTTTACTGGCCTCGTTTTCTCTCTACCAGGCCGCGGCAGCTAAAGACCAGGAAGAGCCTTCAGTTGAGGTGGAAGTGGGCGTCATCTGCCGGGATGTACAGGAAAGGGAACCTGTAGGAGAAGGAACCGAATTCGAAGCGTTGGTCGGAAAACTCTTCTGCTACACAAAGATTGTGGGAGCCCAGATGCCTATCGAGATCACTCATGTCTGGTATTATCAGGAGACAGAAATGGCAAGAGTGAATCTGCCGGTTGAGGCCGCAGCATGGCGCACTTGGACCACGAAAAATATCTGGGAGAAGTGGGTCGGTGACTGGCATGTGGATGTGATCGGGCCGAACGGAGAGGTGCTAAAGACCATAGAATTCAAAATCACTGAGTAGAAGAAATATAGTCCTCTTCCATTTTTGCGGATTGTATAGCTGAAACACACGGAAAATAGCAGAGAGCCAAGAAGATTAGTAAGGGCCTGATTTCTCCTTGATCAGGTCAAGGAGGAGCTGGTTTCTTTCCGACCGGCTTTCTCCCACACTCGTCACATAGATGGCCGGTTTATCCACAACCGGACACTTGTTCTCGCAAATTCCGCATCCTATGCACAACTCCGTGTCGATGGCAGGCGCTAGCGGGGTTTTGATCGTTCCATCGGGGAGCTTGACTTCTGTTTTCACCAGTTTAATGGCTTTTGGAGAGGTAGGGCAGTGTTCTTCGCAGACGATGCAGGGAGTCCCGAGGTCATAGGGAATGCACCTGTTTTTGTTCACCCACGCCAGCCCGATCTTGACTTTTGTCTTTTCCTCTATGGCGAGTTCCTGTATGGCGCCTGTCGGGCAGACCTGAGAGCAGAGAGAGCAGTAGTATTCACAGTGACCGATTTCAGGAACCAGGATAGGGGTCCAGATTCCTTCCGGGCCGGCTTCTGATAATGCGGGCTGAAGGCCGTTGGTGGGGCAGGCTTTCATGCATTCGCTGCATTTGACGCATTTCTGGAGGAACTGTTCCTCCGGCAGGGCTCCGGGAGGCCGGATCAATTTCGGAGAGGCGCGTTTCGTAGAAGGAGAAAGGCGGAAAAAGGGAACAGCGAATAGTCCCATAAGAGAGGTGAAGATGAGCTTTCTCCTGGAAAGGTCGACCTTTTTGATCTCCTCGGGCTGAGATTTGATCGGGAATGCCATGGCGTTTGTCGGACATATCGCACTGCATGTGAAGCAGTAAACACACTCCGAACTCTTCCATCCCTCAGCCGGAAAAGGATTGGCCTGTGTCTCGCAGTGGATGTTGCAGAGGTGGCACTCGATGCATTTTTTGGGGTCTATCTTCAGTTTGATGACATTCCATCGGGACATGAGGCCGAGTAACGCGCCTAAGGGGCAGAGATACCGGCACCAGAATCTTTCTCTGGACAAATTGAGAAGAAGGATGCCGACAAATAGAGTGCCGATAAAGAATCCCTGGAGGAAGGTTGAATTGACAGCCAGGTTCTCAAAGAATTGGACAAGACTTTCACCCAGGGAAAAAAAGTGAATTTTGTAGAGGATTCCGATAAATGCAGAAAAGCCGTAGTTCGCGGCGGGCAGGATTCCCGTGACGAACGAACGGTAGAGCAGGGAAAGAGGATCCAGAATCCCCACCAGATTGAGCGAGAAAAGTGTGCCCACGAGAATAAATCCCAGGATATAGTACTTCCAGGCTGTCTGGTTGCCCCTGGGTCTTTTCGGGCGGAGAAGTTTTGTTTTTTTAAAGAGAAAAGAGAAGGCCTGATGGATAGACCCGAGGGGGCATACCCAGCCACAGGCCACTCTGCCCAGGATAAAGGTCAGGATAACGGTTATCGCGGCGAAGGCAAAAGAGGCAAAAAAGGCACGGGAAGCGATGAATGTTGTCAAGGCGAGAAGGGGGTCAAAATGGAAAAAAATCTCCACCCGTCCGATGTAATCTTCACCCGGAAAGTGTGTTCCCAACAGCAAATAGAAAAAGAGGATGAAGAAGACTGTCTGACTGAGAATCCGGAGGGCCTGGATGAGCCTGTACTTTTTAGACCGTTCTTTTTTCAATTTTTAATTTCTCCAGGTTAATTTCTCCAAGTCCTTTCTGGTGGGCAATTTGAAGATAAGGAAGGTCCTGGGGTTGAATATCAAAGAATGTCGCTCCGGCTGCATCCACGGCCACATAGTCTTTTCCGGCAACCACTGTTTTGAAGAGCTTGGCATCGGAGAGCCGGCCTCCCTGAGGGCCGTTCCGGATGAGTATCCGGTACCCGTCCATGACGCTCAGGCATGGCTTGAAGAACGCTGCGAGGTCGACCATGGCCTGGTCAAGCTTCTGGTGGAGCTGGTTGCGATTTCCTCCCAGGGCTCCCAGCCAGTTTTTCATGCCCATTGTCAACCTGGACAGGCTGTGTGTTTTGGCGATGGGCACGTTTATGATTTTGTCCGCTTCGACAAAATCCGTGTACACCTCCCACTCTTTCAGCCATTCTCCGCTGAGGGCCATCTTTTTCAGTTTGTGAGGGTTGGGGAAGAGCACTTTGGCCCCAGCTTCCTTGGCCGCATCGGCAATGCCCGAGCGGGCATAGGTTCTCCTGGCTGGATTGCAGGGATTATCTATGACTTTGACTTCTTTCGCTCCGGCTCCCAGACAGAGTTCGATAATCGTCTTGACGACCTGTGGATTTGTGCAGGCCGCTTGCTTGGGAACTCTATCCCAGCCGATGTTCGGCTTGACCACAACAACGTCGCCTTTGGAGATGAAGCGCTGGATTCCCCCTAATGCAGAAATCGCTTCTTTCGTTATTTGCGCCGGCGATTCCCCTTGAATCCAGGCTAAATCAGGAGATGTATTGTCTTGAGTGAAAAGATTCGGCTGGAATTTGAGAATAATACTTCCAACAGCCACATCCTTGATAAATTCTCTTCTTTTCATTGTTCCATTCCTTTCTCTAACGAACTTTTGTAGGCAATGATGCCTTGATAGATTCCCTGGGCAATTATTTGGCGGTATTCAGGTTTCCTGAGTCTTTCTTCTTCTGTTGCGTTGCTTAAAAAGGAGATTTCAACGAGAACCGACGGCACTTCCGCTCCGATGAGAACCCAGAAGGGGCCCCCCTTGACGCCCAGGTCATTCACCCCACTATAATTTTTTGAAAGATTATTCACCAGGTTTTTCTGGATGATATGAGCCAGCTCTTTTGATTCTGGGATTTTCGTGTTCTGGAGGATTTTCTGGATTGTGCCCCCCATTTCACTGATGCTCTTGGTGGACGTGGCATTCTCGCGGGCGGCTGTTTCCACGACCGAAGGATCCTGGCTGAGATTGAGGAAAAAGGTCTCCACTCCGGAAAGCTTCCTGTTCCGGCTGGCGTTGGCATGGATGGAGATGAAGAGGTCAGCCTGCTTCTGGTTGGCGATCACTGTTCTGGTTTCCGGAGCGAGATAAATATCCGTCTCTCTGGTCAAGATTACTTCCAGGCCGATAGGGTCCAGAAGTTTTTTTAAACGAAGGCAAACATCGAGAACGACATCTTTCTCCCGGTGTTTGTTTTTTCCGACACAGCCAGGGTCTTTCCCGCCGTGGCCCGGGTCGATGACGACTCTCTGGATTCCCAGTCCGAGCTGACGGATCAAACTGGCCGTCAATTTGGGAGGGGGTGGAAGGACAGGGGATTCTTTCGGATAGACATCGATGATAATCCTGAAAGGCTGGGGGAGATGCCAGACTCGATAATAGGCCGCGTTGAAATCCAGGTCAATCACCACCCGCACGGTTGAAGTGTTTTTTTGGGCGATGCGGACCTGGCTGAGGTATCCGCTTTCCACAGAATATGTTTGGTTGTGGAGAATGGGATTCAATTTAGCCTGGTAGATGTCCACATAAACCCGGTCCGGAAACTTGAGCTCGTTGAAGTTAAAATCCCGCACTTTCCCGATCTCAACGACAACTCTTGTGAAGGAAGGATGGACGTGATGACGGAGTGTGTGGATTTCGACTCTTGAGTCAGACCTGGAAAGAGAGGGAAAGATAGAAAATAAAAGAAGCAGAAACGCCGAAGAAATCGCTTTCTCTCTTCTTTTCATCTGTAAGCCTATATATTCTATAATATAAGTCAAATGTTGTCAATAAGTTACGAGATATCAGGCCCCGAATTTCTTCAGCTTCCCGGCATGGGCCAGCATCAGGGGCATACTGTAGATGGCTTGAAACCTCCCCAGGAATCCATGGCTGCATTCCCTTTCAGAAAACTGGCTTACACTGTCCGGTTGGGAGGAGCTTGAGAAAAGGAGGAAAGGGTTGGGATGCCAGGAGTGAGACTTTAAAAGAGAAGGCGTCGAGTGGTCGGAAGTCACGACCAGAACTTCCGGCTTCAGGGCAAGGAGTCGAGGAATGTAGCCGTCAGCCTCCTCAATGGCTTTCTTTTTCGCCTCAAAGTTTCCATCTTCACCGGCCGAGTCCGTTTTCTTAAAATGAAGGTAGAAGAAGTCATGTTCACTGTAGTGTTTTTCCGCTGTGTCGAAGAGGTCGGACGGATTCGGGCCAACATCCAGGATTTTCATCCCGACAAGTTTAGCCAGCCCTTTGTACATCGGGTAATTCGCGATGGCGGCGGCATTGACTTTGTAGAGCTCACTCATCGCGGGAAGAGTCGGGTACCCGGAAAATCCCCTTAAAAGGACAGTGTTGGCTTTGGGTGAGTCCTTCAGGATTTCTGTCACCCGGTCGATGAAGTTGTTCACGACCCGGGCTGTTTTTTCAGCCTCCGGGGAAAGGGCCTTGGCTGGAACCCCGGGTAGGTTTTCTTTTTGAGGATCAGCATCGGAGAGTGAATCCGAAAGTCCCGCCCCTGTGAATTTCACCACAAACCGGTGCTCTTTCCCGGGAAAAAATGAAACGCGTATTCCGTCAACTTCTTTCAGAGAGTCGTTGAGCTTTTTACAGAGTTTTTCATTCTCGCTGGTGGGGATTCTTCCGGCTCTTCGGTCAACGATAAGGGCCTCTTTGAGAGTGGCGAAGTTACCCCTGGCGACCAGTTCATTCTTCCCGACATCGACTCCGCTTCCAAGGGCTTCCAGAATCCCTCGTCCCAGTATGTATTTGGTGGGATCGTACCCGAAGAGAGACAGGTGGGCCGGGCCGCTACCGGGGGTGATTCCCATGAAGACCGGGTCAGTCAAACCGCAGACACTTTGCGCGGCGAGAGCATCAAGATTGGGCGTATGTGCCGTTTCGAGCTCTGTCTTCCCCTCCACGGGCAGGCCTCCCAGGCCATCCATGACAAAGAGGATGATTTTTGAATCGGTTTTTACGCTTACTTCACGAAAGATCGTTTCCCAGTCCATGATAAAAACAACTATAAAATAATCAAAAATCGATGTCAATCGGGGCAATGGTTAAGAATCGAGTCTTTCGTATTATTTGAAAAATATTCTTGTACTATTCATGCGACAATTTTAAACTATAGAAACTTCCTTGTTAGAATGGAGCGTTTTTTACGTGCGTAAAGCGATTAGACAGGGATGAGTTGTCCGAAAAAATGAGTGTCCATTGCACAGAGAAGTTATTGGGCTTTTAGAGAAGGAGGAAGACCCTGAAACAGGAGAGGAGTCCAATACAGGTTAGCGGGAAGACAAATGAACAGTAATTATTATTGCAGCTTTTTATCTTTTTATCCTTCCGTGTGTTTTTGCCCGCCTGTCTCCATTCAAAACGACTCAAAATGATGTGATTGACCGGGCCGATTGAACAGAATGAATAATTCAGGATAGATAATAAAAGAGCCGATTGAAAGATGTTTTTCATGAATTTCAGCCTTAAAGGTGGTAACATAGATACCTTTGCCATTATTTTTCTTCCATTTGTTCAGTCTAATTTCTTGATAGCATAGCGTGAAAAGCCCGTTCTCCATACGATTTAACCAGGCCGCAGTATTCCTTTTTCTAATCCTGATTTCATGTCCGGTGTACGGACAGAGCTACCAGTCATTCAAGTCCACACTGGAACAGATTACAGAAAGAGTTAAGCTTAAGATCGGCCCCTTCAGGATCCTTCCCACTGTCCAATTTAGAAATATCGGGTATGACAATAATGTTTATTATCAGCATGAGGACAACGATCCGGTCTCTGATTTCACGGTGACTTTTTCACCCCAAGTTCAAGTCTACTTGCTTTTTCGGGATCATTTGATCCTCTCGCTTGCAGAAAACCCGGAATATGTCTATTACTTTGAACAAAAGAGGGAAAGAAGATGGAATAACAGCCTCTCCCCGGAATTTAAATATCTTTTTCTCGATCGCTTCGTCATTTCAGGGAAATATTTGCACAGCAACCGGAGACGGCGGGCGTCGAGTGAATTCGATGTCCGTGCCAACGAAATTGTGAAGAGCGCCAGCGGCCGGCTTTTTTATGAAACCGCACGCAAGACCTCATTCGGATTTTTCGGTTTCACTCGAAAAATCAATTATGAGGATGTTACGCTCCCGGGAGAAGAGATCTCCCTTTCCCGTGAATTGAACCGCAGGGAAAGAGGAGGGAATATTGAGTTGTATTACAGGATCTTTGCGAAGAGCTCTTTTTTTGTCACGGGAGGATACACTGACTATGCATTCGAACACGCTCAATCGAGCTGGCGAAATTCCTATTCCTATCAAGTTTACACGGGAATCCGATTTCCCCTTTTGGGAAAAATAAGAGGAATCCTTTCCCTCGGCTACAAGAAGCTCATCCCCAGAGAAGCCAACAGGACAGGCTTTTCAGGATTGGTGGGGAACACAGGTCTCAGCTTCAGGCTGTGGCGTTTCGGCTTCAGCCTGAGCTACTATAGAGATTGTCATTTTTCTTACTGGACGAACAACGTTTTCTTCAACGAAGACAGGTATGAAGCAGGAGTCTCTTACTATTTAACACGATTCTTAAGAGTTGATTATAGTCTGAGCCATGCCAGGGCCAATTACCCGGTGCCTGAGTCTCTGAGAATGCCGGATGGAAGCGACGAAGAAATACTCAGGAAGGATATTTACAGGATTCACTCAGTCGGTTTGGTCTTCAGGATTATTAAAAACACGGGAATAGGGGTCACGGTGAACTTCTGGGAGAGGGAGTCGAATTATTATTGGGAGAACAGGAAGAGGGTATTCATCGGCGGATACGTCACTTATGAGTTTTAATATAAACGTAATATTTTTTGTGTCATCGCGAGGAGCGAATCGCGTGGCGACCTCATTTTTCCTGAAGAGATGGCCACGCTCCCTCCGATCGCTCGCCATGACAATGTAACAAAATTAATTGCGTTCATAGTAGATTAGGACTCATAAAGCGAAGCAATCATGGATCGAATTCTAAGCCTGAATTCATGTGATGCAAACCACCGGGAATTTAGATTTGAGAGTCTAATCTGAAAAAATGAATGTATCTTCTAGAATAAAGCGTGAGATGTGCTAAAATAGGTCTCGTTTCCTGAAGATAAAAGAAGAGTTTAAGCCAATGACTTTTTGATAAAAAAGGAAAGAGGAAAGAAAATGGAATATCAAATACAGGAAAAGGAAGAAGTGGATCTGCTGGAATACTGGAGGATGATTGTCAAGAGGAAATGGGTG
>CAZSGR010000156.1:0-7996 GCA_964606185.1 uncultured Eubacteriales bacterium
TTTTTTCTTGTTTAATCGTCTCCGCATCTTCATTCGCCCAACAGAGAGAAACTCCGCCAGTCAAACTGGACAAGCTCTCGGACAGGTTATTCCAAATACTCGGAGGCCGCGGCGCGAACGGAGGTGTGTACATCGGCGATGATGGAGTTCTGGTTATCGACGCCAAGATGAATGAAGAATCTGTAAAACAGACACTGGCGGAGATCAAGAAAGTCTCAGATAAACCGGTCAAGTACCTGGTCAACACCCACAGTGATGGAGACCATGTTTATGGGAACAGATTTTTTCCAGAGGCTGTAACAATTGTTGCTCATGAAAACTGTCGTGAAGAATTCTTTCATCCTCGGCGAGACGGGAAGCCACCGGAATGGAATAATCCCGAACTCACACCCTTTGTCCCCTCAGTCACTTTTCATGATAAGATGGACATCTACCTGGGATCGAAGAAAGTCGAGCTGTGGTATTTTGGCGTCGGCCATACCACAGGAGATATTGTCGTCTATTTCCCGGAGGAAAAAACAGCTTTTCTCGGTGACCAGATATTCATGGGCCGGCCTCAGCTCATCCATTCATACAAGGGTGGGAACTCCTTTGAGCATGTGAAAACTCTCACAAAAACGTTGAAAACACTTGATGCGGAGAAATTCTGCAGCGGACACAGCGATCCCATCGACCGGAGCACTGTCCAACATCACATCGAAGAGATGAAAAAAATCCAGGCGAAAGTCAAAACCTTAGTGGGACAGGGAAAGAATCTGGATGAGGTGAAACAAGAATTCGAAGAGAGTCATGCCCGGTTAGTCGAATCCATCTTTAGCGAGATCAAAAAATAACGACAGTCGAAATAGAAAAGAGGAAATTTTAAGCAGAGATACAGGAATGCTCCGGCTCTTATTTCCAGAGACAGCATATGTTTTTCTATAAATTTAAACACAAAAACCGAGTCCAATTGACTTAGGTTTCTCGCTCAACAATAACTCGACACTCCCGCTTAGCGCTGACTGAATGTTCAAGGCTTCCCGGAAATAACAGAAGATTTTTCCTCTTGCTCGCTAAAGGCGATGAAATGAATGTGCTTCATTATTTATTTTTCTCTTCGGAAAACGACTATTTTGGGAAAAACCACTGCTTATGCTATATTATTATGTTATGCCAGACAGACAGGCTGATTTAATGGCTGCCGTTTTAAGGAAGAAGAAGCCGTGGCGAAGAGCAAAAATAGAATCGAATTAGTAAAAGCCTTACTCTCCAATCCTCAGATCCTCAAAACAAAATTTTCGATCAACTGGTTTCTCCTCCAATATCTCAGAAAGTTCAAGCCGAGAAAAGTAGGCCGCAATCTCATACTCCACTCCCATCTGCCTCCTGTAAACAGCAAGGCCTACACCCGTTTCATCAACGAACATCTTCTGGCAAAAACCGACGGCCCTTCCCATGCTCAGATAGCACTGACCAACGCCTGCCCTCAGAACTGCGAATACTGTTACAACAAGGACAGAAAAGGCAAGGTGATGGATACAGCTATCATAAAAAAAGTCGTACAGGAACTTAAAGAAATGGGAGTCTTCTGGCTGGGTTTCACAGGAGGGGAACCACTCCTGCAAGAGGACATCGTAGAGATCACAGAGAGCGTCGGGGACGACTGCGCGGTCAAACTGTTCACCACAGGCTGCACTCTCACTCGACAACTCGCTCAAGACTTAAGGAATGCAGGCCTATTTTCGGTTTCTGTTAGCCTCGATCACTGGAAACAAGAGTTGCACGACAAAGCAAGGAGGTACGCCGGAGCTTTCCAGACCGCTCTTAAAGCAATAGATATATTTAAAAACTTGGGTGATGTGGATGTGGGGGTCTCTGCTGTTTTATCCAAAGAAATGATAAAAAGGGGCGAGGTCGAGGAGTTTCTGGATTTCCTGATCGGATTGGGCATCCATGAAGCCTGGCTGAGCGAATGCAAACCCTCGGTCCAGGACTTCTGGACTGACGATCAGGTTATCACCGAGCAGGAAAGGCTCAAACTGATGGAGCTTCAAGACCGTTACAATAGAGAAGGAAAAATAACGGTCAACTATCTGGCTCATTTCGAAGGAAAAGAGCACTTCGGCTGCAACGCCGGCCACAAGATGGTATATATCGATCCCTTTGGCGAGGTCAGTCCCTGTGTCTTCATCCCGATGACCTTTGGTAATGTGAGGGAGGAATCCCTCAAGAAGATCTTCAAAGAAATGAAGTCACACTTTCCCTCTGAAGACAGGTGTTTCATCAACAAAAACTACAGACTCATCCAAAAATACTTCAGGGGAATCGCTCCTCTGGGGATTCAAGAGTCAGTCAAAGTGACGAAAGAAGCCTGTTACGGGCCGCGTTCGAGATTCTTTCAGCTCTATTATAAATAAGAAAAACGGATGTGAGCAATGAACGATAAAACCGGGGAGACTTTCTTGAAAGCGTACAGAATCATCAGTCTAATGCTTTCCATCATCTTTCTTGTTGTAGGATTTTTATTTCTCCTTATACCTGGAAAAGTTTTAAGTTTCTTCAATACAGTATCAGGCCAACTTGGGTTCTCGCCTTCTCCGGTAAATAGTATCGATTTCTACCTTGTCCTTGCTGTTGCTTACATGTACCTGGCAGCCTTACTCGCTTTCCTGATGTGGAGACATCCGGAAAACCGCCATTTTCCCCTGTTGCTGGCCCACGGAAAAATTGCCAGCTCCTTCCTATCCATCCTTCTTTTTGCCATCCGTTGGCCCTATCTCATTTTCCTGGTCAATTTCGTGGTGGACGGCCTGATAGGCGTTTTCGCCTTGATATTCTCCAGCAAAATTAAGCGAATTACCCGATGAACCTAAGACTGCTCGCTTTAAAAATCTGCATCCCATCATTCATTAAGAAGAAGAAGCTGGAACAGTTGTTCGATATTGTGGCAGACGCCTTTGGAAAATCACCCCCTCCATTGAAAAGGCTCTCTTACAGGAAAAGCCTGAAAGCTTTTGCTCTTTACACATCCCAGGAGGCAGAAACGCGAATACAGGCAGGACAGGATCTGGAAAACATAAAAAAAAGACTTTATAGAAACGCCTGCATACTGGGCCAAAGAATCAGGAAGGGCTTTGGAATTCGCAGCCCTAGAGAAGTCATGGAAATGAGCAGTATCCTGTATCAAATCCTGGGAATTGATTTCGAAGGTGATGCGAGCGGCGAAGTGACCATAAAAAAATGCTTTTTCAGTGATTATTATTCCCCACAGGTTTGCCAGATTATTTCTTCTCTGGATGAAGGGGTGGCGGCTGGGTTATCAGGAGGTGGAAAGCTGAGTTTCTCGGGAAGGATCACCGAAGGAAAAGACTGCTGCGATGCCCGGTTGGCAATGCCGGAGGAAAAATCATGAAAAAGGCCATTGTGGTCGGGAGCGGGGCGGGCGGAGCCACTGTTTCGAAAGAACTGCAAGGTCATTTTGATGTGACTGTATTAGAAGCCGGGAAAAAGTTCCGTCCTTTCTCTTTAGACCTCAGGGTGCCTGAAAGGCTAAAAAGGGCAGGCCTGCTGTTCGATGAGAAGCTGATTCAGCTCATATTCCCCATAACAAAAATCAGAAAATGTGATGACCGGATGATTCTGGTCAAGGGTATCGGATATGGGGGGACAACGACCATCAGCACCGGAAATGCTCTCAGAAAGGATGAAAATCTGAAGAAAATAGGGATTGATCTCGATGACGAATTCGAAGAGATCTATCAAGAGATTCCTGTAACAACAGATCATCACAGACTATGGCGCAATACAACACAGCGGCTTTTTGAAATCTGCAAGGAAATGGATCTTGGTCCCAACCCTACACCTAAAATGGGAAACTATGAGCGATGTCGAAGCTGCGGAAGATGTGTGTTGGGATGCCCTCATGGAGTGAAATGGGATAGCCGGAGATTTTTATTGACGGCGATGGAAAAAGGGGCCCGGTTGATGTCGAAATGCAAAGTTGAACAAGTGGTCATTGAGGGGAATGAGGCAAGGGGAGTTCTTGCAAAGCACAGGGGACGAAGGAAATTTATCCCGGCAGACCTTGTCATCCTTGCCGCAGGAGGATTGGGAACGCCTGTGATCCTCAAGAATTCCGGAATCGATTGCGAGCCAAACCTGTTCGTGGACCCGGTCCTGTGTGTGGCAGTTGAGTGGAAAGGGAGCCATCAAGACCAAGAAATCCCTATGCCTTTTTTTGTCCAGAAAGAACACTTTATCCTGTCTCCTTATTTTGACCACCTGAGCTTCTTTTTCAACAGAAAATGGAACCACTCCTCCCAGAATATCCTGAGCATGATGATCAAACTGGCTGATGACAATATCGGAGACATTTCGAAGAGGAAGGTTAAAAAGGGCCTTTCCGGCCAGGATAAAGAACGGCTGGAGGAGGCAGTTTCAATCTGCAAAGAGATTCTGCTTCGCATTGGGGCCAAAAAAGAAGATATGTTCTTAGGAACGATAAATGCAGGCCATCCAGGAGGGATGCTGCCGCTCACTGAACTTGAGGCTGAAAGTGTCCACAATCCAAGGCTTCCTGAAAATCTTTATGTCGCTGATGCAACATTGCTGCCAAAATCATTAGGCAATCCTCCAATTCTGACCATCATCGCTTTGGCCAAACGCGTGAGCAAAGTGTGTGCTAAGCTCAGGGCATAATTATAGAGTTAATCAACCTGTTCTCAGCCAATTCCCAAGAGCAGATTCTTAAAAACCTTGTAGAAGTCATCTTTAACGAAATCGAAAACTGACATAAACGGATCAAATAATATGCTATTGCTGGTGAAGTGAAGCAACATTATGGTAAATCAAACAGAGAAAGAAGTTCCCCCACCCTTCGAGCAGGCAATGACATTGCAGAAACATTTATTGCACTGCTTGCAGCGGCAGCCGACTTATAATAAAAAAACAGCTCTTGGCCATAAGAGATGGCTGGAGTAAGCCTGAAAACCTAGAGCAGTGAAACAGGAACACCCCGAGGTTTTTCGGAGGAAATGGACTGCTCCTTTGTCAAAGCTTCTTTTATCCGGGCCGGTGTCATCGGAAGCACAAATAATCGGGCACCGATGGCATCAAAGACCGCATTGGCAATCACAGCCCCCATCGGAGTAATAGCCGGCTCTCCGCATCCTTGAGGAGGCATTTCCGGATTATCGACGAGCACAGTTTCAATCTTCGGCAGCCAGGAAAAGCGGGGGATCTCGTAAGTATCAAAGTTCTCATCCAGAATCCTGCCTCCTCTGAAACGGATCTCTTCGGTCAGACAGTAGCCGAGTCCCATGACGATGCAGCCTTCGATCTGCATCCTTACTCCTTCGGGATTGATGACTTCGCCCGTGTCTTGAGCGCACACCACCCGTTCTACACGAACCTCCCCTGTCCTTTTGTTAACCTTGACCTCAGCCATGGTGGCCAGGTATGTACCCAGATAATCCGTGCAGGCAACTCCGTATCCCTTGCCGCTGGGCGCTTTAGAGAAGGAGTGCCCGAACTTCTCTGCGGCGGCCCGCAGAACTCTCTTCATTCTTTCATCTGTTAAATTATGCATCCGAAATTCCAGGGGATCCATTCCTGCGGCCTCAGCCATGATATCGATCTGGGATTCGATGGCAAAGACATTGGTGTTACTGCCCGGTCCACGCCAGGCGCCAACACCGAAGGGATGAACTCTGCCGGCGCCACCTCTGCCTCCCCACCCTCCGTAGGAAAGAACGCGATGATGAGAAATGTTGTAAAAAGGTTCGGAACTTCTGCTCCCGGCAAAGTAATTGTGATACTCCCAGAAGACGATTTGATTGGAACTGTTGAGGCCGGACCGGATTTCAATAACGGCTGCTGGCCGGAATGTATCATAAAAGAATTCCTCTTTCCGGCTCCAGGCCACCTGAACCGGTTTTCCGCTCAATTTAGCCAGCCGGGCGGCTTCGACTATCTGCTGCCCCTGGTTTTTTCCGCCAAAGCCACACCCGACAAAAGGAGTGATGACTCGAACATTCTGGGAAGGAAAATCCAGAATCCGGGCGACTTCTCCTTGAGCCCTGAATGGAGCCTGGGTAGATGCCCAGACTGTGGCTTTGTCTCCTTCAATCTTCACCACAGCCGTGTGATTTTCCGTAGGGGCATGGGCGACGTAATGATTGTAGTATTCCGCTTCAAACGCCTGTGTGGAGAGGTTTTTCCCTTGGTCCAAATTCCCCGCTTCTGTAACGACATTACCATCAGAGGCGGATTCCTTCAAGTGCGTGAAGATATTTGCATTGTCCACCTTGATCTCCGGCTCTTCGTATCGGGCTTTGATCAAATTCAGAGCCTGATCGGCCACATCACGATGTTTGTGGAGAACAGCAATCATGTCATTATCCCGAATGATCTGAACACCTTTGACTTTTTCAGCGGTTGAGGTGTCGACACTCATGAGTTTTGCTCCATGAGACGGAGGCCTCAATATCCTGGCACAAAGCATTCCGGGCAAGCGGATATCGCCTGTGAATTTGGCTTCTCCGGTAACTTTATGCCTGCTGTCCGAACGGTCTGTCGGCTGACCAGAAATGGTATGTTTTGAATAATGTTTTATTGGTGGCTTCTTCTCAAGATGTCTTTCTATTTTCTTTCCCTTTGCCAGCTGAGCATAGGAGACCTTATTCCCCGGATTTTTTTTCTCAAAAACCGTGCCATCCTTTGTCGTCAGGTTCTCTTGACGTGTACGGAGATGCCCTGAAGCCAGTTGAATGAGAACAGCCCTGGCTTCAGCGGCGGCCTGCCGCAAAGGAGGGCCGAAATATTTCGTGCTCCTGGAACCGAAGGTCCCAGCGTCCCAGGGACATAGTGCGGTGTCCCCCATGACCATATCGACAATTTTCAGAGGAACATCAAGCTCTTCGGCCATCATCTGAGCAAGGGAAGTGATGATTCCCTGTCCCATCTCGATCTTGCCGGTGAAGCAGGAAATCCGGCCATCTTCTCCGATCCTGAGATAGGCGTTGAAATCCTCCGGATACCCCCTTCCCCGCCGCCTTTCCTGGAGCGCAAAAAGATCACCCACTGAGAAAGAGATAATAATCCCCCCTCCCAAAAGTTTGAGAAATTCCCGGCGGTCGAGTGTGACGGGATTTTCACTTTTGCCCATATCAAACGGAATAAATTCGTCGTCTTTCATGGTCTCTTTCCTTTCATTGCCTGCGCTGCGGTCTGGATGGCCTGGATAATGCGGTTATAGCTCCCGCAGCGGCAAAGATAGCCTTCCATGTCCTCAACGATTTCCCGGTGAGAAGGCTGAGGATTTTTCAACAACAGACTGTAGGCTTTCAGGGTCATCCCCGGAGTGCAAAACCCACACTGAAGAGCATTGTGCTGGATAAATGCGGACTGTAAGGGGTGCAGTTCTCCGTTTTGTTGAAGCCCCTCTACGGTCATGACTTCTTTTCCGTCCACATTCTGGATGGGATACTGGCAAGACAGAACCGCTTCGTTATTGACGAGCACAGTGCAGGCTCCACAAAATCCCTCTCCGCAACTGTATTTTGTCCCCGTGTGCTCAAGGTCAGAGCGCAATATCCATAAAAGCATACGTTCTGGAGAGGAGGTCAAGCGGACATTCTTTCCATTGAGTCTGAAACTAATTATTTTTTCCATCTTTTCTCCCCATGATCACTGGAATCATTATTTTTTAAGAAGAAGTTAACAGAAACAAATTCAGGTGTCAAAGATAAAATTCTGTGAGCAGGAACCGCTGTTCCGAATGTTCTCAATGTTCTTTATGATACTTTCCGGACTTCGGCAGGGGAGGTCAATGAGAGTGCGTCCTGCTGGGAAATAGTCTTCACTTTAAAGTATTCATTTTTAAAAGGACTATTTGTCTCTTGGCTTCGTCCCAAAGTGACGGGATTCTATATTGCCGCAAGGCGGAGTGTGATTCATTCGCTCCGCTCAGAATAGGCATGGAGATTTTTTGAAATAAATCTATTTTTATGAGATTGCC
>CAZSGR010000157.1:0-7984 GCA_964606185.1 uncultured Eubacteriales bacterium
CGCTTCGCCCGCAATGACATTGACATGAGATTGCACGGCCTGTTCCGCGCAAAACGAAGAAACTTATTCGCCACTCGCAATGACACAAAGGAAGGAATTTCTATTTAAATTGTGGCAAAGAATTAAATAGAGGGAAGAAAAACGTTAAGACCATGAAAGATATCAAAGCGCGAGTCGAAGAACTCAAGAAAAAGTTCGACAAGACACTGGCTGGAGTGAAAGATGGAAAATCACTCCAGGAAGTGCGCAATACCTATCTGAGCCGGAAAAAAGGAGTGGTGAAGCTTCTTTTGGAAGAGCTGAAAGCATTAAAGCCAGAGGAGAGGTCCAAAGCCGGCCTGTTGATAAACAACCTGAAAAACCACGTCCAAAAAAAACTTGAGACAGCCAGAAAAAAAGTCGGGCCTCCTGAGCTAAGCGTTAAAACGATCGACCTCACACTCCCCGGAGAAAAAGGACACTGGGGAGCCCCTCATCCCGTTGTTCTCTTCCAGCAAAAGATCGAGAATATATTCATCTCCATGGGTTTTTCCATAGAGGAAGGGCCGGAAATCGAGACTGATTACTATAATTTTGAGGCGTTGAACTTCCCGCCTCATCACCCGGCCCGGGATGATTGGGATACGCTTTACCTCACAGATGACCTGCTTCTCCGCACACATACCTCCCCCGTTCAGATCCGGTCCATGGAGAGGCGAAAGCCTCCCATAAGAATCATCGTCCCCGGGAGAGTCTACAGGAGAGAAACACCGGATCCAACCCATCTTCCGATGTTCTACCAGGTAGAAGGATTGGTAGTGGACAGGGGAATCACCTTTGCCCATCTCAAAGGAACACTGGAGCATTTTCTCAAGACTCTGTTTTATGAGAAACTAAAAATCAGGTTTCGCCCCAGCTTTTTCCCCTTCACAGAGCCCTCCGCAGAAGTAGACATCGAATGCTTGGTCTGCCGCGGAGAAGATAAGGGATGCCGCGTCTGTGACGGGACAGGATGGAAAGAGATACTTGGATCAGGGATGGTCGACCCCCAGGTTTTGAAGAACGTCAACATCGATCCCGAGAAGTACTCTGGTTTCGCCTTCGGAATGGGGGTAGAACGAACAGCCATGTTCGCCTATCAGATACCGGACATGAGATATTTTTTTGAGAATGATTTAAGGTTCATAAGGCAGTTTACGTCAAAATGAGAATTAGTCTGGATTGGCTCAAGGATTTTATCGATGTGAACCTCCCTCTTGCCAGGCTCATCGAAAAGCTGGATATGATCGGGCTTATGGTGGAAGAGTGGGAGGAAGAAAACTCAGACATTATACTGGACATCGAAACCTACGCCAACCGTCCCGACACACTCGGGCATCTGGGGGTGGCGCGGGAGATCGCCGCGGCACTCGGGTCGAAGCTCAAACAGCAGCAATGGCCCCTGACCGAGATCGAAGAAAAAACATCTGAACTGTGCGATGTTCAAATCTGGAATCCAGACCTCTGTCCCCGTTACTCCGGATTAGTAGTGAAGGGAGTGAAGGTCGGTCCTTCACCCGAATGGCTGAGGAAAAGGATTGAATCCATGGGTCTCAAGCCAATCAACAACGTGGTGGATGTGACCAACTACGTTCTCTTCTCGACTTCTCATCCCATTCATGCTTTTGACCTGGGGAAGCTTGCCGGCAGAAAAATCATCATCCGTAGAGCCAAAGAAGGAGAGTCCATAAAGACCCTGGAAGATGAAGATGTCTCTCTCCTCCCCGATATGCTGGTGATCGCGGATGAAGAAAGACCGGTGGCCATAGCCGGAGTCATCGGAGGGCTCGAGTCCTCCGTGCAGGAGGAAACTCAGGATATCTTTATCGAAAGCGCTTGCTTCAATCCCGTATCTGTCCGGAAAACGAGTAAAGCAACAGGAATTTTCACAGATGCCTCTTACCGCTTTGAAAGAGGTGCGGATATCTCCTTTCCACCTCAGGCGGCTCTGATGGCGGCTTCCCTGATGACTCAGTTCGGCGGAAAGGTTTCCAAAGGCATCACGGATGTCTATCCGAAACCTCCTAAAGAGAGAACTTTCGTCCTGCGGAATCGACGCGTATTTGACCTGCTTGGTCTGGAGATAGATGAAAAATTCACAGAGAGAACTCTATCCCGTCTTGGATTTCAGGTTGAACTGCAGCGGAATGGCGTGTGGCAGGTCCAGGTTCCTCATTTCCGGGTGGATATAGAAAGAGAAGCGGACCTCATCGAGGAAATCGCCCGCTTTTACGGGTACGATAAGATTCCTGTTCACTTCCCCCCTCTCAGAGTTCCGGAGCCCCCTCTCGACCAGAAGAGAGAAAAGATTGAAAGATCGCGCCAGCTTCTCCTCAACCACGGCTTTGATGAAGTCCTCAATTTCAGCTTTTCCTATCCTGAAAGAGAGGACTTCTTGCAGACGGGACGGTCGCCTGTCGAGATCAGGAATCCTTTTTCCTCGAAGGCCTCACTCCTGCGGACAACGATTCTGGGTGGATTGCTGGACAACATAGCCTGGAACAGGAACAGAGGGGCAGATGGAGTACATCTCTTCGAGCTCGGGAACATCTATTTCAGGTATAGGAAGAAAAGCCAAGAAGAGTTGACGTTGTCACTGGTGACCACAGGCCTGGTTGGCACTCCTCACTGGCACAAGAAGAGCGAAAAGACAGATTTTTTCCGCCTTAAAGGAGCCTTAGAAGCTCTGATGACCTACTTGAAATATCAGCCTTTTTCCTTTAAAGAAGAGGACCATGTTTTTTTCGAGAACGAGAATTCACTGGCTCTGGTGTTCAAGGAAGAAACGATCGGATATTTAGGTTTACTCAAAAAAAGTCTTCTCGATGCTTTCTCTCTTGATGAACCAGTCTGGGCAGCAGAACTGAACCTTGAAACATTGTTCGGGAAGCCATCCCAGGCCTTTCAGTACGTGCCGGTCACAAAGTTTCCGACCGTCACTCGAGATGTCTCACTCATCGCTGACCAGAATATTTCCTTCCGGGATATCAGAGAAGTTGTGGAGAAACTATCTCTTCCCTATCTGGTGAGCTTTGACCTGTATGATCGTTTCTCAGGATCATCGATTCCAAGGGGGAAAGTCAGCTTATCTCTGCGGTTTGTGTTCAGCCATCCGGAAAGGACCCTCAAGGCCGAGGAGGTCGACAAGCTTCAGCAGAAGATTATCAAGGCTTTAGGAGCAAGTTTCAATTTTCAATTAAGGGAAGGAGGGAAAATTGACAAGTGAATTAGAAAGAATTAAAATACTCGAGGGTAAAGTTTCCCAGGTTGTTGAATACATCAATAAGCTTCTCAGTGAGAATACCAAGCTGAAGCAGCAGCTCAAAGATCTGAAAACAGAGAAAAAGGATTTTGATGACCAGGCAAAGAAAATGGAGAAGCTTGACGAGGAACTGGAACAGTTCACAGGTGAAAGGAAGCTCTTAAAAGAGAAAATAGAGGCAATAATTGGTCAGATAGACCAAGTCGGAATATGACTGACAGAATAATTGAAATCGAGATTTACGGACATAAACATAAGATAAGAGTCAAAGGAGAAGAGGATGAGAAATATATTGGCCGGTTGACTTCATACGTTGATCAGAGAATGCGTGAAGTTGCTGTCAAAGCAAAATCGGCTGACATGTTGAAAATTGCGGTTTTGGCTGCTTTAAATATAGCCGATGATTTTTTTGGCTGTCGGAAGAAGTTGGATCAACTGGTTGATGCTATCGGTCATATGGAGAGTGAAATAGAAAGTTTGGAGGATTCCCTTTCAAAAGATGAGGATACATTTGAAAATATTGAAGACACCACTTGAAAAAACAAGGACAAAAGTTTCAAAGCTCATAGATGAGTTGAGGGAAAGGCTTGTCTTTCAGGGAAGGAAACTCTGGAGTTTTATGTCCCGGAAAATTCTTCTTTTGATTGATGAGGAGAAGTGTCTTTTCTTGGGTTGTGACTCTTTAAGCCCTCTATATAGTCGTGATACAGAATATGTAATCCTCTTTTAATCCTCCTGACTTTCATCTCCTTTGATTCACCGAATAGGAGGTGATCAAGGTGAATTCAGCACTGCTGATTCTTTTGTGTGTATTAATCTTCATCGCTGGTTCCATACTGTTTATCCTGATAAAAAAAGCTTCAGGGGCTCGTGCGATCCTCCGGTCCACACAAGAAGCCAAGAATATTCTAGAAAAAGCCAAGGAAGATGCCGAAAAGACAAGACACGAAGCGACCATAGAGCTCAAAGAAAAGGAAATCAACCTCAAGGCTGAGTTTGAGCGTCAGACTCGAGATAAAAACAGAAAATTGAACGATATGGAAAGAAGGTTGATGAGAAAAGAAGAGAATCTCGAACGCAAATCACAGGATGTGGAAAGAAAAGAGAGAGAATTTTCCAATAAGGAACAGAGGCTCTATGCAAAAGAAAGAGAAATTGGTGAGAAGGAAAAGAAGTTCGAGGAGTTGACCCAGCAAGCGGTGGAGGAACTGGAACGAGTTTCCGGGATGACTCAGGAGGCCGCCAAAAACATGCTCATCAAGAAGATCGAGGATGAGGCCAAGCTTGAAGCTGTCCAGGTAGTGCGGAAGGTTGAGGAAGAGACCCGGGAGAAAAGCCAGGGTGTTGCCCGTGAAATCATCAGCCAGGCCATTCAACGCTCATCGGCCGATCATGTCGTTGAAACAACGGTATCTGTGGTTGACCTGCCTTCAGAGGACATGAAGGGACGGATCATAGGAAGAGAGGGACGGAACATCCGTGCCCTTGAGATGGCCACTTCAGTGGATATTATCGTTGATGACACTCCTGAAGCCGTCATTCTTTCCAGTTTTGACCCACTCAGGCGAGAACTGGCCCGTATGGCCATCGAGAAGCTCGTTGGGGATGGAAGGATTCACCCGGCCCGCATCGAAGAAGTCGTGGAACAGGTGAAAACAGAAATGGAGGAGAATATCAAGCAGGAAGGAGAATCCGTCATCCTGGAGCTCAGAATCCAGAATTTGCATCCTGAGCTGGTCAAACTCCTCGGAAAGTTGAAATACCGGACGAGCTACGGCCAGAATGCCCTCCAGCATTCGAAAGAGGTTGCCTATTTAGCGGCATTGATGGCCAAGGAGCTGGGCGCGAATTACGATATCGCCTTGAGAGCCGGACTCCTTCATGACATCGGGAAAGCCGTGGATAAAGATGTCGAAGGAACTCATACGGAGCTGAGTGTGGAGTTAACCAAAAAATACGGAGAATCCGAGCCTGTCATCCAGGCTATCGCTTCCCACCACCGGGATGTGGATTTTCCCTCGATTGAAGCTGTGCTGGTCCAATCTGCGGATACTCTTTCAGCCGCCCGGCCAGGTGCGCGTCGCGAGCTTCTGGAAACCTACATCAAGAGGCTGGAGAAACTGGAAGAGATCGCCAATTCTTACGAGGGTGTTTCCAAATCCTTTGCCTTGCAGGCCGGCCGGGAGATCAGGATAATTGTCGAGAGCCAGAAAGTCTCTGATGAAAAGGCGGCGGTCGTGGCCAAAGAGATCGCTCAGAAAATCAAGGACGAGCTGGAGTACCCGGGCCAGATCAAAGTGACGGTTATCCGCGAGATGAGAGCTGTTGAGTATGCCAGGTAAAGTCAGTTTTCTGTTTATAGGGGATGTTATCGGGCGCCCGGGACGCAGGGTGTTAAAAAGACACCTGCCTTCTCTCCTGAATAGATATTCTCCTTCCCTTGTCATCGCCAACGGTGAAAATGCCGCTGGAGGAATCGGGATCACAGAGAAGGTGGGCAAGGAGCTTTTCACACAGGTCGATGTATTGACCTCCGGAAACCATATCTGGGATAAGAGGGAAGCGATCGAATACCTGAAGCGTGAGCCCCGGCTGCTCCGGCCAGCCAATTATCCGCCGGGTAATCCCGGTAAAGGGACGTTCATCTTCAAGGAGGACGGCGGGAAAAAGATGGCCGTCCTCAACCTTCAAGGCAGAGTCTTTATGGAGCCAGTGGATTGCCCGTTCAGGAAGGCCGATGAAGAGGTCGAGGCACTCAAAGCCGTGACTCCGGTGATTATTGTTGATTTTCATGCGGAGGCCACATCAGAGAAACAGGCGATGGGCTGGCATCTGGACGGGAAAGTATCGGCTGTTGTCGGAACGCATACGCATGTCGTCACGGCAGACGAAAGAATTCTTCCCAGGGGCACGGCCTTTATCACCGATGTGGGAATGGCCGGAGGGTACAATTCAATCATCGGCATCCGAAAAGATCAGGCTTTGAAGAGATTTCTGACGGCGCGTCCTCAACGCTTCGAGCCGGCAAAGGAAGGAACTTTCTTCTCGGTTCTGTTCGTAGAGATAAACTCCAAGACAGGGAAAGCTCTCTCCATCAAGAAAGAGATCATCACTGAGGAAAAAAGTGGCGATTGAAAGCCTTGTCAAACCGGACAAGATTTACACCGTCTCTGAAGTCACGCGGATGGTGAAGATGGAGCTGGAAAGCGCCTTTCCCCTGTTGTGGGTCGAAGGGGAGATATCCAATTTCCACCGTCATCATTCGGGCCATCTGTATTTCACACTGAAGGACGAGACGAGTCAGCTCCGCACGGTCATGTTCCGGGGAGAGGCCAGGAAGGTTCCGTTCGAACTGGAAGACGGGCTTCAGGTTGTGGCGCGTGGCCGGATAAACGTATATGAGCCCAGAGGGGAATACCAGATGATCGTCGAGCTTCTGGAGCCCAAAGGCAAAGGAGCCCTGCAGCTCGCTTTTGAACAGCTCAAGGAGAAGTTGAAGAAGGAAGGTCTTTTCGATTCGGCTCTGAAGAAAAAACTGCCTGTACTCCCCAAAAAAGTCGGGGTGGTCACGTCGCCTAGAGGAGCTGCCATTGTCGATATCATCCGAACCCTGGAGAGACGGTTCGCCAGACTCCATATCCTTCTCTATCCGGCTAAAGTCCAGGGAGAGGGTGCAGCTGAGGAGATTGTCGAGGGAATCGATTATCTGGGGAGCTTACCCGATATAGATGTCATCATCGTTGGCCGTGGCGGCGGCTCGATAGAAGACCTGTGGGCCTTCAATGAAGAAAAGGTTGCCCGGGCCATTTATCGCTGCGCCATTCCTGTTATTTCCGCTGTGGGTCATGAGATAGATTTCACGATTGCCGACTTTGTGGCCGATATACGGGCATCGACTCCTTCTGTAGCCGCCGAAATGGTGATCGAGGAGGAGGAATCGCTCAGAGAGCGGATCGGGAACTTAGAGAAAAGACTGGTCCACAACCAGAAATTCGTCCTCCAGGAATGGAAGCATGAAGTTTTCAGCCTGGCTCAGCACAGGGCCTTCCAGAATATGAGGATCAACCTTCTGAATCTCGAGCAGAAGGTTGATGACCTGGAAATGAGAGCCTGGAATGCCATGAAGAACATGCAGCAAAAAATCTCTGAGGATAAATCAAGGGCTGAGCTCATGGAGGAGAAGATCCGTAATGCCTTGAAAGGGATGCTCCAGCAATTGCAGGCAAGGTGGGAGACGCTGTCCGTTCAGTTGCATAACCTGAGCCCCCTGAATATACTAAAAAAAGGGTACGCTCTCTGCTGGAAAGACGGCGGTCAATACCTGGTGCGCCGGATAGACGAAGTCGAGAAAGAGAAAGAGATGTCGGTTTCCTTCTTCAAAGGGGAATTCACCTGTCTGGTTAAAGATGTCGATAAAGGCAAGCGCATTGAATCGCGGGCCAGCAATGGCGACAAGAAGTAAAATTGGGAAGTGAAATTGGGGACAGCCCCCAATTATTTAAAGAGATAAAATGACAACACCGCGCTTTGATGAAAAAAGGGGACAGGCCCCTTTTTTGTCAGAGGTGCACTTGCTTGTAATATGGCAACATTTATTAGATGTCATTGCAAGGAGCGGATTGAACATGTCATTGCGAGGAGCGCAGCGACGTGGCAATCTCTTAGAAAGGATTGTCATTGCGAGCGAAGCGTGGCAATCCCATA
>CAZSGR010000158.1:0-7949 GCA_964606185.1 uncultured Eubacteriales bacterium
GTATGATAAGTGCAAATGAACGACTGTTTTTTCAATCCATTGAAAGACTCAGTCTCAGAACGGTTGTGTTGAGGAGGGTCAGGAATGAATGCGGAAAAAATTAAAGACGCTTACACTTTTGCCAGGCAGCAATATGCCGATTTAGGTGTCGATACGGATGAAGCCATTCACACATTAGGAAATGTCTCTCTTTCCCTTCCTTGCTGGCAGGGGGATGATGTGCGTGGGTTTGAAATGTCAGATTCGCCTTCCGGAAGTGGAGGAATCCAAGCAACAGGCACTTATCCAGGGAAAGCGAGGACACTCGAAGAGCTCCGGATGGATTTGGATAAAGCATTCTCCCTGATACCTGGACCGAAACGGCTGAACCTGCACGCTATGTACGGGGATTTCGGAGAAAGGTCTGTCGACCGGAACGAAATAGAGCCGGAGCACTATTTAAGCTGGATAGACTGGGCTAAAAAGAGGAACTTCAAACTTGACTTTAACGCGACCTGTTTTTCCCATCCTAGAGCAGAATCCGGATTCACTCTGAGCAGCAAGGATAAAAAAACCCGCGGATTCTGGATCGAACATGTTAAGCGCTGCCGAAAAATAAGCGCCCATATAGGTCAGTCCTTAGAGAGTCCCTGCATCCACAACCTCTGGATTCCGGACGGCACAAAAGATAGCCCTGTGGACCGCTGGACACATCGCGCGTTGCTGAAAGAGGCTCTGGATGAGATTTATGCCGAGAAATACAGTCCCTCAGAGATGAAAGATGCAGTGGAGAGTAAATTATTTGGTATAGGCAGCGAGTCTTTTGTCGTCGGCTCCCATGAGTTTTATATGGGTTATGCGTTTTCAAAGGGAATTATGCTCTGTCTTGACATGGGACATTATCATCCCACAGAATCGATCGGAGACAAAATATCTGCCATCCTCCAGTTTTCTGAAGAACTCCTCCTCCATTTCAGCCGGGGTGTGCGATGGGACAGCGACCATGTGGTGAACCTGAATGATGAAGTGAGAAGCCTATCCGAAGAGATTGTCAGGAGCAGTGTTCTGGAACGTGTCCACTTTGCTCTTGATTTTTTTGATGCGAGCATGAATCGTGTCGGAGCATGGGTTATTGGGGCCAGAGCCACTCTGAAAAGCGTGTTGATCGCTCTTCTCGAGCCCCGAAAAAAGCTTCAAGAGCTGGAAGACGCTGGGAATTACTTTGCCCGTCTGGCCCTCTTGGAAGAGCTCAAGACGATGCCTTTTGGTGCTGTCTGGGACTATTTCTGTTTGAAGATGGATGTCCCTTCCGGAGAGTCATGGATTGAGGAAATAGAGCGTTATGAGGCGGAAGTGACACGCAGGCGAGGTTAAGAAAGTAGCCTGCTATTTATGCGCAGTAATTAGGTAACTCTTTTGGTAATGATATTGAAGGGCAAGGTGTCATTGCGAGCGACCAAAGGGAGTGTGGCAATCTCGTAAAATTAAAGGCTGTTTTTCTTCTATTGGAAATTTATTTCACTTCATGAGATTGCCACGCTCCGCTCGCAATGACATCCAAAAAGTGCTGCCAAATTACTGAACGCGTTCAATAGGCAACTTTTTCTGAAAAAGTGGCCTTTCCCCTTTTTCTCTGCTTTTTCTGTTATACGGAATTTCCGAAATTAGTCTATTTCTGCAGGTCAAAGACAAAAGATCCCTTGTGTACAGCGAATCCGCTCTTATTCATCACAGCCATGCGTCCGGATCTTGGACCGCTTATTATGGAGCAGCCATATTCCCCCTTTTTGTTGATAGCGATGAAATGTTCACCGGGGAAGAATTTCGGACTGATTTTTTTGTATTTATCAACAATCATTCTCAAGGCGTCTTCACAGGCTTGCTGCGGAGATCTTCCTTCCTTCATCCGCAGGACCATATAGTATGAAGCGCATGATTTGATGACGTCTTCTCCTCTTCCCGTGGCACCGGCTGCTCCGACTTCATTGTCGACGTAAAGCCCGGCTCCGATAATCGGAGAATCGCCAACTCGCCCGGGAATTTTATAACTGAGGCCACTTGTCGTCGTCACGCCAGCGATGTCGTTATTTTTATCAATGGCAAGGACGTTGGTCGTGCCTGTAATTTGTTCGATATCAATAGAATGAGTGGATTCAGTTTTTTCCCTATATTCATTTTTCAAATGCTCTGGAGTCCCCCAATCATCTCTTTCGCTCAATCGTTCCTTCCATCTGAGCCAAATCTTCCGGGCTTTTTCAGTGAGGAGATTTTGCTCTTTGAATCCCCACTTCTTGGCAAATTCCAGAGCATCTCTTCCTACGAGCATCACATGGTCAGTGTGTTCCATAACTATGCGGGCCACAGAGCAGGGAGTTTTAATGTTTTCGAGGCAGGCGACAGCCCCCGCTGAATAAGTCTTCCCATCCATGATCGACGCGTCAAGCTGAACCACACCATTCTCATTGGGGAGCCCTCCATAGCCCACTCCAAGCCCTTCCGCATCTATCTCAATAACATTGGCGGCTTTCTCTACTGCATCCAAGGCGGAGCCGCCTTCGTTCAGAATTTTCCAGCCGATTTCCAGGGCCTTTTTGCCTGTTTCGTTTGTATGGCTTGAAGTAATCATGGGCAAAGGAGTGGATTTCGGGGATTTCTGGATGGAGAAATTTTTAAACATAAAAGCGCCAAAACCGAGACCAAAGCCTCTGTTAAGAAAATTCCTTCTCGATATCTTTTCTATCATTTGCATACCTCCTTATCTTATGTTGTAAAGTTTAAAAGAATATAATGCCTGAATAGATTAACCGGAATTTTTGAACACGCCCGCCTGTCCCTTTTTTTCACCATTTCTTGGCTTTTTTGGGCTCCATTTTTTTGAGGTCGAGTCCCCGTTCAAGAGCGCCAATGCGGTAAAGGCAGATTTCGCGCACTGAGGATGGGTGGTGAAGAACCTCGGATAGGGATTGGGTTCCCACACCCCACACCCCTCCACCTCTTACGGTGACAACTTTGTAATCATGAAGGAGCCGCAGGAACTGCTCGAAATCATGACGAGGAGGAAGGACTGGGATCACCAGGTAGAAAAAGCTTCCTTCAGCATCTACTGGCACTATGCGGTCGACTGGAGTCGTGTCTTCCGGGCCGGGTGAAAGGGAAATAGCCTCTGCTTCTGGAATATAACAGTGAATAATAGTCTGGAAGTTGCTCTCCGCATAAATTTTTTTGTGAATTCGGAGTTCCGGGGGGTCTGACTTCTCCTGAGTGAGGAGAATCTCCATAAGCGGTCCGCCGATTTCCCGGGGCATGGAGGCTTTGGGAGCATAGAGCATTGTCCGGGCGCCGCGGGTTGAAATCGATCCAGTATGGAATGGAGAAAGCCGGGACTCAAAAATTCTGGCTCCGGTTTTTTTAAATTCTCTGACGATCTCTTCTTCCTGAGGAAACTCGCAAACGTCTTCGTCCTCGATCGAGTATTCGGTCGGGGGAAAAGAGAAATGAGAATCAGGGTTTGATTGAATGGTTTGCCTCAGCTTTGTGATATCCAGGCCCAGCTTGTTGACGAGCCGGACAACGATGCCGGAATTGTTCGCCACGCAGATTAAGAAAAAAGCTTCCTTGAGGTTCCGGCCCCTTGAGAAAGCGCCGTGGGCCTGAACCACAGTAACCGGATGATGGGCCAGCCGTTCCGGAATCGTGTTCACCATCTCAGGAGATCCACTCGGGACTGCAAACCAGTCGACTGGCACATGGCCTCCGAGGTAATAGAAGCCAAGGGGATCGATCGGGATAAACGGCTCGGGCTGATTGGGTTTATCTTCATCATCCAGCGTGGCAATGATGAGTTCTTTAGTATGACAGTGCATCGAGGCGTGGGCATCCTTTTGGGCAAGAATACGGGCATGAATATCCGTCTCGGATGAGGCCTTGTAGTATCCAAAGTCAGTCTCTGAAGGCGAGAGAAAGCATATCTGACTGGGCTCGATATCTCCCTTCTGGGATCCCGTGGAAGTGATGGCCATTTTTATCTGTCTATTCTCGTCCTTCCACTGGACAGCCATATTACCGCTGTGGCTGTCCTGGATGTCATACAGGAGCGATGCCCGCCCCACAGCTTGGAACAAGCGGATGAGCTCTTCGCTGGCTTTCCATTTCTTCGTTGTCATGGTTTCTACCCCATTCTATTCAATGAGTTGAGAAGAGTTTGGGGAGGCTTTCCGTGTTTATCCCATCCCCGAACTTGATAATAATCGATTTTCATTTTTTCCATAGCCTTTTTGGGAATACGCATTTCTTTTCCCTCAACCTGAATGGATTCCTCACTGAAGCGTTCGGGCAAAGTGTCCTCTTCAGGATTCATTCCCGCGGAAAGGTTAAAAACCCTCTCCATCGTGGCGATCCTGTTCGCTATCTCTTCCAGCCTGGATGTCGAGAAATCCAAGCCTGTGGTTGCGCTCACCATTCGAGACCAGGGTTCAGTGGAAAAGGCAAAGCCTGTGAAGCGGCAAATGCCAAGGCAATCTTGTATAATGCCGAGGTTTTGCATGTTCATGATGGCGATCGGGGATTGAAGAAGGCTGAATCGGGGAATTTCTCGCGTTCCCCCGAAAAAGGCCAGCGAGACGGCATAACCGCCTCTGAGATGGCAGGCGCCGGTGGGAGAAGTCATATAACCTAAAGCTTGAGTGAATGAAGCGCGGGGGTCATAAGCCGGAATTTCCAGCTTTTTCACGCTCATCGAGTATTCCGGATGGTTGAATGCACTAGCCAGGCGAAAAGAGCCATCTGCGAGTTTATCTCCGATGCCTTTTCTGTGCGACGTGAGTTCCACCATTTTCTTGAGGGTTTCTCCATCACCGAAATTGAGTTCATTCCCATCCGTTTCTTCTGGAGTGATGTAGCCTCGCTCGAAAAGCTCCATGGCGCAGGCCAATGTTCCACCAAAGCTGATGGTGTCTATTCCCTGCTCATTGAGGAGGTAATTGGCGAGAGTGATGGTTTCGAGGTCATAGATCCCGCAGTCCAGACCTGTCATCACGATGGTTTCGTATTCGGGTCCCTCGCCTCTTTTATCCTCAAGCCGCGTATGGCGCTGGCAGGCAATCGGGCAGCCGAAACATCCACCCGGCCGTTCAAGAATTTTTTTCCTAAGAGTCTCTCCTGAGACGTTATCCAGGTCATTGTCTTCATGCCGGTTGTCCTGGAAATTCTTGTGAGGCAGCATGTCCATGATATCGATGAGTTTGAGAAGTCCGGAAGTGCCGAGTTCCCGCATGAGCCGTTTGGTTATGGGAGCGGCCTTCATCAAATAAAGGGCCTGGTCCAATCCGGAGTGGAATTTTTCACTGTCATTTATCTGGATTTTCTTTTTTCCGGAAACTCGAATGGCTTTTAGATTTTTACTGCCGAGAACAGCGCCTGAACCTGAACGTCCGTATGCTCTGCTTTTGTCATTTATGACCGAAGAAATCAGAACCAGGTTTTCACCGGCCGGTCCTATGCAGAGTACGCGGGGGCGGTTACCCGGCTCGCTTTTTTCGGTTAACTTCTCGGTTGTTTTGTGAGCATCCAAGCCCCAGAGGTCTTTTGCCGGAACAATTTCGACATCCTCTGGACCGATATCAATCATCACCGGCTCAGCGGCTCTTCCTTTGATGACGAGAACATCATATCCGGAAGGTTTGAAAAAGTTAGCCCATGTGCCCCCACAGTTCGAACTACCGATCAATCCGGTTAAAGGAGATTTGAAAACCATGTGTCCGCGGCAGGCCGTTGGCGCTCGTGTTCCGATCAGGGGGGATGTGGCGATGACAAGCGTGTTATCTGCTCCAAGAGGATCACATCCCGGGTCTGTCTCATCCATAAAGATACGTGTCGCCAGGCCTCTACCCCCTAGATATTCTTCTGTCATCCTGGGATCGAGAGATCGGCTCTGGATCCGGCTTTCGGACAGGTCAATCGTCAGGATTTTTCCGTGGTATCCGTGAAGCGGAGGAGGATTCATGTCAAGCTGGTTCTTTTTAGATGATAGATTGTAAACACACTCAAACACAAATATCAAGACAATATGAATATGGGGACGTTCCCCAATAAATTTGAGCTGGAAATTTTCTTTTTTTCAATATATAATTCCCAGTTATTCTGCTGGAGTAAATTACCTACCTCGAGAAGGAGACTGAGATGAAAAAGCCATGGCAGTTAGTTTGGCTCCTTTTTTTTGCCTCGCTCTGGGGGCTGAGTGAAGTCCTCGTAGGGGGGGGATTCTACGCTTTGAACGTGCCCTATGCCTCTGTATTCCTGACTGTATGGGCCTTAGTTATTTTGTCTCTGGGGAGAGGGTTTCTGAATAAACCAGGCTCCTCGACTCTCATTGGATGCATTGCTGCCCTGTACCGAATGGTGAACGCCGCCCCTTTTTTCTGTCATATCTGGGGGATTGTTTTTATCGGCATGGCTTTTGACCTGGCCTCCTCTCTCTTGATGAAAGAAGGGCGCAGGTTTTTTCTCAGGAGTAGCCTGACAGGAATAACCAGTGCCTATTTGGGGAATGCTCTTTTTGCTCTGGTCATGACTTGGATTCTCCGCAATGAATACTGGATTGCAGCCGGCTTACCGAAGGTGCTCGATCATGTATTCATCAGCGGGAGCCTTGTGGCCGCCGGCGCTTCTGGAGCTGTGCCGCTGGGACACTGGCTGGGCCGGAAAGTGGATGGCCTACCCAGCCTGCGTACGCGATGGGTCTACAGCACACTAACGCTTCTGGTTCTGGGCCTCTGGACAATTGTGAGAATAGTGAGATAAGAGAGAGGAGCCTCCATAGGTCAGAGATTGCCTGTCAGATTGAACTATTCTTTTTGAGGCATTATCTGGAAAAGTCGTTAAGTACAAGGTTAATCTTTTTCTCATTTAGTGCCAAAATGAAAGAAAAGATAAAAATCATAAAGAATCGCATGGGCAGGGTGAAGTCAGGAATGAAGTGTTTGAGATTAGGTTTGGTTCTCACCCTGGTTTCCTGCTTATTCATGCTCTTGTCTGCTCAGACTCAGTTGAGTGTCTACATAGAAGAAGTGCTCGTGATCGGAGATTCACATGAGGACTTGCTCTATCAGCGTCCGGGGCTGATAGTGGATAATGAAGATAATATATACATAACTGATTTAAGGAATAATCTAATCAGAAAATTTGATAAAAACGGAGTATTCATAAAAGAAACAGGGCTGAAAGGCAGAAGACCAGTGGGACTGCAGGGCCCCAGTCTAATTAAATATCACAACAATAAACTGTATGTTTCTGAGGTTTCGAGTCCCGGGATTCTTGTTTATAACCAGAATTTAGAGTATGAAATGGAAATTCCCATCCCATTCACTGTCACTGATATGCATATCATTTCTGATGAACAGATTGCCGTTACAGCTCTGAAAAGGGAATATGAAGAGGGAAGAGCCATCTACTGCATATACATCTATGATATTGAGACGGAAGAGACTGAAAATATAATTTATGCCAGAGGAATAAGACTGACGATGATGAATATGGTTAATTTTGTTGTGGACAGAAGAGGTGAATTCGTTCTTGCTTACAACTGGGAAGATAAGATTGAAAAGCTGGACAGCGAAGGAGAAATCCTATGGAGTCAGAGTTTGTTGGATAAGAGAAAGGTGAGGATGCGAAAGGAGAATGATCCAAATCCCGCCTTCGAGGAATATCCCGTTGAGGCCGTATACAAAGCAATCGCTCTGGACAACCGTGGATACATACTGGTTTTGGGGGGTCATCTCTCTGAAAACACCAATCGAGATGTTTATGTCCTAAGAGAAAATGGTCAATACCTGACTACTTTCACTCTGCCTGAACCGGCTCATGCCATACACATGGACAGGAACAATTTTCTTTATACCCGGTCATCGAAAGGAACCGCTTTCAGAAAATATGCCTTGAAATATTTTTATGAATAGGTCGTTTCTCATTCATGC
>CAZSGR010000159.1:0-2793 GCA_964606185.1 uncultured Eubacteriales bacterium
CTATTTTGATTTCTCAATCAGCTCGAACACAAAATCAAGCTCAGCATCTTTGCCGCTCAACAAATCTTTTATTGTCGATGAAACAGGGTAATCAGGATTATGCTTTTCCAGAATTCTCGACGATGAATCCGGAGACCAGATCCAGGAGTTTTTCGAAATGCTCCGGACTGGAATAGAAGTGGTCGCAGCCTGCGATGATCTCCAGGCGGCAGTCCTCGATTAAGCGTGCTGTTTTAATGCTCTGCTCGATGGGGACTGTTTCATCTTCATTCCCGTGCACGATCAATGCGGGAATTTTGATTTTCCTGGATGCTTCATACGCATTCACTTTCTCCGCATCTTCATAGAATGAATAGTTGAGCCGGCGCCTTTCCTCATTCACGCTATCGAGCTCAATATAGCCTTTATTTTTCCAATCATCAATCTCCTCATCGCTGCGTCTTGTATGCGCCATGCTCTTGTAATCGGAAACCGGAGATTTTAGAGCCAGAAGATATAAATCATCTGATTGTGAGGCGGCCAGTATGCTGGCCAACCCTCCAAAGCTTGAGCCCACAAGGCCGATTTTCTTATACCCTGATTTTTTCAGGAATTCTATGGCGTTCTGGACATCATCAACGGCTTCTGAAGTTGTGATTTCTTGGAAGTTTCCCTCGCTCTCTCCATGGGCATAGAAGTCAAACCGAAATGTGGAGATTTCCTTATCGTTCAGGATTTCCTCCAACCGCACATATGTTCTGCCGTCCTTACTCGTGGAAAATCCATGGCACAAAATGATGATCGGCTTCCCTTGATCATTCGTCGGATTCGATAGGACCCCGCAGAGCCTGATTCCCCGGTTGTTTTCAAAGAAGATTTTGTCTTTCATCCTCGATTTCATAAAAATTCAAACATCAAAATAATTTCCAGTGAATTTTGAATGAGCGTCTTTTAAAAGTCAAGGCAGTGTTAGGTTTATAACTTGTGTATCCATCCCTTAATAAGGGGGAACCGCATGATGTCTGAATGGGTAAGAGAGAATGTAAAAAGAAACTAACGCGATTTCTTTTTTTTCTTTTTTTCTTCGGCGAGTCTGTATTCGACTGCCTTTCTGGCTTCAAAATAGACCTTTGACATTAATCTATGCAATTCATCCTGGTCCATTTTTTCTTCGAGTTTTCTTTTAATGAGTTTGGACATTTCTTCCACAGTTATACCCGGCTTATATCCTGGACAGAGAAGAGGCACCATAGTTAAAACTTCAATACAGAGTGAAATCCTGAGTACCTCAGAAAAGCTTAAATCATACATATCAACCAAGAATTTGTGATAATCTTCTAACCAGTCTGGAAGCAGGACTTGATATCTTTTCAGCATTTGAACCTCCAATTTATTTGAATAATTAAGAGGACGATTGTAGCAAATTAATAGGTAAAATCAAGATTAATATCACTTGACAAAGTAAAAAAATGGTATAAATTATGTAATATCAAATAGTACAATAAATACTACCAACAGATGTAAGCTTCAAACAGGAATTAATAAATAGAGTCAAAGAACATAATTCAAGAGGAGTTCCTCCCTCGAATAGACTTAAAAGGTGGCAGCAAAAGGGAGGTTGAGGGGTTGGCTGCCCGCTCTCGATAAACCCTCTCTTCGCAAGGAGTGCTGCATCCTCCCCTGAGAAAGATCGCTATTATTCGAACTTCATCCTGAAAACCTTGCACTTTTTCACAATTTGCCTTTCCTTTTCTTCCTTGTGATTTTTTGAGCTGTTCCTCAAAACTCCCAATAAATTTTTCCTTCCTCTTCCATTTTTCGAAAGCTCAGGAGAAGAGCGAATGGATTGAATTTATTTTTACTGGTATAATTGTCTCAAATATTAGATGACTAGGATAAAAGGGAAATGAAAAAATTCATTCTGGCATTAATCCTGGTTCTCATTATTGCTGTTCCTCAATCCCTCCATGCCCAGTGGGCCATGCTCTATGGGGGGAGTGGGGATGATTGGGCAAATTCTGTTCAGCAGACAAGCGATGGTGGATATATCCTTGCAGGATACACCGAATCCTTTGGAGAAGGGCATTCGGATATCTGGGTAGTCAAGCTGTCTTTTGCAGGAGACATAGAGTGGCAGCGCACGTATGGAGGGATGCAATATGAAGAGGCTTATTCCATTCAGGAGACGAGCGATGGCGGGTATATCGTTGCCGGTTACACGGATTCTTTCGGTTTAGGAAATACAGATATCTGGGTTCTCAAGCTCAACTCAGAAGGAGTTATCGAATGGCAGCGCACTTTCGGAAGGAGCGGCGATGACTGGGCAAATTCTGTCCTGCAGACTAGTGATGGAGGATATATTATCGGAGGCAGCTCAGACTCCTTTGGGATTGGATCAGCCGATATATGGTTGATAAAGCTTTCTTCAGAAGGCGATGTGGAATGGCAAAATATTAATTTGCTGGGCGTGAATATCTATCTAAGAGCGATCCAGGAGACGAGCGATGGGGGGTACATCGCTGCAGGCCACATCCATCCCTCGGTTAATAATAGTATTGATTTGTTGATCTTAAAGCTGGATTCAATAGGCCGTATAGATTGGGAGCGTTATTACGGGGGCAGCCAGGACGATTGGGCGAATTCGATTCAGGAGACCGATGATGGAGGGTATTTCGTCGCCGGATATACGGAATCCTTCGGTGCAGGCAACCTGGATTTCTGGGTTTTGAAGCTGACTTCGGCCGGAAATATCGATTGGGAAAGGGCCTATGGAGGAAGTGGGGATGACTGGGCGAATTCAGCTCAACAAACCAG
>CAZSGR010000159.1:2893-7939 GCA_964606185.1 uncultured Eubacteriales bacterium
GGAAATCTCGGGGAGTGTGAAGACCGAAGGAGATGTGGGGATAGAGGGAGTGACCATTGCATTTTCCGGCGGTGAAGGCGAAGCGGCCACTGACACAGATGGAAATTATTCTCACAGCGTGAGCTACGGATGGTCCGGGACAGCGACGCCGTCCAAGGCCGGTTATGGTTTCACACCCTCCAGCCGGGAGTACACTGAAGTCACCTCTGACCAGGCGGATGAAGACTATACAGGTTTCATCGTGCATGTCATATCCGGTTTTGTCAGGAATGGAGGCGGTGATGGGATAGAAGATGTGACCATTGCCTTTTCCAATGATGGAGGCGAGGTATTGACAGCCCCAGATGGGAGCTATTCTCATGCGGTCAAAGAAGGCTGGTCGGGAACAGCCACGCCATCCAAAAACTGTTACTCCTTCGCTCCTCCAAGCCAGGACTATACCAATGTAACAGTTGATCATGCGAACCAGGACTACACCGGTACATTTTTAACCTACACAATATCAGGAACGATTCGTCTGGCATCGACATCAGCGCCGTTGAGCGGAGTGGTGGTGTCCGGGCTTCCGGGAAATCCGGTGACAGATGCCTCTGGTTATTACGAAGTCACGGTGGATTGCGGCTGGTCCGGCACTGTGATCCCCACATTGTTGCGGACTGTCTTCACCCCTTTATCGCAGAATTATGAAGATGTGCACTCTGACTACACGAACCAGGATTATATGGCTTATCCGGGATGGATTATTTCGGGTCTTGTCACGACTGCTGCGAGCGAGGGCATAGCAGGGGTGACCATCACGTTTTCTAACGATGGAGGTGCAGCGACAACGGGCGTGGATGGCAGTTATTCTCATACCGTGATAGAAGGCTGGTCGGGAACAGCCACGCCGTCCAGGGCCGGGTATGGCTTCACACCATCCAGCCTGGACTACACGAATGTGACTTCTGACATTCCGGACCAGGATTATACGGGCGAGGTCCTCACTTATGTCCTGACGATACTCGCGAATGAAGGGGGGACGACTCAGCCTGCACCCGGAAGTTACACATACACCCATGGAACGGAGATTGATATCAGAGCATTGCCTGATGAAGGGTATGATTTTTCTCAATGGTCAGGAGATGTTCCCCCAGGACTTGAAAAAGTCAATCCGGTGCTCATCATCATGGACTCGGGCAAGTCCATCACAGCGCAGTTTGAAAAACAAAAACTATGTTTCATCGCAACCGCCGCGTACAGAACGCCTTCTCACCCGCATGTCGAGATTCTTCGGGATTTCAGGGATAGATACCTTGTGCGCAGCCATCCAGGCCGTAGGGTCATTGAATTCTATTACAGGCATTCACCCCTTGTTGCGGACCTCATCTCGAGACATGCCGTGTTGAGGGCGGCTGTCAGGATTCAACTCTTGCCTTTTGTTTCGTTGAGCTATATCGCGCTTCGTTTCGGCCCGGGAATTTCGGCCGGCATACTTTCCCTTCTTTTCCTGTTTCCCATCTTTCAGGTTTTCTTCCGGAAAAGGAAGAAGAGACGCTTCTCTGCCTGAAAAAAGGGGACTGACTACTTTAATAAAAAAAGACAGTCCCTATTCTTTTTTAATTCAGGGATTGAAAGGGACAGTTCCCGAAATAGCCTGATATACTAGCTCAATAATTCGGTAACTCTTTTGGTAATGATATTGGAGGGTAAAGTGTCATTGCGAGCGCAGCGCGGCAATCTTATCCTAATGTCATTGCGAGGAACGAAGTGACGTGGCAATCTCATAAAAAAAGTATTCATTAATATTTTAAAGAGATTACCACGCTGCGCTCGTAATGACAAAAATCTGAGATTGCCACGCTGCGCTCGCAATGACATCCAAAAAATGTTACCAAATTACTGAGCATCTACACCTGTCCCCCTTTACTAAAATAACCTGTCCCTTTTTTTTCTTTTTTATAGGATCAGAGAAAATTCTTTTTAAAGTATCTGCAGCTGTCTTTTATGGTTTGTTCAAAGGGGATGTAGTCGTGGTTGAAGTCCTTTTTGCTTTTTTCATTCGAATAATATGTTTTCCAGCCGCTCAGTTTTCCATACGCTCGGGTCAGCAGCGGACGCTGCTGAGTGACAGAACTCAACAGTTCTAGGCAGGTGCCGAGGACGCTCAGCAGAAATGACGGAACAGGGAAGGGATAGGCTTTTTTCCCGGCGTGCCTGGCAATGGCTTTTACGACCTGAGTGTATTTGACATTCGCCCCCACGACAAGATATTTCTTCCCATTTATATCTGAATCCAACGCATCTGAATCCAGCGTTTTTATGATGATCCCGACCAGGTCCCGAACATCAACAACTGCGAGGCCTCCGGAGAAACATCCGATGAGTGGGCCTTTATAGATTTTGTTGTACAGTTGGTTGTGGGGAGTGGAGAGGTTTGGGTCTCCGGGTCCCATTATCGAAGCCGGATTGAGGATAACAGCATTCAATCCTTTATCTCTTATAGCCTGTTCGACGATTTTTTGGCCCTCGTATTTCGAGACCATGTAGCCAAAATGGCTCGGCCAGTTAAACGGGGTCTCCTCATCGGCGAAGCGGCCGTCTTTATTGAATCCGTACGCTCCCACAGAAGAGATATGGATTAATTTTGAGATGTGATGTTCCAGACAGCTTTCTACGATATTCCTCACTCCTGACTTATTCACAGCCATCAATTTTTCGCGATCTCTTTTCCAGTAGGAAATCAATCCGGCCAGATGGATGACATGAGAGTGCCCCTTCACAGCATCCTGGATTTCTTTTTTGTCTCTTATATCGCCTTCGATTATGTGCAGTTTTTTATATTTTGATAGACAGTCTCTGAAAGTATCATCCGGCAGGACAAATGCAGTCATCTCCGCATCGGGAAAAACCTTTCGAAGTTCCGGGAGAAGTGTATTCCCCACAAAGCCTGTGGCTCCGGTCACGAGGATTCTCATCAGTTACTTTTCAGGGAGTAATTTGACTTTGTGATACTTGAGATAGAAAAAGGTGTCATTCGCAACACCGAGGAGCGCATGGATAAACAAAGTATACAGGAATGACATCGTGACATAGGCGATGATTCCGAATATTATGCTGCCCACGAACGCGCTGACAACCTCAATATCGGGATGCCCGATGTGATATATGGTGGCGATTGTTGCCTGAATCAGGATAGCCATTAAAATCCCCGCTTTGGCTTCACCTGTTATTTCTATGATTGAAAAGAGAAAAACTCCCCTGAAGGTGAATTCCCAGGAAAAATAATACAAGAGAAGGTAGGCCAGCTCATAGAGGACAAAGGTTTTCCGGCTCCGGCAGGCATTCTTTGAAAAAGGGTACTGGTTTTTAAGCTTGGGATCCTTCAAGGAGACAAACACGCCGACAGCGCAAACAGGAATGGCGATGAGGCAGAGCAGGAGTCCTAATTTATAGTTTCCAAACCGGAAGCCAAAGTTTTTCAGTGCTTCAAGCGGTTGAGGCGAGTAAAGAAAGATAACGATTACGGGGATGATGAGCAGAAACAGGCAAAAATACATGAAGTAGCGAATAAACACCTGGAGGTCATCCGCAAATCTTTTATGCAGGCTTTTATAATGGAAAAAGGATGAAAGCAGCGTGAAACCCAGGGCATAGATAAAAAACAGAAGCGAGTACAGCGTCAGATAGTTTTGGAAGAAATCCTTCAGAAAAGAAGTCATGCGATTACTCTTGCTCTATTCTATATAACCTGATTTTTGCTCAGCCAGATACCAATCCATTATGGCATTGAACTGCTTCTCTGCGTCTGTGTCGGGAGAATAATTTAGATCTTTAATCGTTCTTGATATATCATAATTTGTATGGGATGTGATTCTTTTCGCCCTGTAATACGTCAGCGAAGGTTCAAATGAAGGAACGAAGAAATGGATGATTTTCGATAAGAAAGCCACAACAAATGGAGTGAATTTGGGCAAATAAATTCTTTGTTTTTTATTGATTCTTTTCAGTATGACAGAGAAAAACTCTTTCCAGGTCACATCTGAACCATTGGTGACTGTGTAAGCGTTTCCTTCGATGTTTGGGGTGATACATGCGAGATAGGTGGCAAGGCTGAGATTATCCACATAGCATAAAGGGAAAATCCATTTACCGCCACTAACAATTGGCGGCAGTCCGTTTTCCAGTCCTTTGACTATGGGGACACATGAGGTCCTATCATAGGGACCGTAGACATCCGCGGGTCTCAGAATAACCAGGGGAAAGCCGTTATTTTTGTGAACTTCAAGAAGATGTTTCTCTGTTTTTATTTTGCTTTGGACGTAAGGTAAATTTGCCGGTTTGCCTGGATTTTCCTCAGAGATGTTTAATTTTTTGTATCCCAGGACAAGAGCTGTTGACATGTAGATGAACTTCTTCAGGCTAATATTGCTGCTCATGATATGATTCACAAAATTTTCTGTGGCCTCACAGATATTGATTTCACAGGATTTTTTATCTGCCGTATCAGAAACTTCGGAGGCGCAGTGGATGATGGTGTCCAGGTTTTCCGGGAGTTTTATTTTTTCGACCTCGCTCAAATCGCCATAAGTCAGTTTGACATCCAGGTCTTCCAGAAAATGGAGGTCGGATGTCTTCCTGACGAGACCGTAGACATTGAAGTTTTTCTTCAGGAAATGCCGGCACAGGTTCGACCCGATGAATCCGTTCGCGCCGGTGATGAACACAGTTTGCATTTTCTCATTTTATTATACCTTATGTGCCAGAAATGTCATGGATTTTCTGTCATTTTGATTGATATTTTAAATAGAGAAATGACTTTCACAGGGAAGTCATGGTTTTAGAAGATCTGTATCCAATTGCTTTCTAGATTGAATTTACTTTTCATTGTTTACTATTAATATTATTCTCAGTATCTTGCCCGCAATGACATCGTTATAAGGCTTATCTAATTATTAGATACCCATATGATGATATAAAATTGTATCTATCAGTATTGCTTCTACATGAGCATGGCTTTCTATTGAAGAGGTAACAAACTCCTGATTTTTCTTGCGACAGGAAGCATTG
>CAZSGR010000160.1:0-1314 GCA_964606185.1 uncultured Eubacteriales bacterium
CCAGGGAGACTGTATGGTTTTTGGAAAAATACTTCAATCGGTTGTAGATGATGATTGGCCCGCCGATGACTTTTGAATGGGGGAATTCCTTGCAGATGAAAAGGATTTTCATGATGATGTCCGATTGTACTTGCTAAAGGTTCAACTTTCAAGGCCTGGCCCTTTCTTAATCCTTGATGGTTGATTTTTTCATCGGTCTTCCTCCGTTGTTTGTTATTTGGGATTGCGTCTTACCATTTAACATTTCGTGTGAAAAGGATAATCACTCCTCTTAAATGTTAAATGTTAAGACGCGACCTCTCTTACTCCCATTTGAAGGGTGATTCAAGGTCAAAATCAGGGATGAGATGGTCCTCCTGAGTAAAGGACTCAGGTTGGAGGAACATAGTTTCAAAACCCAGCTCCTCCGCTTTAGCTCTGACTGAGCTGTATTCAGCAGAGGATAAACCTCTCTTGATTTCTCGAGGTGCTTTATGACAGGGATGGTACTGGCTCATCAGGCTCAAGCAAACATAAGGACTGAGGTTCTGGGCAATCCACCCCAGGACCGCACTGGAGTCGGCGGTCTGACCCGGAAGAACGAGATGCCTGATGATGAGACCCTGGATTGCTACATTTTCTTTCGAAAGACGCAGAAAGGGTTGTTGACAGTACATTTCCTGAATAACCTGGTTTGCGTGGTGAAAATAATCTGGAGTGCCTGAAAACCGGTCGGACAGTTCCGGAGAGAAGTATTTCAAGTCCGGGAGATAGATATCGATGATGCCGTCCAAACATTTTATGACTTCTGCTTTTTCGTAGGCGTTGGAGTTGTAGACAACAGGAAGATGTAGACCTTCGGCATAAGCTATCCTCAAAGCTCTCAAAATAGGAAGGAGCATGTGAGTGGGGGAGATAAGATTGATGTTCAAAGCACATTTTTCTTGAAGTTCGAGCATTCTCATGGCCAGTTCTTCATCTGCGGTCGGCTCTCCGTGATTGAGCCAGCTCAACTGGTAATTCTGGCAGTACAGGCATTTTAGGTTGCATCCGGATAGAAAGATCGTTCCGGAGCCGGAGAGCTGGCCTGGGATTTCGCTTTTCTCGGAGTTCCCAAGAGAAAGACCGCTCAAAACAGGCTCCTCGCCGTAATGAAGGAGAGTGTGGGATACTGAAGCCTGGCTTCCGGTCTGGCAGAAGCCTTTTTCTCCTTTTTCCCTGTTGACTCCACATTCTCGAGGGCAGAGCCTGCACTCTGTCTCATGCACTGAGAGTTTATCCAGTGCTTGCTGAATTCTCTCCTGTTTATCTCTGATGTTCATTCGAGATTAATTG
>CAZSGR010000160.1:1324-7905 GCA_964606185.1 uncultured Eubacteriales bacterium
TTAATTGTCGTTAATCGGGAAAATAGTGTCGCGTCTTAACATTTAGCATTGTGTGTGAAAAAGATAATTACTCCTCTGAAAAGTTAACTGTTAAGACGCCATCCCTTATTATTTTATTATAAATCTTACGACCAGAAATCCTCCAAAGAGAAGGATGAAAAACAGAATCGCAAGGAGATTGAAATATTTATCGATGAAAATCTTGATTCTGGGTCCGAATTTTCGGAATAGGGCTGCAATGGCGAAGAAGCGGAGCGAACGGCTGATGGCTGAAGCGATGACAAAAAGGAAAAAGTTGAGCTTGAAAACTCCGGAAGCGATGGTGAAGACTTTATATGGAATCGGAGTGAATCCAGCCGCAAAAACGTACCAGAAGCCGTATTCGTTGAAATTCGCCATCACCCGTTCGAAAAGGCTTTCCGAGAAGCCGGGGACATACTTAAAGAAAAAAGAATCCACTGCTTCCCATATGCCGAAGCCGATCAAGTACCCGATCATCCCGCCTGTCACTGAGGCCAGTGATGTGATGAGAGCGAACCGCCAGGATTTTTTCATGGCGCCCAGGCAGAGGGCGATAAGAAGAGGGTCAACAGGGATGGGGAAAAAAGAACTTTCGGCCAGAGCCAGCAGAAACAGGGCTAAAGGGCCGTACGGGGTGTCCGCCCAGTGAAGCATCCAGTCATAGAGTTTTCTGAATAATTTCATCGGTAATGGATGTGAAGATATTTTTTAAAGTGTGCCGTCGCATTGTGTCTTGGTCCGTTGAATCGGAGTGAAGAGGGGTGACAGTGATGTACCCCTCTTTAATCACCATGACATCGCTGTTCTTGTCGCCTATGGCTTTCGGGTTTCCCGTGCCAATCCAGTAGTAGGTCCTTTTCCTGGGATCCTGTTTTTCGATTATTTCCGGATTGTATCTTTTCTGTCCCAGCTTGACCATCTTTATCCCCCGGAACGGTGGAGGAGGGATGTTGATGTTGAGGGTCTGATTTTCGGGGATTTTGTTTTCCAGTAATTTTCTGACCATGGAGGAGACGATCTTTGCGGCAAAATCAAAATGATACTGGTGATTCTCATCCGGAAGAAGAGAGACGGCCAGGGATGGGATCTGAAGAAAAGCTCCTTGGATGGCACCCGCTACCGTGCCTGAATAGGAAATATCCTGCTGTCCCAGGTTGGGTCCTCTGTTGATGCCTGAAATGAGCAGGGAGGGCCTTCGTGGCAGTAGCTTTTGTGTGGCCAGATAAACACAATCAGCCGGAGTCCCATCCGCAGCGAAAACCCTGGCTTTTATTTTTTTGACCCGCAACGGATGATGGAGAGTGAGAGCAAGAGAAGTGGCGCTTCTTTCCCTATCAGGAGCGATGATATGGATTTCTCCCAGGCCTTTCAGGTGGCGGGAGAGGGACTCTATTCCTTCAGCGAAAAAGCCATCATCGTTGGTCAGGAGAATCAGTGGTTTCATGGATTTCACTTTTGCCTCTGCTGTCGATACGACCTGTTAAAGCATCAAAATCTGAATAGACAGGCAGCTGAGAAGAAACATTTTAACATGGGAGGAAACGGATTGAAACCTCTGGATTAGTCTTGAGGCCTAGCTCGTGTGTCTTCCGATCTCAACAATGACCTGGAATTCCGTTTGGCCGTCTTGGGTCATCCGTCCTCTCTGCTCTTTGATTTTAAACCAGGACACCGGCTTTTCTTGATGAGCCTCTGTAACGACTGCTTGAACAGCTTCGGAAATTCCTGTGTCTGATATCCCGACTCTCTCGATAATTTCGTATGATTTGGACATTTAGATTTCTCCTTTCAGGATTTTGTATTTTTTTTAAGAGTCTTAACTCCAATGAATTGGAGCATTTTATTGATATCTGTTGTGGGCTTCTGACAGGTGAAGCTCTGACAGACATAAGCGGTGGCTTTGTTTTGGATGCTTGTCATCCGGGAGGTAAAGGGAGCCATCTGGAAGATAGCTGACGGATCCTTGTCACTGGGGATGAAGAGAACAACTTTACTCGGAGAGAATTCAGCGCCCAGAGCTTTGAGCATGAATTTCGTGTCATCGGCTTCTGTGGCTCCGGCAACGACAACTTCATAGGAAGGTCCGATTCCGAACTCAACGGCCGCCATCATTTGAGTGAATGCGGAAGGGGAATGCTCCACATCTTGAGAATAGATGCGTCCGGTCTGAGCCGCCTTTTCCTCAAGGTCCGGATTGGATGTCATTCGTCCTAAACGGAGGAGGTTGAGCATTTGGACTGAATTTCCAGAGGGGATCGCTCCATCGTATAATTCTTTTTGACGGAGCAGGAGTTTTTCGCCATCATCAGGACTGAAGTAGAATCCTCCGTCTTTGTCATCCCAGAAATGTTTGAGTAGGAGGTCATTCAGCTCCAGAGCTTCTTTCAAGAAGCGGGCTTCGAATGTCGCCTCATAAAGCTCTAGGAAGCCCCAGATGAGGAAGGCATAGTCATCCAGGAATGCGGGGATGGAAGACTGCCCTTCCCGGTTCCGATGGAACAGCCTGCCTTGCTTGTCGCGCATGTTATTCAGGATGAAATCTGATGCTTTTCGTGCGGCTTCCGCGTAAGCGGGCTCATCGAGGGCCACAGAAGCTTTAGCCAGAGCCGCGATCATCAGTCCGTTCCAATCGGCAAGGACTTTATCATCCTTGAGAGGACGAACTCGTTTCTCTCTTTTTTTGAAGAGAGACATTCGGATACTTTCCAGATTCCGGCTCAGAGTTTCCGGACTTAACTTCAACTCTGATGCCATCTCTTCGAGAGATTTCTGCAGATGCAGAATATTCGCTCCGGTTTTTCTTCCCGTGGCCTCTTCCACGAAATTCCCGGCCTTTTCTGAATTGAAGACTCTCAAAGCTAAATCGGCTTCTTTTTGACTGAGGATCTCCTCCAGTTCGTCGCTCGTCCAGAGATAGAATTTTCCTTCTTCTCCCTCGCTGTCCGCATCCTCGGCCGAGTAGAAGGCTCCTTCGGGAGAGTTCATGTCTTGGAGAACATAGGCAAAAATTTCTTTGGCTGTGTTCTTGTTGTCGTTGTTTCCGGTGGCCTGGAAGGCCTCAGTATACGCCATGGCCAGTAAAGCCTGGTCATAGAGCATTTTTTCAAAATGAGGCACAAGCCATTGAGCATCCGTGGAATAGCGGTGAAAACCGTAGCCGATGTGGTCAAAGAGGCCTCCTCTGCGCATGGACTGGAGCGTTTTTTCCACCATGTGAAGAGAATTTTCATTAGCTGTTCTTTTCCAGTAACGGAGCAGGAAAAGTAAGGTGTGAGGGGAAGGGAATTTCGGGGAAATGCCGAATCCACCATGTTCTGTGTCGAACTGCTGCTCAAGCTGGTGATAGGCGGCGTCCAGCGTGTCTTCACTTGGTTCTTTGCCTTGACGGTTTACGCGTGACTCTTTGATGGAGCTGACTATCTTATCCGCAGAGGTTTCAAGCTCTGCACGGTTGTTTTCCCAGAGTCCCTGGATGCGGGGAATGAGTTCCAGCATACCAAGCCGGCCAAACCGGTTTTCTTTGGGGATATACGTGGCGGCGAAGAACGGCTTTTTATCCGGAGTCATGATGATTGTCAGCGGCCAGCCCCCGCTTCCTGTCAGGAGTTGGCAGACTTTCATGTAAACCGTGTCAATATCGGGGCGTTCCTCCCGGTCGACCTTGACAGAGATGAGCAACTCATTCATTAATCGAGCCACTTCAGGATTTTCGAAGGATTCTTTTTCCATCACATGGCACCAGTGGCAGGTGGCATACCCGATCGAAAGAAATACTGGCTTGTTTTCTTTTCTAGCCCGTTCGAAGACTTCCTTTCCCCACGGATACCAATCCACAGGGTTGTAGGCGTGTTGGAGAAGGTAAGGGCTTTTCTCGTGGATCAGGCGGTTTGTGGATCTGTCTTTTTTTGATTCAGTTTTCATTTGCGAATCATGATTAAAAGCATTTTGAATCTCTGGAGTGCTTTGAGGGCATGAGGTTGATGGGCAGGCATGATCACCATTTCTTCTTCTTTCAACTGCATAGGATTGCCGGAGATAGTGACCTCCACCTCACCGTCCAAACAGTAAACCAGGGCATCGAACGGGGCCGTGTGCTCACTCAAACCCTGTCCTTTGTCGAATGCGAAAAGCGTCACGGTTCCGGTTTTTTTGGATATGATCTCTCGGCTGACCACTGAGCCTTCCTGGTAACCGATGAGATCTCTGAGATTAATTGCCTGAGCTTTTAGTTTTTCCGTGGTATTCTTATTTTTATTTTGATTCATTTTTTCTCTTTTGTTCGCAGCCGTTCTTGAACCTCTTTGCTTCTCAATTCCCGGATTTTTTAAGTGAGTGGAACCTATTGAGTTGATTCATTATTTCTAGTTTTAAAAGAAAAATGGTCGGGACGAGCGGATTTGAACCGCCGACCCCACGCACCCCAAGCGTGTGCGCTACCAGGCTGCGCCACGTCCCGACCAGAAAGAGTTATTATAACAAATCAGGAAGGATTTTTTATACTTTTTCCGATTTTTTGTCCAACGATGAAGCGATTTCCTGAAGTTGATCCTTGACTCTATAAAGGACCTTTTTCAGACGGTCAGGATGCACAGGTGTGGATGTCTTTATCCCGAATTCTTCTTCGATCCTTCTCTTCGCTCCGGCCAGAGTCATTGCCTCTTTTTCCAGCAGCTCCTTCAATCGGAAAATGATGGCTAAATCCTTTTTTCTGAATATTTTTTCTCCGGTGCCTGTCTGACCGGCATGAAGAAAATAGAGCTCATTTTCCCAGGTGTCGATAACTTCAGGGGCAATTTTAGTGATTCGGCTGACTTCTTGGAGCCGGTAAGCCATTTTGTCCGGGATTTTTTGGCTTTTCATCCTGCCTTCGTAACATTAGCACGGAATCTTTCATTCGTCAAGAAACCAAAAAACAATGGATTTAGACATCAAAAAGTACAATAATCAGTTGATTTATATTTTCATTCGGGCGCAGTCATTTTTAGAACAGGATGGGGTCAGGCCTTGTCAAGAAGCCAAGATTTTTAGATTGATTCTTGCTCATGTGACAAAGAGATTTGTAAGGCCTGACCCGGATGGTCTTTTCTGATATAATTCGAATGAGCGGTTGAAAACATGGCGGCCAAAGCTGACGAAAAACATGTTCCCCTGGCTGAGAGGATGCGTCCCAGGTCTTTGGACCGGTTTTACGGACAGGAACATATCATCGGGGAAGGGAAGATCCTTTCCCAACTCATCAAGGCTGACCGCCTGGTGTCCATCATATTCTGGGGACCACCGGGCTCTGGCAAGACCACTCTAGGTTATATCCTGGCTGAGTATTTTAACTTGCCCTGCATGTTTTTCAGCGCCGTTCTTTCAGGGATTAAAGAAGTCAAGCAGGTCATGGCCAGAGCAGAGAGCCACAGGAAGATTTACAAGCAACCCACCATCATTTTTATCGATGAGATCCACCGCTTCAATAAGGCCCAGCAGGGGGCTTTCCTCCCATATGTGGAAAAAGGGGACATCATCCTTTTTGGTTCGACAACAGAAAATCCCTCCTTTGAAGTTATCGCCCCTCTCCTCTCGAGGATGAAGGTTCTGGTCCTGAACCCCTTATCCAAGGAAACTTTAATCCGGATCATCAAAGACGCTCTAGCCGATGAGGAATACGGGCTCGGCCAGCTCCATCTCAAGCTCGAAGGTCAGGCACCGCAGATGATCATTGATTATGCGAACGGCGATGCCCGTCGAGCACTGAATACTCTCGAAATTGCTTCCAGCCTGGTCAAGGACAAAAAGATCTCCACCAAGGAAGTCAAAGAAGCCCTGCAGAAGAGGATTCTTCTCTACGATAAAAAAGGTGAGGAGCACTTCAATCTGATTTCTGCTCTCCATAAAAGCTTGAGGAACAGCGATGTGGATGCATCCCTTTACTGGCTGGCCCGGATGCTCGCTGCGGGAGAAGACCCCCTCTACATCGCCCGGCGACTGGTGAGATTTGCCTCGGAGGACATCGGACTTGCTGATCCCCAGGCGTTGGCTATCGCCCTCAATGCCAAGGAAGCCTATGATTTCATCGGCTCTCCCGAAGGGGAGCTGGCTTTGGCAGAAGCGGTGATTTACATGGCCTCAGCCCCCAAAAGCAACCGCGCTTATGTGGCCTTTGGGAAAGCCAGGAAGGATGTTGAGGCCAGCCCTTTTGAGCCCGTGCCCCTTCATCTTCGAAACCCGGTGACAAGCCTGATGAAAGAGGTAGGATACGGAAAAGATTATGCCTATGCTCATGACTTTGCTTTTTCGACAACGGATATGGAGACGTTCCCCAAAAAATTAAAAGGACGGAAGTACTATGAACCCGGAAACCTGGGCCTGGAAAAGGATATCCAGAAGAGGATAGACTGGTGGAATTCGATCAAGGCTAAAATCGGGAAGGAAAAGAAGGAGCAGGAAAGTCGCCTGAATAAAAAGGAAAAAAAAGAAAAAACTGAAAGTAAGAATAATAAATTGAAAAATGAATGATAAAAAAGGGGACAGGCCCACTGCTGTCCGGTTGTTGAATTTCAAAATCCTTCTAA
>CAZSGR010000161.1:0-7857 GCA_964606185.1 uncultured Eubacteriales bacterium
GAGGGCGTACACCTATCCCCCTTTTTTTTTGAGGTCTGACCCTAATTCCATGAGTTGACTCTTTTTTTGGGAATTGATATTCTTTTGCCATCTAGTTTGAGGGAAAAAAGTGTCCATCAAATGCCCCAAATGTCATTTCGACAATCCCAGCGATACGCTCTACTGCGGGAAGTGTGCCGCACCGCTCAAGTCTGATGAGGAACTCCCCGGTTCTCCCACACAAACTCTCGAGACACCCGTGGAAACATTGAAAAGAGGAACAACTATCGCGGACCGCTACGACCTCATCGAGGAGCTGGGTACAGGAGGCATGGGCAAAGTCTATAAAGCCTACGATAAGAAGATCGAAGAGGAGATTGCCTTAAAAATACTCAGGCCAGATATTGCAGTGGATGAGAAAATCCTGAGCCGCTTTTCCAACGAGTTGAAGATAGCCCGCAAAATCGTTCATAAGAATGTGGGACGCATGTATGACCTCAGCGAGGCTGAAGGAACCCATTTTATCACCATGGAGTATGTGCCGGGCGAGGATTTGAAGAGCTTTATTAAAAGATCCGGCCAGTTGACTGTGGGAAAAGCCCTCTCTATCGCCAAGCAAATTTGCCGGGGTTTAGCTGATGCGCATGACCTTGGCATCGTGCACCGGGATCTCAAGCCTCAGAATATCATGATCGACAACGAAGGGAATGCCCGGATCATGGATTTCGGCATTGCCCGCTCCCTTCAGGCCGAGGGATTGACAGCCGAGGGAACAGTGATCGGGACACCGGAATACATGTCTCCTGAGCAGGCGGAGGGAGAAGAGACGGACCAGCGCTCGGACATCTATTCTCTCGGAGTGATTCTTTTCGAGATGCTGACCGGAAAGATTCCTTTTGAGGGAAAAACACCCATCAGCATCGCCATGAAGCACAAAAGCGAGACTCCATCCGATCCAAAAGAGATCAATCCGCATATTCCTAATGATCTCAACTGGCTGATCCTGAAATGCATGGAAAAGGATAAGGCCAAAAGGTTTCAATCGGCCGAAGAAATTCTTATCGAACTGGGAGAGACAGAAGAAGGCATACCCGCACTGGAGAGGAAAGTGGCCAAGACAAGAGTCGGCCTCCAAGTCCGGATGAGGCGTATTCAACCCTATTTGATTCCGGCAGGAGTGGTTCTGGCTGCGGTGGTTATCATCCTATTGGGAATTTTATTATTCAGCAAAGGCGGGCCAACAGAAGAGGAGATTGAAGCCGGGATTGTCCCTGGAATTCAATGGGACAATTCGATTGCCGTCCTCCCTTTCAGGGATTTCAGCTCGAGTCAAGACCAGGAAGCGTTCTGCGCGGGCATGACCGACGCCCTTATCGGAAGGTTGTCCAGGATCGAAGGGTTGAAAGTTATTTCCTTGACGTCGGTGATGAGCTACAAGAATCCGGACAGGAACATTAAAAATATTGGACAGGAATTGGGTGTCCAAACCATTCTCGAAGGGAGCATCCAGAGGGAGGAGAATAGAATCCGAGTCAACACCCAGCTCATCAATGTGACAGACGATTCTCACCTCTGGTCTGATAACTATGAACGGGAGCTCGAGAGCGTGTTTGCTGTCCAGGATGACATTTCTCAAGCCATCGCCGAAGCGCTGAGGCTGAAGCTTTCTCTGGAAAAAGGACCTGGACAGGAAGAATACATGCCCAGGAGTCTGGAGGCCTACGATTATTACACCAAGGGAATGCACTTTACCAAGAGTAAATATATCATCACCTTTCAGGAAGAAGATTTTAAGTCCGGAGTGGAGATGTTTAAGAAAGCCATCGAGCTCGATCCTGAATACGCTTCAGCTTATATTGGCCTCACCTGGGCTTACGAACATCATTACCACGTCACACAGGACAGGCAGGATCTTGAACGAGCTAAGGAAAATTGTGAGACGGCCCTGAGGTTAGATCCTGATTCGGCTTTATCGACTGCACTGAGAGGATATTATTATTATGAATATGATGGTGATTTTGATAAAGCCTTTCAGGCTTTCCAAAGAGCCCTGGAGATCAATCCGAATATAGGAGTTGTCAATTTTTTGACTGGAGCGTGTCTGCTCTATCATGGATTATACCGTCAGGCTCTTCCGTATTTATTGAAAACGATGGAGCTTGACCCTTATTATTTTTGGACCCCTTATAAGATAGCCATGTGCTACATGAACATCGGAGAACCTGAGAAAGCCGCTTCCTATTTTGAGAAATACTTTGAGCTGGCACCTGTTGTTCTCATCTTCCCAGGCCGTTATATTGCTCTCAATATCAAAATGGAGAAATTTGATGCGGTTGAACAATTGATCGCCAGGACAGAAAAAAGTCATCCGGAGTACTCACTTCTTCCTTACTGCAAAGCATTGCTGCTGGCTGCCAGAGGGGAAAAAGAAGAGGCTCTGGCTCTGCATAGAAATTCTGAAATATATGCACTCTTGAACATGAAAGATGAGGCACTGGAGCATCTCGACAAAGAGATCAGGGGTGAAGTGAGAGTTCCCCACGTTTATTATTATTTCCTGCTCAACAATCCCTTCTATGACAACCTGCGCGGTGATTCCCGTTTCAAGAAGATTGTCAAAAGAGAAAAGAAGCTGTATGAAACAGAGTTGAAAAAATACTCCTTTTAAAATGATTGGGACAAAGAGAAAATAAACTTTTAGGGGCAGACCTCAGTAACTTCAGTAATCTGACTTGACTGATTTTAGAAGTGAGTTTTTTCATTAGTTGAAATGGTGACTTTATTGAAGTTACTGAGGTCTGACCCCAACATTTACAAGATTTATTTCTAGTAAATTTGAAAAAATTCAATAAAATGCGTAAATATCAGCATTGCTTATCTGGTCGCAGTCGTCAGATTGGCCATGGGAAAAAACCTCATCGGAAACTGCACTCACGAGCCAAACATACTCGGTGCAACTGCGGGGGCTAACCTCTTCTGGGCAGAGGTGGGATCAAATCCCCGTGATATCGAAGCCGATACCGCCAGGGGAAGAGGACTGGATGTAGAAACCTGCATGAAGATGTTTCAGGAAGCTGATTATGATATGGTTGATGGTCCCTCTGTCATTTACAGCCAGGATAATCGTGTTTTTTAATATGGGGCTGACATCAATGTTAAGCTGTCGATGAAAATAAAGTATTTTCAGAAACTCTCGGATAATATGGCAGCGAGCGTCGATCAGTTCATCGCTCAAAACTTTTATGCAGAAGGGGAGAGGACTCCAAAACTCCACCTCGGTCCAGGCAACTGGTAAGGTTTTATAAATTTTTTCCAAGAGAAGGATTTAAATCCATATTCCCCATATAAACGCAAAAATCGCTCAACAAAATCACCCTATTGATTCCAAAATTGCTTGGGAACTGCTTTGTTATGCAAAACAGAAGGTTAAGACTGGATAACAGAGCAACTGAATCTTGGCTATTCTCTTTCATAAAGTTGAAATGGGGAATATTTATTTCTGTTCGGATGCGCACATAAGTTGTTCGAGAATGGACATACAGAGTAGAATAGCGTTGAACAACCTCAAAAGATCATATTGGCATATTTCTTGCTGAATAAAATAGTGAATGTGTGTTTAATTCTCAAAACCACAAAACGAAAGGAGAAAAAACCATGGACAGAAATAGAAAAGGATTGTTTTTTTATTTGTTTCTCGCTGCAATTATCTTACTTCCCTGTCTGGTGTTTGCCCAGGACGCCGAAATAAAACCTGTCACAGTCGGCCAACCGATGCCAGATTTTACCCTTCCCACCTATCAAGGTGAGGAAATTACTATCAGCCAGCTCAAGGGCAAGAGCATCATGCTGATATTTCCAAGAGGCAAATATCAACCCGATGTTTGGTGCCGTATGTGTGCGTATCAATATGCTGACCTTGCCGATATTGAAAAAGAAAAGCAAATCAGGAAAAAACACAATCTAGAAATTCTTTTCGTTCTTCCTTATAGCAAGGAGATGGTTGAGGACTGGGTAGATAAATTTCCTAAGAAATTTGCTGAAATTGAAGAGTGGAAAAATCCTCCAAACGCCAACAACGTTACGGGGGGAAGAAAAGCGTGGATGGAAGAAACAAGACGTGTCTTTCCCAAGAAGTTTGAAGGAAAAATTCCAATGCCTTTTCCTATTCTTATAGATGCTGAAGCTAAAGTATCAAAAGGTCTCAGATTATTTACGCCCGATTGGAATAATGGGAGGGGACCAATGAATATACCGGCAGTATTTATTATTGATAAAAACGGAATTCTTCAGTTCAAATATATCAGTCAAGTAACTTTTGATAGGCCCGGATTTGATTATCTTTCAAAGGTTCTCCCGTGTGTGGACTATTGGGGAAGAAATAACTAAGATTTGGTGCTTGTATTAATGTTTAAAACGTCTTTTTAAGACTATAAAAGAAATTATCCCCACGACCAGAAGAAGAACAGCGAGATAAACCACCTTTTTCAAACTTGAAACATAGATCACTTTATCTGAATGCCCGGTGATGACGAAGCCTGCCCAGTAATAGGGATGAGAGAGCACCCCCGAGTCTATCATTTCGATCTTGGTTTTTTGCAGAGCATCCATGATCGATTTCGATGAGCGAAGATGATAATAACACCGTTCCATAAACTGTGAAGTGGCCTGGTCATGCACCGCCCATACGCTGATGATGGCCGACGAGGCGCCTGCGTGAAAAAAAGCTCTGCTCAAGCCGACTATTCCCTCTCCCTTAATGAACTGGCCCAAGCCCGTCTGGCATGCAGAAAGAGTCACTAGATCAGAGTTCAATTCGAGATTAAATATCTCTCTCATTTGAAGGATTTCGTCTTCGGCTGATGGATTCCCCACTGAAAAAACGATGAAGGACCGGGCGGGCTTAGTATCATCGATGATACAGTGTGTGGCGAAGTGGAGAATTCTGTAAGGTATGAGGTCGAGTTTTTTAAGCTGTTCCTCGGTTGCCTTGTCCCTTTTAAAGACATCTATGGCCTGCTTTTTAAAAAGACTTGCGATTTTCTCTATCTCCAGACCGCTGTATTGGAGTCTGGAAAATTGAGAAGCTGTGTCAGATGGGATAGTCTTTAATTTATCTCCTGCATCCGCTCTCTCTTCCTCAGGACCAAAATAAGGATCACCGAAGGCAAGGAGGTCTTTTTGGGTTTTTAGTTTTTGTGCGCCTCCGCGCTCGATAATCTCACGAAGAGAAGATATGGAAGGCGCATAAGATATTTTGTAGTCTTTGATCAGCCAGTTGCGACTATCTTCCTGGGTGAGCAGTGTTTCAAACGGGAGATAGTGAAGGATGCCATCCGGAATGAATATTATTTTTTTAAACTTTCCGTCAAGCCCTGGAGAGACAAGTGTTTTGAAGAGCTCGTGGCCTAGTCTGAAATCGTTGCTGTCTCTATCCGCAATGGCTTCTAAGTAGGTTCTCACCTGCAACCGTATTTTTTCAGCCGGGGGCAGAGGAAAGATTTTAAGGTTTTTTTTCGTGATAACGAACGCATAGGAATTTATCTCTCCCAGGGAATACTCAAAAAATGCTGTCCCGGAGTCGAGCATGTGTTCTTGAGCTTCCTCAAGAGAGATGATCTGTGGGTATTTGAGGTTGGCGTAGGCGGGACTCGACATTCTAATTTTTCTTTTCAGCGATTCCAGCTTTTCTTCGCTCTGGCTGAGCTTATCCATAATGTCCTTTTCTTTTTCCGGGCTCAAACTGGGTTTAAAAAGTTCGGAGTTCAGGTCGGATATCTCTTTCATCAATTCTTCTTCCTCATCGAGAAGCTCTCTGTCAACACCGCGGGAAATGTTCACCTGAGAGACTTCCAGCCTGTCGAGGAATGCCCGGGCCTTTGCCCTTTCGAGAAAATGGAAGGCCTCGCTGTCATAAAATTTTTCAGGCTCAAGCCTGGACATCTTGATCAGCAGGTCGATTGTGTTCTGGTAGGCTTCGAGTCTTTTATCCGTACCCATATAACTCGCTTTCAATTCTTCCAGGATGATCCTGGAGCGGATGTTTTCGAGGTATTCTATCGATTTTTTATAATTTTGCAGCGCATCCTGATAATCGCCTTTCTTCATGTACGCGTTGGCGATCTCGAAGTGAGCTTCCCAGAGAAGATATTCTTTTCCTGTAAGAGATGCAGTATCAATGGCTTTCTGACAGTGTTGTATGGCCTTTTCATAGTTTCCTTGTCTGGAGCAAACGATACCTATGTTGATGAGAATATTAGCGGTTTCTTCGTCGTTTTTATACTCTTCTGCTTTAGCCAGGGCTTGATTGAAATATTTCAGGGCTTCAGGATAGCGTTCGAGATCAATAGAGACAAATCCCAAATTGTTCAAGGCCTCTATTTCCGTTTCGACCTCCTTGATTCTTCTGGCAATTGTGAGGCTTTCCTCATAATTGGCCAGGGCATTATAAAAGTCCTCTTCATTGCCGGATTGGAGCGCCTTTTTTTGATAGGTGAATCCGATACTGTTCAGGTCAATAGCCACATAAGCATCCTCCTCGAGTATTTCCCGGTCGATTCTCAAGACATCTCTCAGGTATTCCAGGGCCTTGTCGTAGTTTCCCAGATCGGTGTAAATATAACTGATGTTGGTCAAGCACATAGATTCATAATTATAATCTTCAACAATTCTGGAGATTTCCAGTGCTTCTGAGTAATCCCTGAGCGCCTGAGAATAATCTTCCATCTCATCATAGTAATAGCCGATTTGGAACAGGCATCGGCCTTCCTCCTGCTTGTGGTTGATCTGGAGGGCGATTTCCAGAGCCGATTGACTAAGAGATAAGAATTTATCGAGATCATTCAAATCCAAATAGGTGACGCTGAGCTGTCGGAGACATTTTAACTCATGCTCTTTACTTTGAATTTCTCTTGCCAAGGCTATGGCTTTTTCAAAACTTTCTATGGATTTTTGGTGCTCGACAGGAGAAGCATCACCCAGGAATCCCTTTCCAGCCTGGTAGAGATCATAGATCTGAATATAATCTTGGATCTCATCTTTTTTTTCGCCGATTTCCGCATTGTCGGCTAGGGCCAGTGCTTTTTTGTAGAAATCAGCGGAATCATCAGGCTTCCCTGTGTTCCAGTAGAGGAGGCCCAATTTTATCAGAGATTCGATTTCGGCTCCTGAATTTTTGTTTTTTCGGGATAGAGATAATGCCCTTGTAAAAAATTCGATGGCTTCTTCATAATCTCCCTGAAGCCGGGATCGTTCTCCTTGGCTGAAATATTCGGAATATTCCTTTTGTGAAGTAAAGATTATTCGGCTGGATGAACTGTTTGAGCAGGGGAGGAGGGCTTGGTTCATGGAGAAAAGCAGAATGCTGACTGCCGCAGCCAGCCTGAAGGGATTTTTCATTTGCTCTTTTCTACAAAGAAAGTTGACTCGAGGAAAAAGTGTTTTAATTTTCCTCCTTAGCGAATTTATTCGAATATATATATATAGTAACTTAAATAAAATTTTATGTAAATTTCACACTCATTTAAGAAAAATATCTGAGTGGTTGGGAAGTCTGCATAAGGTCAGCTCATGATAAGAAAAAATTTGATAGACTGTCCATAAATTCAGGTTATTAGTTAGAGAGAAGTACTGTTACTTTAATATTATCATTAACTTAGAATTGAACAGAAGAGATGGCGGCATTCTGCTCAAAAATCAGAAAAAAATTGTGACGAGGATTTCGTGAAGAGAGTGTTTTTTTCTGCATGCAATTTTTTTTGCCTTGAGATTTGAGCCGGCAATTCAATCGGACTTGACATATCTATCTCATTTTCTTATATTTATATTAGGTAGTCCGGAAGCGAGGAAAACATTTGAATAGTGAGATGAGGGCTTTTTTTT
>CAZSGR010000162.1:0-7712 GCA_964606185.1 uncultured Eubacteriales bacterium
GAAGATGGCTTGTCTTCACTTTCTTAGACATTCTTCAAGCGACGCTTTTGAGTTTATCTCTCAGGGCTTGTGTAAATTCGGCTTCAATTTTTTTCGCTTTAGCCCTCAAAATCCGGTCCCCAAACATAGCCAGCTTGCCCACTACAGACGCATCACACCTGTAAGAAATCTCAACTCCATCTCCCTCTGTCTCTTTTAAGTCTATACTGGTCTTCTGAGTGAAACGGCCGGCTTTCCCCAAATCCACTCCATCACCTCCCATTTCGATATGATTCGGAGGTTCGACTTTCGTCAGGATGGATTTGAACTTGAACCGGACCGAGATCGGGCCCACTTTTTGTTTGACCACACAATCGTAAGTCCTCTCATCGATGAGTTCAATTTTTTCCGCACCCGGCAGGCAAGCCTTCAAGGTTTCCGGCTGTAGGAGTGTATCCCACAGCTTTTGAATGGGTGCGTTGAGTTTGAATTTGCCTTCTAATAACATACTTCCTCCATAGGGAACGAATCCATCCATGAATCCTCTATTCTCATATCTGAACCAAAATGGGAAAGAGTCCCCTCATTTCATTTTCTCTGCTTCTTTCTCGAGCAGTTCCGCGAGTGTCTTATAGCCCTTGTTTCCGGGTTCCATGGTTTGGATGAGCAGGAGCTCTATAAAACTGAGCCCTTTTGAATTCACCCAGTCCTTATGGGCCTGGTCGCCTGTCCCGAATATATGCCGGGCTAGATCCATTGTATTTGGCCATATCTTTCCACACGATGGACATTTGTAACCCAAGGTTCAGCCTCCTTGTTTTTTTTCTTTCTTTCCTTTTTTTTCTTTCTTTCTGAGTGCGTCCAGCACCTTTTCCGGTGTGATGGGAAGGTTTTTGATGCTGACACCCGCGGCATGGAAGACCGCGTTGCTCAGAGCTCCTGCGGTCGGATTCGTAAGCCCCTCTCCTGCCTCTTTGGCTCCGAATGGCCCCTCCGGCTCATATGTCTCCACTTCCATAACCTTTGTCTCGGGCATCTCGGCTGACCTGAGAATCTTGTAATCCACCAGATTCGGGTTCAGTATTTTTCCTTCATCCATAGGCATATCCTCAGTGAACCCATACCCTGCGGCCATGGCTATGGCTCCTTCCAGCTGTCCTTCCACACCCAGGGGATTGATCACCTGGCCGCAGTCGTGGGCGGTGACACAATTCTTGAGCGTAATTTTCCCGGTCTCGGAATCGACCTCGGCTTCAACGGCCTGAACGCCGAAACTGTAGGCCGGTGATATCATGCCTTTCCTGTGAGGGGTATAATGGCCCCTGGCAATAATCGGCTGGCCGTCCTTTCCACGGATGGCTTCCTTGACCACGTCAAAATAAGACAGGCCCCGTTCAGGACGCGCGATAAGGTGGATCCAGCGGTCCTTTATATCCAGGTCATAGACGATATTCGGAGACAGCTTGGCTGCGGCAAACTCGATGATCTGCCGCTTGGCGTCTGCAGCAGCCATCTTGACCGCATTCCCCTGCATCAAGGTCTCCCGGCTCCCCCAGGCTCCGAGGTCGACCGGGCAGTTATCCGTATCGCCCATATGAAGACGGATGTCCTCGGGACGCACCCCCATCTCCTCGGCACAGATGATGACCATTGTCGTATTCGAGCCCTGCCCCATATCCTGAGAGCCGACATAGAGGTCCACCTTCCCGTCATGGTTGACCTGGATCACTGCCGAGGAGAAAGCATAAGGCGTGTCAAACCAGTTGAAAATCCCTCCGGACATGAATCCATAGGCCGCAATGCCTATTCCTCGATTCGGAGAAAGTTTCCCGCGCGATTTGATCCACTCTTCAATTTTATCGAGACATTGGCTGAGGCCGCAGCTCTGGATCGTTGCCTGCCCAGGGACTTCGTAACCCGGGTACATCGCATTCTTACGCCTGATCTCTATGGGATCCAGACCCAGGTCATCGGCTATGAGATCGATCTGCGTCTCAGCCGTGAATGTGGCTTGCGGCGCCCCAAAACCACGCATGGCTGAGCTTGGCGCTGTGTTGGTGTAGACCCGGTATCCATCGTACCGGTAATTCGGCCACGTATAAGGAAAAGTCTGGAAAAAACCCGTCAGATAAAGGGCCGTAGCGCCCATGGAGGTGTAAGCGCCGCCTTCGGTGAACACCCTTGCTTCTTTGGCCACAAAAGTCCCATCCTTCTTTACACCGCTCCTCAGGTAGTAGAACATGGGTGTGCGGCGCTTGGTGGCCTGGAACTCTTCCTCACGGGTGAGCGTGATTTTTACCGGTTTGAAAAGCTTCATCGAGAGAAGCGAGCTGCAGAACTGAGCCGAATCAATCTCGAACTTGCTTCCGAATCCTCCGCCCGTGTACCGTGAAATGACCCTGACATCGCTCTCTCTCAGCCCGAGCATCCAGGAGAGCAGAACCTGTATGTAGTAATGGGACTGGGTGGATGTCCATACGGTCAATCTTCCCTCAGGCGTGTAGCTGGCGACCGCGTTATGCGTCTCCATACAGACATGGTGCTGCGGAGAGCACCTGAACCAGTCTTCCCGTATATGCTCGGCCTTCCTGAATGCCTCGTCCACATCCCCCCATTCGATATGACGCGTAACGTTTATGTTCCGTTCGGCACGTTCATGGAGCTGAGGGGCCCCTTCCTTGATAGCCTCAAGCGGCTCGAAAACAGCGGGTAAGGGCTCATATTCCACCTCAATCAGATCCAGTGCTTCCTCAGCCGTGTCTTCGTCAACCGCAGCGACGGCGGCGATCGGCTCGCCGATGTAGCGGACCTTGCTTCTAGCCAGGATCTCCTCATCGCAGAGTTCTTTATACCGTCTCCAGATTCCCTGTTTTACTCCCAGGGTGTCCTGGCCGGTGACAACGGCTTTGACTCCGGTCAAAGCGAGCGCCTTTTTGGTGTCGATTTTGAGGATTTTGGCGTGGGGGTACATGCTTCTCAGGATCTTGCCGTAGAGCATATGGGGCAACTTGACGTCAAATGCAAACTCTGCCCTTCCGGTTATCTTGGCCACACCATCAATGTTATGAACAGGAGTGTTAATTACGGCATACTTCTTCATCGACTTTTCTCCTTGTACTCACCTTCGGCCACAGCTTTGACCGCCCTGATTATGCTGTTATAGCCCGTGCAGCGGCAGAGATTGCCGTGGATGGCTTCCTTTATCTGATCTTTGGTCGGCTTCTTTATTTCCTTCAACAGCGCGGTTGCGGACATCAGCATCCCTGGAGTACAGAACCCGCATTGAAAAGCGCCGTGGTCCAGGAACGACCTCTGGAGCGGGCTGAGTTTGCCTCCCTCGGCCAGCCCTTCGACCGTAGCCACCTCAGCGCCGTCAGCCTGCATGGCTAAAACCGAACAGGATTTGACAGGCAGACCGTTGAGGATGACCGTGCAGGAACCGCAGGCCCCTGTATTGCATCCTCTCTTTGTCCCGGTAAGAGCCAGGTCATCCCTCAACACCTCGACCAGCAGCCTCTTGGGATTGATGTAAAGTTCCCTGTATTCGTTATTGACTGTTATATGCAATAACTGCTTTTCCATAGTCAGAAACCTCCTCATTGAGCCAGTGTCCGGGCATCTTCCCAGGCCCTCTTCGCCGTCCTTTTGGTCAGAGCCTCGAGCAGATGTCTCCTGTACTCCTCACTGGCATGGATATCAGCGACCGGGTCAGCCTCCTTTGAGGCTTTATTTCCGACTTTCTCGAGCAAATCTTCGCTCATCTTTTTCCCTTTCAGCATCGCCTCAGCCACTCTCGCCCGTAAAGGGACAGAGGCAGCTCCGCCGAGGACAAGGCGGGCATCTTTGCAGATTAGGCCGTCCTCGTCCAATGTTATGGAGGCAGCAACGGATACAATGGGCTGGTCATTCTTGATGATATTGAACTTTTCATAAGCGGTGGCTGTCCTTGAAAGAACAGGCGGCATCTGAACTTCGAGCAGGAGTTCTCCTTCTTCGAGAGCGGTCTCAAAGAAATCAATGAAAAATTCCTCAAGGGGCAGAGTCCGAATTCTTTTTTTATTGGCCATACTCACCCGGGCATCCAGGGCCATAAGCAGCGGCCCCGGGTCGCCGGCAGGGTCGGCATGAGCCAGGTTTCCGCCAATCGTCCCCCAGTTGCGGGTCTGAATGGAAGCCAGGTTCTCTTCCATGTCGACCAGTACCGGGAAATGTTCCTTGATCACAGAGGATTTTTCGATTTCCCTGTGAGTGGTTGTGGCTCCGATCCGAAGCCCTGTTTTTGAACTGAATTTGATGTAGCTCAGCTGCTTCACACTCTTGATATCGATAAGATTCTCTGGAGCCACCAGTCCCTGACGCATGAGGATAAGCAAAGACTGCCCCCCACAGATAATCTTGTAGTCATCCTTGTGTTTGTTGAGCAGATCAAGCGCTTCTTTGATTGTACTGGCTTTTAAATAGACAAAATCGCGGATCATTTCCTTTTCCTTTCTGCAAATTCATTAAGAACTAACCAGGTGGGACTCGGTGATAACCGTGACGGCATGTCGAACTTCTCTTTAGCTTCCTGTCGTCCGGTCTCTTGCTCAGCTTGATCCTCGGTATTCCCTAAATATCCCCGATACTTGGAATAAAAGCAGAGATAATAATGCCTCCCCCTGTATTGAGCACATTCACGGCACAGCTCTTTTGTAAAAGGGCACAGCATTTTTGTTTTTGCCATGTGCCATCCTCCCCTGTAAACAATAGTCCCTGTGTAAAAAATCACAGGTAAAACATCTATGACCATTATTGGTTGTCAACCTTAATCAAAAGAAGATGCTCATGTCAAGAAAAATTCTAAATTCCCTACGCCTGATGCATATTCTTATAATAGATGCATGTTCTTATAATAATTAATCCTAAAAAAAGAATAAACTCCTTTTTTTACAACAGCCAAAGGAAACATGGAGAAATTGTGAGACATCTGTTGGCTGTTCCAAAAGGAAATTCTTATCAATTTAAAAATGAGATTTAAGGCCTGGAATCAATCCTAAAAATGGATTTATCTTATTGATTTAATTTCAATTAGAATAGCCCGGGTCATCCCCATTCCGAATTCTATGAACATTTTCTCCATTCATCATATTAATCTTAGATTAGTAAAAAGAAATTTATTATGATATGATTTTGTTTATAATAAACTATTTAAAGGAGGGAAAACCATGAGGAAAAACATATTGGTCATCGCTCTCGGCATAATGTTCATCATATCAATTTCCCAAGTCGTACTGGCACAAAGATATTATAGAGATAATCCATATCAGCAAAGAGACTACGATTATTACGACCTCAAACTGACTGAAACCCAGCGAATTGAGATTGAGGAATTGGAGTTGAACTTAGAGAAAGAAATCTCACCCCTGCTTTCTGAACTCAGAGTAAAGGACCTGGAGCTTCAGCAACTGTATAACCGGGCTAATCCAGACGAACAAAAGATAGAGACCAAAATCAACGAGATAGTCAAAATTGAAAATGCAATTGCAGAGAAGGAAAGCTCTTATATTGAAAAAATCAGAAATTTATTAACAAAAGAGCAAAAAGGAATAATTGATTCTTATTCTAGAGATTTTGGATACGGCAGGGATTTTTATGGACGCGGAGCGGGCCGGTTCGGTCAGGCTAATTATGGCAGAGGATTCTACGGACGAGGATACTATGGGCAAGGATACTATGGACGAGGACAAGGAAGACTCGGCTGGAGCGATTTCAGGGGTTATGGCAGAGGATACTACGGACAAGGATACTATGGACGAGGACAAGGAAGACTCGGCTGGAGTGATCGCAGGGGTTATAGCAGAGGATACTATGGCAACATCAGATTGGGCAGAGGTCCATGCGGCCGGGGCTTAGGAAGATTGATCTGGAGAGATTATGGCGATAGAAGAGGCTGGTGGAAGTAGAGAAATATCCAAGGTGATCTTCGTTTAAAGCCGATTGCGCCGCGAAGTAGGACAGAAGGCAGGTGCCAGGGAAAAGCGGCCTCACTGAATAGCCTGACAGAGCCTTCCATGTTAAGGCTCAACAGGAAAAACATTTCCTCAAAAACTTAATCTGATTTTATATGTCTCCTATCTATAAAGGCGACCAATAAAAAAGTCAACAGACTCACTATCCAGCAAACAAATATGGGATGAGGAAGGTGGATTCCTCTGAAAAAAGAAGGAATCTGGGGGAAAATAAGCCAGAGGGCAAGAACAGATATAGAGGTCAGCAGGGTCCAGGTGGCATGGCCGCGCCGGCAGATTTTCGGCCAGAAGAGAGTCATCAATGTCACCAGAGTGTAAGCTGTGGTCAAGCATAAACCAATCAGAAGCGTATTCAGAATCTCGGAAACAGAAATCGCCAGGATGTAGGTGAATATACTTAAAACCAACACCGAAACCCGAGAGACTATTCTTTCCCCCTTCTCTTTAAGGTCAGGGGTAAAAAACCTTTTGACCAAATCCCCCACGACCAGAGTTGCACTCCCGACAAGTAAAGCGGAGGCCGTAGAGACATCCGCAGCCCAGAGTCCGGCAAGCACCAATCCAGCCACGACAGGGCTGAGGCTCAAGACTGTACGAGGCAGAGCTTCGGCCGTAGAGGCAAGCCCCGGATGAAGGATGGTAGCGGCAATGCCGATGACAGCACTGATGAAACCCACAGGGAGAATGATCAGACCGCCCAGGATAAATCCCTTCCGGGCAGAAGAGGAGTCTTTCGCCGCAAAGGAAATCTGAACAACTGATTGAACGGAAAAAGCCATAGTGCCCATCACTAAAAACCAGCCGAGAATCACTAATCCACCGATTCCTCCCAGGCCAAAACCGGAATGGCCGGAAGGAAGCTGTGAGGCGATTTCCCCGAAGCCACCAATCTTTCCCACGGCAATGACAGCGCCCAAGAGAACCCCGATGTAGATAAGAATAACGTTGATGATGTTGGTCAAACCTGCTGCCCAGAATCCTCCTATCAAGGTGATGCCCACAAAAACGACTGCAGTGATAAACATACCTGTCTTAAAAGTAAACACATTGGGAAGAAGGGAAGAGAGTATGGCGCCGCCAGCGATATACTGGAGAGATGTAATGACAATCTGTAGCACAAGTTGGCCGACGACACCTATGACCCTTCCCGGAACGCTGTAATATCTTTCAAAAAGCTCGGGAAGGGTGTTGACCTCCATCTGCCGGTAGCGGCTGGCAGCAATAAGACCCACCAGAATCGCACCCACGGCCCAGGCTGCATTGTACCAGCCTGCCGATAAGCCGTTTGAGTAGGCATTTTGTGCGACTCCGACGGTTGAGGCCCCACCCACTGCCAAACCCGCGAGCAACGGCGCCACCACCCAGAAAGGAAGATTCCGGCCAGCCAGAAGATAGGCGATCATCCCTCCCCGGCTCAGCCGCCGGGTAGCCCAGGTGATGACATAGAGCAGAACGATGTAAAAACAGACAATACTAAAAGGAATCCAGTTCATGCTTTTTCGCTATTCACCTCTTATTCAAGATTCTCTGAAAAAGCTAATCCTGATCTAAATGCTAATATGTTACTGCGAGGATTATGGGATTCCTTCGCTTTGCTAGGAGTAGGGTTGCCGATCTTTAACAAAACAAATCTCTTTTCTATGAGATTGCCACGCTTCCCTCGCAATGACAAACACGTCAACTTCAATCTTAAAAGAGGCATACTTTTTTTGAGTTCTTGACAAC
>CAZSGR010000163.1:0-3604 GCA_964606185.1 uncultured Eubacteriales bacterium
AGTGAGACTGAAAAAATGATTGAATATCCCTGAATATTTGATGAGACTGAAAAAAATAGTTGAGTATCTCTGAATATTTGATGTGATTGAAATATTGATTAAGTATCCCCGAGGATTTTCTGTTGTATCAATCCTTACAGTGTTTTCTCTGCTTTCCGGATTGAATCTGCAAAAATCTCGATTCCCTTTTTAGCCAGCTCTTCAGTCAGAACCAGAGGAGGAAGGAAGCGGACAACGTTTGAATAATGGCCTCCAATCTCTACGAGGAGCCCATGCTGGTGGCAGATAGTCCTCACTTTCTGAGCCAAGTCAGGAGCTGGTTTCTTGGATGCCTTATCCATGACAAGCTCTATGCCAAGCATAAGACCTCTTCCCCGGGCTTCTCCCACGATGGACGAGTCTTTCTCAATTTCTTTAAGCCAGGAGAGCATCTTTTCACCAAGGCTGGAGGAGTGTTCGGCAAGATTATTTTCACCCATGAAACGAAGAGTTGCGGCCCCGGCTGAGTAGGCTATGACATTTCCCCGGAACGTACCGATATGTTTTCCCGGAGGCCATTTATCCAGCTCTTCTTTGTACACAATGCAGGAAATGGGAAAACCTAAGCCTCCTAGTCCCTTACTCAAAGTTATTATGTCAGGCTCTATTCCGCTGTGCTCAAAGGCAAACATTTTTCCAGTTCGGCAGAGGCCGGCCTGGATTTCGTCGACTATCATGATAATCTGGTTTTTATCGCAGATTTCTCGAATTTCTATGAGAAACGGCTCTGGAGGGACGATGGAACCGCCTTCGCCTTGAATGGCCTCAACGATGAGAGCAGCGGGTTTTCCCACTCCTGAATGAGGGTCTTCAAGAACATGCTCTAGATACTTTACACAGTCCATATCGCACGAACCAGATTCCTTCCCGAAGGCGCAGCGGTAACAGTACGCATAGGGGACAAAATGAATTTCGGGAATAAGCGGTAGAAAATCCTCTTTGAAGGACAGGCCGCTGGAAAGAGAAAGGGCCCCCGAACTCATCCCGTGGTAGGCTCCTTCAAAAGAAATCATCGTATGACGGCGCGTGTTATACTTGGCAAGCTTCATAGCCGCTTCAACAGCATCCGATCCTGTGGGCCCTCCGAAAAAGATTCTCTGTAGCGGATCAGGTAAAAGTAAAAGTAAGGCATCTATGAGTGCTTTCCGTGGCTCGCTCGGGATGTCGAGAGAATGAGTGAGGCAGGAGAGCTGCTCTGAAACGCTCTCTAAGACCATGGGATTGGAATGTCCCACGTTCATCACTCCGGCTCCGCCGAAAAAATCAATGTAGACATTTCCGTCTACGTCCTCGACAGTCGCTCCTCGGGCTCGACTCAGTGCCATGGGCATCCCTCGAGGATAAGACACAGCCGAGCCCTCATGAGCTGACTGAAAATCGAGGTGTTCCTTTGATCGAGGACCGGGAGGTTGGACCTTGATTATGGGTGCTTCAGGAAAAGAAAGATTCTTAAAATCCATCTGATTTCTCCTAACAGTCGAGACCTGTTTCCTTCTTTAATATCTTGAATAACTGGACTTGTCAAATTTCAGTTTCATAAATCCGATCCATTATGAAGAAATGTCGACAAGGCTTACAGAAGTTTAGTGGTATCCTATATGAAAGAGTCTATCCCGGGAGTATTTATACTCGCTCGATGATTCCGGTTACGTTTTTATAATGTCATTGCAAACGGAGTGAAGCAATCTCATGTGACAAAATTTTCATTGCGATGAGTGGTGCGAAGAAGCGATCTTATAAAAATGAATTTTTTATTATTTTCTTATGAGATTGTCGCGCTGCGCTCGCAATGACACCTTTGAATCATCCAATTTAATTTAAAGAGATTACCACGTCACTTCGTTCTGCGCAATGACACCTTTGAATCATCCAATTTACTATGAGGTTGCCGCGCTGCGCTCGCAATGACACATTGTCACGAATTACAGGTGTCGATGGATTTGACAGTTACCGCTATTCCTTCATGGACCTCCTGAAAGGTTCGAAAGTAATTATCGGCTCACCCTGAGGTTGACCCTTTTTGTGGCAGTCCCGCCGTGCTGGGATTTGACTTGAAATTCCACCCAACCCTGGGTTCCGGCCATCTTGACCAGAGTGCAGAACCGCTTGGTTTCTTTTCCTTTGAGTCTGAATTCAGCAGATTTTCCGGGGATAGATTCAGAGGGAACTAGCTTGTTCAACGGATCGACGATAGTATTTCCTTCGGGAATCTCCACAACTGAAATGTTATTGGATGTGTTGATTGCTATGGTGTCTTTCACTGCCCTGTTAAGCTGGACAGAACGGTCAGATGATGTGGGGTAGACACGGTCATTCTTGACCGCGACCTCGACCCAATACAACTCATCCGTAGCCGGAGTGACAGAGATTTCCTCGATTTTCACTTTTGGGAACTGACTGGCACAGTACATCACGAACTGGGCATTCTTGAACGCTTCCATCTCTATGTAGCGGGCAGGAGGAGTCCTCACCGTGTGTTTCTTGCGTGTGCCGCCGATCCAGATCTCTCCCAGGTCGGGATGCTTGACTTTGTGCGGCATGACCCAGCCTTCTCCGGTCAGCTCAGTGTCGATCCACTTCAAATATTCATCGTCGGTCACTCGACCGTTGCCATCCTCGTCGGCATCAAAGGCTGGTGAACCCCAAAGCTCGATGAGGTAGCTGTAGGCGCCGAGCATATAGTAAGTGGCTGCATGGGCCTGGCCGCTCAAACCGCCGATAGTCGGGCGGTAATTCTTCATGATTCTGGCTCCCATGGTCACAATCTCTGTTTGGACATCCATATCATGCTGGTAATCCGGGGTCACCTGGCGGTCGAAAAGCTGGGCGTATTTATTCGTTTTCCGCATCTCTTCCAGACGCTGCTGGAGCATTTCCTGCATGCGCTGCCTTTGTTCGGGTGTCTGGGTACGGCTGGGCACGGCCGGTGGGGCTTGGAACATGATCAGCCGTCCCGTGTTGTGGTAGTGGAAGCTGGCATAGATATTGGGATGAGCCAGCTGGAATTCAAAAACGTTGCGGCATTCAGGTTCGGACATCGGGTAGAACTCTCCGGCCTGGAGATTCCAGCCATAGGCAAAGTTCCGGTTCGGGTCAGGGCCACCGATGTCATCTTCATTGATTAGGTAGTCGCCGTCATTGTCGTATCCTTCTGAGCCAATTCTGCGGAAGCGGCGAACTTCTTCTTTCTCATCGCTGACCCGGAGAAATTGCCGCTTATCGGGTGACAGCTTGTACTGTCCTTTCGGGTCTTCAATATACATGGTGGAAAGCTCGCCGTCGCCGTCGACATCCTCGGTCCGGTCCTCGTCATAGAGTCCATCGCCGTCATTGTCTTCAGGCCTGAATGGCTCGCGCGGATTATTCGGCGTGTTGGGAAAGCGGGCGAACGAATCATTGGCGTCCACGTTGAGCCCGGGGAGTATGTAGAATGTACAGTTGTTGACCAGGTCATAGACGTATGCATCGTAATCATACCGGGTGAGGAGATACCACATAAGGTAGAGAGAGCAGGAGATTCCGTTAATCTCGTTGCCGTGAATAGCCCCGTCCACCCACATGGCGG
>CAZSGR010000163.1:3704-7653 GCA_964606185.1 uncultured Eubacteriales bacterium
AAGGCTGGAACCACAGAGGCCGTCACAAGGAAAACACCAAAGATTAAAACCACGATGTATTTTAAATGTTTTTGTCTTCTCATCGTTTTCCTCCGTTATTGAATGGAAAGTCTTTCGACTTTGGTCCCGCCTTTTTGGGAAGTCGCCACAATTTTGAGTGGAGAGTCTCCTTTGACTGCAATCAGCCATTTGACTGTGCGCTTTGGGCCTGTCTGCTCCACCTGGGTCGGACTGTACCTCGGTTGTCTCATGAAGACCGGATATCCGGGCGGATAAAACATCATCCTCCGCTGCCTCTGCGCCTGCTGAGGACGCGGAGCGCCTCTTGCAGTAAAGCCGGGAATTCTCATCGTCCCCTCGATAACTCCGAGCCTTTGGAAGGGTGTACCTTGAAGGTAGGTGATTCGGTCGCGGTCTCCGATCAGCCAGACAACATCTTCGCGGTTTCTGGGCCGTTGATCGCCTCGGGCAAGATGCGTCGCCAGTTTTCCTTTGTTTTCGATTGTCGCTGTGACTTCAACAATTTTATATTTACCTCGGGATTTACCCTTTTTGATCGTGGCCTGGTCACCCTTCTGGGAGACGACAGCATCACTGGCACTATTGGCAGTGTAGAGGAGGCGTGCCTTGGCGTCAGTGATGACGATTTCCGGCTGGAGTCCGGCTCTGAATTTCTCGAACTGCCAGTGCTTCTCACAGATGCCGATCAATGGCTCTCCCGGAAGGGCGTTACTGCGGTATTTGGGAATCCAGCCGCCGATTTCTCCTTCCCCCAGTTCCGGGTGGTTGAACTTCTTCCAGGGGACAAACAACTTTCCTCCGAATTTTTCGTCCTGGTATTTCAGGAATGCCCGCTGTGACTGGAGCCTGGCATCCTGCCCTTCAAATTGAGGAAAATCCTTAATATCTTTTTGAGGATTCCAGAGTTCGGTTGTGAGGGCGTAGATGCCCAACTGCATGTACATCCAATCACTGGCCATCCCGTAGTTGTACTGCTGGTCCCTTTCCTCGTTGTAGCTGGCTCTCCAGCCTCGGGGCAGCTCATAACCTCGGGATATGGCATATTTATTCTTCGAAGTCTTCCTGAGTTCTTCTTTAAATTGATTCAAAGCTTCAGGCTTCTGCCACGCTTCAGGGACTTCCTCCCCGATGATCTCAAGGTACTTTTTCCCCATGATCATATCAAATATGGCTACATCTTTAGGATGGAGTTCTGTCGGAGGCGCTGTCCCCATCGGTCTGTAAGTGAACCCGCCTGAAGTGTGGTAGTTCTGCGCCATCAGGATGTTGGTGTGATTGGTGAAAAATTCGGCAATGGCATGGATTTCGGGTGCGGAAGTGGGGTAGTCGCCCTGGCCTCCCGCCATGCCGTCTGTTCTGAACCAGCCTTCCGGAAAGTTGCGGTTCAGGTCAATCCCTCTTTCCCCGTCTTCTCCGCGCTCACCATCTCCGTCATTGTCCTTATCCTCCGTTATGACTGAATACAGCGGCTTGTCGCTCTTTTCTCCTCTCCTCAGACGGATCATCAAGCGAGGATCCTCGTTGTCGATTACATACTGACCTTCTGGATCTTTGTAGCGGAACTGCGTGATGTGTCCATCTCCGTTGAGGTCGTCATACCCGTCCTCGTTGACTTTGCCGTCCTTGTCATCGTCCTTCTTCATGCTGTTCCGCCGCTGCGAGATCCCCTTCTCGATGCTGTTGTACAATCCGTCAGGATTGACGACAGGGCAGATATAAAAAGTCTGATTATCCACTATCTGTGTGACCTCATCATCCGAGCCATAGCCTGAGACGAGCTTGTCGATGGTATAAAGGCATACTTCTGTCCCTGTGTATTCATTCCCATGAGTGCTGCCGCAGATCCAGAATCCCGGTTTCCCCAGGTAGGGTTTCATGGGCTGGACGTTCTTCACTCCTTCTTTCCGCATGTTGCGTAATCCCACATGGGCATCGATCGTAGTTCCTGTTTTCATGTTGGTGATAACGAGTACATAAATCGGCCTCCCCATCGTGCTCTTGCCGATCTCGACGAGTTCTGTAATGCTGGGATAGGCCTTGGCCACATTTTTAATGTATGCGACTGTTTGAGTGTAGCCGTGGTAATCATTGAAGTTGATTTGAACTTTCTGAGCGGCAATGGCAGAGTTTGGCGATATGAACAGCAGAAAAAGAATCAATGGGATGAAAAAAAGTCCATAAAGCCTAAAATTTTTTGTTTTTATCAAGCCTTTCCTCCTTTTTCTTAGATTTCAAGATGCTTCCTAATAAATAGGCATCCATTTATATCGATCCGGAATTCTGTTCCGAATTCCAGAGAGAAATCACTTTATATTAAATCTTTTTAAAAATAAAGGGATTTTCAAAGGAAAAATATCCAACCAACTTTGGGCAGCCAGTTAATGGAGTTTGTGTTTTTGTGCACAAGAATTCTATAAAAAAACTTTATTTTTTTAAAGGAAAAAAGAATTAAGTCCTTTAAGGAAACTTTTTTAGCTCTCATCTTGCTTCATTAAATAAATAAAAATAAGGAGTCACATCTCACCATTTGACACAAGAGGGGAATTTAATTTAAATAGTCATTTCTTTCATCATGGACAGGAAACACTTTGCAATTTGAAGGAGAAACGCAATGAAGGGATTAATTCTCAACGGAAGCCTGGAGCACCAGACATATCTAATGCCTGTACAAGACATTCTCGAGAGCGAACTTTCTTCCGCTGGGTGGGAGTATGAGTCTTTGCTCCTTCACCGATTCAAAGTGGGGACTTGCATCGGTTGCTTTAAATGCTGGGATACGACACCCGGAATCTGCTTTCAGGAAGACCAGGGAAGAGAGATTACCAAAAAAGCGATCAACAGCGACCTGCTTGTCTTTTTGACACCCCTGACATGGGGTGGATACTCTTCAGAGTTGAAGAAAGCAATTGAGAGAATGCTGGGTTTGCTCCATCCTTCGTTTATTAAGATCAAGGATAGTTACCGGCATAAAAAAAGATATGATGCTTACCCATCAGTCCTGGGAATTGCTGTTGCGCAAGGGGAAAGGGACAGTGAATGGGATCAAATTTTTAAAGCCTTGATCGAACGTCATAGTCTGAACTGGCACACTCCAATACAGAGAGCCGAGGTAGTCCTGGATAAAAATGAGGATGAGGAAATTCAAAAAAGCATCAAAAGTATGCTCGCTGAATTAGGGGGAATGAAATGACCGGCCCGCAACGCGTGCTGCTATTAGTGGGGAGCCCAAGGGGGAAAAGAAGCACCTCCACAGCCGTAGGCTCTTATCTTATGAACCTGATGAAGCAGAAAGGACTCGAACCTATGACTCCTCAATGGATTGGGCCAATATTGAAAACTCAAGAGAAAATTTCACAATTGTTCGAAGCCGTTGATGCAGCCGATATTATAGTTCTGGCTGCACCCCTTTACGACGACTGTCAGCCTTATATTGTCATAAAAGCAATGGAACTCATCGCTAGTCATCAGAAAGAGCTGGCAAAAGCGCAAAAAAAGAGTGACGGCAAACTGTTTTCGGTTATTGTTAACTGCGCCTTCCCAGAGGAACACCACACTCAAACGGTCATTCGGATATACCGTAAATTTGTCGAGGATGTCGGTTTCCGCTGGGGCGGGAGCCTGGCAATCCGCGCGGGTGAGGCACTGCGGGGAAGATATGGAAAGACACTGGATGACGCAGGGTCTATGGCAAAAAAAGTCAAGGAAGCGCTGGTCCGGATGGCTGATTCGTTGGCCAAAGGGTCTCCCTCAGTAGATGAAACAATGAGCGTCATCCCAGAATCATTCTCCCAGGGGCCCTTTTCATTCCTGGGATCATTTTTTATATGGCTTAACAACCGCATGTGGGCTAAACAAGCCAAGAAGAAAGGCGAAGATGTCAGCGCTCGACCGTATGCGCAGTAGGCATTAATCAGATTCCTCTTGGTTT
>CAZSGR010000164.1:0-7632 GCA_964606185.1 uncultured Eubacteriales bacterium
TTCGTGTACTTGAAATTGGCATCCCCATAGAAACTCGAGCCCGAAAAGCTGACATCTGTTGAGAATTTCGTGTACTTGAAGAGAGCTTCTTTATGATATTTCGTGTTCTTGAAGTTAGCGTTACTCTCAAATTTCACATACTTGAATGCAGATTTACCCTGGAAATCGCATCCCTGAAAATCCACGTCTTTATAGAAGATGGCGTTGTACGTTTCATTTTCATCTTCGTCATGGATATAAGCGAGCACATCCCCCTTGAAAACGCAGTTGACAAATGATACTGGGGACCTGACATGACACCAGTAGATCAAAGTGGAACCATTACCCCATCGTCTGTTTCTCTTGGATTTTTCATCCAACGTCACATCTTTGATGGACGTGAAGTCCAGATTACCTATGATTTCAGCATTTTTGTACTGGACCTCTTTTCCTGCATTGATCTGGTCGATGATCCGGCTTGCCTTAACCTGAGATTTGGCAAAAGTCAAACTCGGGATCAGCAGCAGAGTGGTGATGAATAGGATTTTAAAGGTTTTGACTGTTTTCATGTGTACCTCCTCGTACTCTTGACTCCTCCTTATATTTTTTGTAAAAGATATGCCATTTTACCAATAGAGAAGTCCTTTTAGTAAATATACGAAACTAAAAGAAGAATTGTTTACAACTGGAAAAATTATGTGTGGCTGTTGACAGAAGAAGGAATGGAGCCGCGCGGACTAAATTTTTCTCTTTTGGGTGACATTATAAATAAAGGTTTCTTCTTGATAAGATTCGGCGTTCCTCCCCAGCTGTTATGAGTGATCCTGAATGCGCCATTGATACGTGTTCACATCGATCGAGATTGTCACTGGATTTTTGTCATTTCGCCATGAGACATCGCATACTCGCGTTCAAAATCTATCTGCTCCTTCAGCTTTTCCGCTCGAAATTTGTGGACAGGATCACGGCTGTGATTTAGAAGGATGTCCTCGATGGATTCAGCAAGAGTAAAATTGCGTGCTTGGATGGCTGCCTCCGCAAAATTCATCAGTCTATCGATGTATATGTCTACTGCCTTGGGCACTTTTTCAATGTGTTTCAGAAGAGTGTGGATCTGGGATTCTGATCCGTGCGGAATGGGAATTCCACCTCCTCGCACATATATGGTCCTAAACGCTCGAGTCACATAGAGATACTGCACCTCATAGATTTCGGGATGAGCTTTGGCCAGGTTCTCTAACAGGCGTTGCCTTTCTACAGTGTCTTCTGTGGATAAGGCTTCCGAGACAGTCGTGCGAAGTTCAGGTTGGTGGAGCAGTGACTCCACAATCCGCTGGTCTTCACTCGGCTCTCCGTCCTCAAAGGAAGCGAGTTCTTCAAACGTGGTATAGAGTGCTGGCCAGTCCTGCAGTTCCATCAGGATGGAGGCGCGCGCTTTCAGGATTTTAATGAGTTCAAATTCTGCGAGGTCCTTCCTGTTGGTTAGATCATGCAGCAGTGCCAGGGCTTTCTCGTGCTGATTCAAGTTTTGCAAACACAGAGCTGCCTGATAGCCCCATCGAACCTCATTCCTTGTCTCATACAGGCTTTTATAAAGGTCATAGGCTCTATCGTAGTGCCTTCGAACCCAGAGCCGCCGGGCTCTTTTTTCTATATCAGGATTCCGTTCTCCCAATTTGGGGCAGCATTCTTTGCTGTAGGCTCCCCAATAGGCGGCATCGAAATAATTACCGGCCCGCAGCCTGGTTTCGACATCCACTTCCACATTCTCGAGAAATTTTTTCCACTCGATATCCAACTGAAAGATGTCTTTTCCGAACACACGTTTGTAATCCGGGCTTTTCTGGAATTCTCGGAATTTGTCCATTCCATAGGTGTAAATCAGGAATCCGATAAACGATGCAGACGAGTCATAGGCGAGCGTTTCTTCTACCTTCCAGAATCCTAACAGTGACATGAAGTCAGCGGCTGACGGGAGCTTGCCTGATTTCAACGCACCTGCATGGCGTCTGTGAGCTTCAGGCAGCCAGACTAACTCGTCTTCGTAAGCCTCGGCCAGTCCTTCCACGATTCCACGGTTAAACCACACCGTGAACTTAGGGCGGAAACCAGCCTGATGAAGGGCGTGCACCAGTTCATGATAGAAGGTTCTCGTAGTCGCCGAGTAATAGACGATGCAGATCATATTGATCGAGGCATGGGCTGACCCAATTCCTGTTAAACGTTTCAAGTGGTTGTAATCCTCAAAAAGGTAAACATCCACAGGTTTCTTGGGCGATGTGTTCCAGTGAGAGGACAAACGTTGCCAGTACCATTCAGCATCGCTGGAGATGGCCATGATGCTATCCTCCGCATATCCTCCCGGAGCATAGAAAAAATTGAAGTGTTCTGTTCTGTGGATTTCTGGGAGCTCGCTGTGAAGAGCAGCGCGGCCCCAGCCCAATCCGATGTAACTGCCTAAAAACATCGCTGATGATAGAACAAGTGCACTGGAGATAAGGGCCTTACGACGGAAGTGCTGCAGTTCTTTCTGGTATCCTCCATTTCCAGCGAGCCATTTTCGACCGAACCGCCACAATCCCAGGTGCCAAAGGCAGTAAGCGAGAAGTACAACGAACATGCGTTGATAGAAATGAATCTCCGGAATGGCCATCCCGACGCGCTGGTCAAACGCCAGGGGATCGCCAAGGATGAAATCGACGCCCCTCCCACCTTTAATGAACTGAAGAAGGTCCTGGGCAAAAGACAATATAATGATCAGCAAAACCAGCCCCGCAGACTTGAGCCAGCCCCACCCGCGCATGCCCACCAGAATACCTCCGACTCCAGCCCAGGCTGCCACCGGGAGCCAGGTGACCCAGAAGAATGGGACTCCCCTGTGGAATAAACAGCCCCAGGAAACAACGTTGGCAATGTACATCGCTCCCATTGTGAGCAGTCCCATGACCATTATTCCAGTCAGCGACACCTGCAGTGCTCCCCGCATATGCTCGACGGGTGACAGGCTTCGGTATCTCTTGACTGTTTTTTTTGCTGTCCATCGGGCCAAAAAGAAAAGCACGATTCCGGTCAAAAGGGCGTATAGTTGGGTGAATTCATGCGTGAGGATGTGCAGAGGAGTGGTCAACTGGCCAATCAGGGGAAACACAAGACCGACCGCTGAACACAAGATAAGGACGATCCTCCAGTGAGAGGGGATGGCTTTTATTCCGCCTTTTTTTATTTGTCTGAATTTCTCTGGTATTCGGATGCTGTTCCAGAGTTTCATGAAGGTCGGGAATTTGGTTTTTTGCTTGGTGAATTTGGTTTCATTATTGGAAGTTCTTTTTTTTGTTATGAAGTTATTATCCATCGTTCACCCTTGTGCGGCATATATTATAGGGAAAGTTCGGGATCGAAGCAAAACAATTTGCTTTCGTTTTTTGGTAACTTGAATTATCCATATCCGCATGAATCGTAAGCCCTGGCACTTTTTTCCCATATTCTCCTAATTAAACACAAAAATCACTTAACAAGGTAACCCTAACTTGTTATCATAAAATAAGATAGGAAGATTTTAGGACGCTGAAATGAGAATGTCCACCTTTTATTTTTGCCTCCTCCTTCTTATTTTCTTGTCGTGTTTTTCAAATCCTGCATTTATTTCCGAAAAACCTCCTCAGGATATCCCGTACAGAATTGTCGCCAAGTATCCTCATCCACCAGGTTCTTTCACCCAGGGATTAGTTTTTGAAAGCGGATACTTGTATGAAAGCACCGGACGCTACGGCCTCTCAAGACTTCGAAAGATAAGGATCGAAACCGGAGAAATCCTCCAGGAATTCCCGCTTGCTCCTAACGTTTTCGGGGAGGGAATCACGATATACAAAGACAGAATTATTCAGCTGACGTGGCAGTCTCAAATTGGATTCGTGTATGACAAAAAAAGCTTTCGCCTTCTTGGTTCCTTCCGGTATCCGGCTCGAATGGAAGGATGGGGAATCACGACTGATGGAAAGCACCTGATAATGAGTGATGGTTCGAACAGGCTTTACTTCTTGGATCCGGATTCTTTTAGGGTGAGAAGAACGCTTGAGGTGGTTGACAGCGAAAGACCTGTGTATAACATCAATGAGCTGGAGTATATCGAAGGAGTCATTTATGCCAACGTCTGGCAATCTCCAAAAATAATCAAAATAGATCCGCGTTCAGGACAGGTGACAGCAAGAATTGATTTTAGCGATATTGTTCCCAGGGAATATAGAGGTCACACAGATTACGTTCTGAACGGAATTGCCTATGATCCCGGAGGAAAGAGGTTGTTTGTGACGGGAAAGATGTGGCCTCATGTTTTTGAGGTGGAGATTATCCAAGACAGGATAAAAAAAAACGATGATTGGTAGGCTTGTACCTGAATTGATCGATGGGATTGGCTGCCTCTGATAGGGGCTAAAGAGTATTTTAGCTCACGCTCCCTGGATTCTGCCATAGAGCCCTCAAAATAGAAGAAAAGACGTGGCGATAGATTTGGATTTGTATGAAGGCTACTCGAAATGGACTTAGTCCTTTACGAAGACAATATCAAATATGACTTCTGGGTGAAGGTTGCTCTAGTTTTTCCGGTTGTTTTGCTTATCGCCATGGGGTTATTCTTTTATGTAGACGCCCATTACAAAGATGTGATTCCCAGCGAACCCGCAAAAGATTCGAACATGGGAGCTATCGTTCTCTTTGCTTCGGCTCCTTTTGTTCTTTTCGTTTATTGGATGGTCCTGCCGAGGAAGATTTTTATTCTTCAGGACAGGGTGAGGCTGAGATTTGGCCAGTTTTTCTGGAATGTTCCTTTTGAGACGATCGAATCAGTCAAAGCGTCCAGGGGATTAGGCGCGTGGTGTTTCCACAATTCCATCACATGTTACAGGACACAAATAGAAATTGTCAGGAAGAATAGAGGGAATATTAGAGTATCACCGAACAACCGGGATCGATTCTTGGATTCTGTACACAGAGCTCTATCTGACTGGGAACGGATTCGCGCAGCTAATATCGTCGAATAATCCCTGATTTTTTATTTAGACTTTCGAGTGACCTTCCATTGACCGTGATAAAAATATCCGGATTCCTCTCTACGCGATCGGAAGGTGCCTTCAATGGTGTCGCCTTTCAACACTCCATCAAAGAAGGTAAGGAGAGCTACTTTGTTGTCCGGGTCCCAGTAAGGATCAAGCTTTCCGCTCACTCTTCCTCTGCTGATCTGGACGAAGTTAATCTTCAACACTTCCAGAGAACGTGAGGCTGCTCTTGGTTCGCCTGTTTGAGAAATTGGCTGGAAAGGCACCTGAGAGCCGCGAGGGATCATGATGACCTCCCCGGAAGCCATGTTTTCTCCTGCAATAAGCTTGAACTCAATAGATCCACCTCTCCCCAGATCCTTGCTGTAGTATTCACCTTTCCATTCACCTGCGAGCAAAGCCAGATCAGTTTCTTCTCCCTTTACAGAGACGGGTTGGATGATTGAGCTGCAGGACCAATTGAGAAACGTGCACAGGAATACTATTCCGAACAAACTCAAAGTAATGGGATTGAGCGTGTGACTTCTTAAACTCACTGAGAACTTCTTACGCATATTCTCTCTCCTTATTCAAATCTTCTTAAATATTAATACGGAAGAAATTGGCTTTTGGTTCGTGGGGATTTGTTTTCTTACTTATAAATTCCTTCTCTTGGTCCAAAGGATAAGAGAACGAGGCAGTCTTTTTCATGTTTATAAATGAATCTTCTGTTTTGTCCCTTAACTGAGTAACTGAAGGATCGAAGATCCTGGAATTCTCCTTTGAGTTTTTTTCCTGCTGTTGGATTGTCCAGGATTTTTAGTGCGGCTTCTTTTAAAGCCTTTTTCTCGAGGTTCCCTTTTATTTTTTTTCGTAATTTTTTGAACTTGGATGTCTCTACAAGCCGCACTTACAGTTCCTTCACATCGAGTTCCGACACATTTCCCATTTCATAATCGACCATAGCTTCAATAATATCCTTTATCTCCTGGACCGTGAGATCAGGGTTTTCGATCGCGAGAAGTCCGATTCGAAGCGCATATCTCAAAGCGCTTGAAAAATCACGATGCTCTTTTCTTGCGAAAATATCCAAGTCCTTGATTAAATCATCATCGATAGCAACAGTTTTTCTCACCATTTTAATCGCTCCGCATATATAGTATGAAATTATCATACTCATGTCAACTAGATATGATATTTTATTCATCCTATTCACGGTGTCCAAACTCATAAAACGAGTCTGTCTTGCATTTTTTCTCATGAATTGATATTCTTTTGGCCAAAAAAAGAGAAAAGGGGATGGCATAATTTTTAAATAAATGAAGAAAAAATCTCTCACAAAAGAAACGATTTGGTTTCTTGAAGAAGTGCTCAAGGCTCCGAAGCCGGGCTTAGATGCCCAGTTGGTAATGATGCCGCACCCCAGGCCGGGGAATAGGATATACTCCGAGGTTGAAGATTCGTGCCTCAAAGCTGGGGTTCTGATTCTTATTTATCCTGTAGAGAACAGGCTCCATATCGTCTTCACCCGCCGGACATCTCGAGTCGATTTCCATCAGGCCCAGATTTCCTTCCCAGGAGGACAGCAGGAACAGGACGAAAGCTTTAAAGAAGCGGCTGTTCGAGAGGCTCATGAGGAGGTGAACATCCCACCGGATTCAGTCCGGATTCTCGGGGAACTAACTCCGCTCTATATCCCTCCGAGTAACTACTGTGTTTATCCGGTTGTGGCTTTCTCCAACAGCCGGCCTGATTTTCAGCCTTCAGAGCTTGAAGTTGAAGAAGTGATCGAAATCCCTCTGGACCACTTGCTTGATCCTGAGAATATCCGGAGGGAAATGTGGAACTATAAAGGCATGGATATCGAAGTCCCTTTTTATTTTTTTAAGGGGGATAAGATTTGGGGTGCCACAGCCATGATCCTGTCAGAATTGATTGAGTTATTAAAAAGATTTCCTAATAAGTAAAATGGGGGAATGTTCCTATTTAGCTGCTATCTTACTGAAAAGAGGGGACACTTCTCATTTTTCTTGGAAGCTTTCCTTAGGTTTGGTAAACTTGCTCTGACAAGGAATGATTGCCGTTAAAACAATAATCTTTACTCTTCTCTTGCCCTGTGTTTTTTTAGTCCTGGTCCCGTGTTTTCTGTTGTCTTCATTTGGAGACAGATTTGCTGTGGATATCAGTCGCATCCGTAACATTGGCTTGATTCCAATGCTTTTCGGTGTCTTCATGTATATCCGGTGTGCCTGGAGTTTTGCATCCTTGGGGAAGGGGACTCCAGCTCCAATCGATCCACCAAAGAAGCTTGTCGTGCAGGGGATGTACAAGTATGCGAGGAATCCGATGTACATTGGAGCTCTGTTCATCCTTATCGGAGAGGCGTTTTTCTTTTCCTCCTTATTACTCAGTATTTATACAGTATTAATGTTTATGTGTTTTCACCTGTTTGTTGTTGTTTATGAAGAGCCCGTTCTCAGGGCCAAGTTTGGAGATTCTTACAGAAAATACTGTGATTCTGTTCCGCGTTGGATTCCTCGAACGGAAAAAGCGAAAAAGCAAAAAAAATAATAGACAGCTTAAATTTTTTTGCATTTTAGATGCTTTTACCTGCTTTAGCTCA
>CAZSGR010000165.1:0-6275 GCA_964606185.1 uncultured Eubacteriales bacterium
GCTCGCAATGACAGACACGTGAGATGGCTACGTCGCTTCGCTCTTGGCAACAACTCATATAATGACACACATGTGATAATTGAGGACAGGCCCCAATTTTCCCGCTATAAAATCAGGCCCTTGCAGTAATCTTCTCTTTTAATGAGATTGTCACACCACTTCGTTTCTGGCAATGACACCTTTTCCTGCCTTTTGGCCTCTCGCTATAAAGGCATATTTCCATGCTTTTTCGGAGGATTACTATCCCGCTTGTTCTCAAGCATCTGTAAAGCCGCAATGATCTTGGGCCTTGAGAATTTCGGCTCGATAATCTCATCGAGATAGCCCTTCTCACAAGCGATATAAGGATTGGCAAATTTCTGCCGGAACTCTTCGACCTTTGTCTCTCTCTGTTTGGCCCCTTCCTTCTTATCCAGCTCACGCTTATAGACTATCTCAACCGCTCCTTCCGGCCCCATCACAGCGATCTCGGCTGTCGGGTAAGCAAAATTTATATCTGCTCTGATGTGCTTGGAAGCCATGACGCAGTAGGCTCCCCCATAGGCTTTGCGAGTGATAATAGTGATTTTCGGCACTGTCGCCTCGGCAAAAGCATACAGAAGTTTGGCTCCATGGCGGATTATTCCTCCGTGTTCCTGAGCCACTCCGGGCAAAAATCCGGGCACGTCCTCAAAAGTAATAAGCGGAATGTTGAAGGCATCGCAAAAACGGACGAACCGAGCCCCTTTATCCGATGCATTAATATCCAGGGCTCCAGCCAGGACATCGGGCTGGTTGGCGACGATAGACACTGATTTCCCTCCCAGCCGACCGAAACCGATCACGATGTTTTTCGCGTAATGCTCCTGAACCTCAAAGAAATAATTGTCATCCAGGATTTCTCTAATGACTTTTCGTATGTCATAAGGCTGATTCGGGTCATCGGGCACCATGAAGTTGAGTTCATCACTCAATCTGTCCGAAGGATCAGCCGTCTCCTTGAAAGGGGGATCTTCCAGGTTGTTATCGGGCATAAAAGAGATAAGTTCACGGATCAAATCCACTGTGTGTTTTTCGTCCTCGGCTGCAAAATGCGCCACACCGCTAATGCTGTTGTGAGCCTCTGCCCCTCCTAACTCTTCCATGGTCACATTTTCGTGTGTCACGGCTCTGATCACATCCGGTCCGGTGATGAACATGCGGCTGATATCTTTCGTCATGATGATGAAATCGGTAATGGCTGGCGAATAGACAGCGCCACCCGCACACGGTCCTATAATCGCCGATATCTGGGGAATGACTCCGGAGGCAAGAACATTCCTCAAAAAGATATCCGCATAGCCTCCCAGGCTGGCCACTCCTTCCTGTATCCGCGCCCCTCCTGAATCGTTGAGGCCTATTATCGGAATACCGTTCTTCAGGGCCAGGTCCATGATTTTGACTATTTTGGCAGCATTCGCCCCGCTCAATGACCCTCCGAACACGGTAAAATCCTGAGCAAAAATAAAAACTGTCCGACCATCGATTGTGCCGTGCCCTGTCACCACTCCATCTCCATAAATCCTCTTTTTTTCCATCTCAAAATCATGGCTCTGGTGCACCACAAGTTTATCCATTTCCTGGAAAGAGCCCTCATCCATAAGGAGGTTGATCCTTTCCATGGCAGTCAGTTTTCCGGCCTTATGCTGTTTGTCTATCCTCTCCTGACCTCCTCCTAGTTCTGCTGACTGCGTTTTTTTCTTAAGTTCCTCTAATTTTTTTTCGATAGTCATCGTTTTCTCGCTCAAATGATGATTCAGCGCTTGACTTTGCTCCAATCCTTCAGAAATTTCTCTATTCCGATATCAGTCAGGGGATGCTTCACCATCTTGTCCAGCACCGCAAAAGGTATAGTGGCAATGTCTGCTCCGGCCAGAGCCGATTCAACAACATGGAGGGGATGGCGGATACTGGCAACGATAATTTCTGTTTCAAAGCCATAATTATTGAAAATGGCGACGATTTCATCGATCAAGGCCATTCCCTCATGGGAGATATCATCGAGCCGCCCGATGAAGGGGCTGACAAATGCGGTTCCGGCTTTGGCGGCGAGTAATGCCTGGTTTGAAGAAAATATTAGAGTTGTGTTGACCTTGATTCCCTCGCTGGACAGAACTTTTGTCGCCTTCAATCCCTCCACACAAATCGGTATCTTCACTGCGATATTTTCAGCCAGCTTGGCCAATCCTCTGGCTTCCTCAATGATATCTTTGGCCTTGGTGGAAACAGACTCCACGCTCACAGGGCCCGGGACAACTTTACAGATTTTCTTGATTAAATCCTCAAACTTCATATTCTCTTTGGAAACCAGTGTCGGGTTGGTTGTGACGCCGTCCACAATCCCCCAGCTCGCGGCTTCCTTGATCTGTTGCAGATTGGCTGTATCCAAGAAAATTTTCATCAAGACCTCCAAAAATTATTTGCTTGTCAAGAGAGAAAAGTCAGAATGCGGAAAATGAATTCTGATCATCTCTCCATTCGTGTATGTTATATCACTCTCTCATATTTTATTGAAGTCCCACAGACAAGAAAAATCTATTTTTTTTGAAAAATAGGGATCAGGTCTCCGTTTATGTGCGCTAATCCGGCAACGCTTAAATTATGTCATTACGGACGAAGCGCGGCAATCTCATTAGCGGCAAGTTTCATTACGGACGAAGCGTGTCAATCTCACTTGTTTGTCATTGCGAACAGAGAGAAGCAATCTCTTAGGAAAGAAGATTTTTCATCTTAAGAGATTGCCACGTCGCTTCGCTCCTCGCAATGACAATTAGGATAAAATTGCCATTCCGGGCTTGGAATGAGATGAGGATGAGATGGCTGTGCCGGGCTTGGAATGAGATGAGGATGAGATGGCTGTGCTACGCTTGCAATGACATTTTTCGCTTCATGATTTTCATTAAATTCACATTAAAGCTTTATCCTTCATGGTTTCATTAAAGACATTTGTCCGTGACTGAGTATAAACACCTGTCTATTTTTTCTGTCATGATCTGGAGGAGCCCTATTTGACTTAACTCTTGATTTTCATGACTGTGTTGGAGAGAGTCCCAATCCCCTCTATCTGGATATCCACTCTGTCACCCGGAGACATCGGGCCAACCCCAGCAGGAGTTCCGGTCGTGATGATATCTCCAGGCTCGAGTGTCATGATCCTGGAAATGTATCTCACTATAAAGGGCACAGGAAAAATTAAGTTCCTTAAGGAGGACGATTGTTTCAATTTTCCGTTGAGAAAAGTCTTCAGTCGAAGACTCTCAGGCTCAACATCGGTTGCGATGCAGGGTCCCACGGCGGCAAACGTATCGAACGACTTTGCCCGAGTGAACTGGACATCTTTCATTTGGAGGTCTCGAGCCGTCACATCATTAAAACAGGTGTAGCCTAGAATGTAATCCTTCGTATTATCCCCATCCCCGAGAAGACACGCTCTTTTCTTGATGATTAAAGCCAGCTCTCCTTCATAGTCAACTCTCTTGGACATTTTTGGATAGACGATGATATCGTTCGGCCCAACGAGAGAGGAGGGAGGCTTAAGGAAAATCAGGGGTTCTTCAGGAATCTGCCGGCCCATTTCCTTTATATGACTCTTGTAGTTGGCCCCAATCGCAACGATCTTTGAAGGGATCACGGGCGGAAGAAGAGTCGCGTCGCTAATGGGGATCCTTTCTTTTTTCACGTTGAATTTTCCGAATATGGAACCTTCTACCGGACAAAGGCTGTCTTCCTTTAATACCCCGTAGCTGATTTTTCTATTATGCCTGTATCGATAAATCTTCATTTATACCCATCCTTTATAATCTCGGATACACTTTTGGATTTCCGGCTTTCATTCCCCGATCCATCCTGAGCGGTAACTGCATAATGGTATCTCATGTTCTTTTCAACGGTCGTATCGTTAAATACATTTTCAGCTATGGGCTGGGGAGTCAAAAGCACGAAATCGTCCTCCCCTTCCATCCTCCGCCACACTCTGTATCCGGCTAAATCCTCATCACGATTCTCATCCCATGTGAGAGAGATAAAATCTCCTGCCACTATGGACACCAGGCCTGAGGGAACGGCCGGCGGGAAGGCGTCTTCTGCCTTGACTTCCAGGAGTTCGGAATCATCACTTTCCATGAACGGGGACGAGTCGGTCGCCGATGCCCGGATAATATAGCTGTATACATTCCCGATGAGGAAGTCTTTATCGCTATATTTATTATCTTTGATAAGCTGTGAATTCAGGCGACGGGGAGGCGCATTTCCTTCGGCTCTGTACACGTTATATCCTTTGAAGTTTGCAGGAGATGACTGGTCGAGGTTTCTCTCAGCCGGCATCCAGCTGACCAAAATACGGTCCTGGAAGACCGCTGCCTTCACTGCTCGAGGGGGAAGAGAAAGCATGAGGGGTTGGACAGTCAGTAATGGCGACAACTCCGACTTCCTTCTTTTCTTCGCCTTCACCCTCAGGCTAAAAATCAAGCTATCAAGCTGGAAATGTTTTTTTGTCAATTTGTAAGGATAGACGAACCGAACAGAGCCATCTTCTGTCCTGACCCGAAATCCGGAAAACTCTTCCTGCGTTAACGAAACAAGAAGCGTTGCCACTTTTTCAAAATCTTCTCGGGCCGGTTTTTTATTCCCAGCCTCCTCTTTCTCCACTTCAAAGAGCCAAATCTCAACTTCGGAAACTTCGGACAGAGGACTTCCATCCACAAAAGCTGTCGGATTCTCCCATTCAAGAAACAGCCTTTCCCCTTTCTGGCTGATGTCAAAAACTTCGATCTCCTGGATCACTTTAGGGAGAGGTGGAAGAATGGGGCCTTTTTTTCCGCAGAAAGTGAACGCTATCAGGAAAAACACGAAAATAAGGAATGGGAAAAATTTCTTCATTAAAGAATGAAGCGGCTCAAATCCTCGTCTTCTAAGATATCTTCGAGCTGCTTTTGGACATATTTTCTGTCGATTGGGATTTTTTTCTTTTTGATGTTCGGTGCTTTGAAAGATATTTCTTCCATCACTTTTTCCATAACCGTATGAAGCCTGCGGGCTCCGATATTCTCCGCATCCTCGTTGACTTTCTCAGCGATATCAGCGATTTCATCAATGGCATCATCACTGTATTCTACCTGGATGCCTTCAGTCTCCATCAGGGCCCTATACTGCTTGATGAGAGCGTTTTCCGGCTCGGTCAATATCTTGATGAAATCCTCTTTATCAAGAGATGTAAGCTCCACCCGGATGGGAAACCTCCCCTGGAGTTCGGGAATGAGGTCAGCGGGTTTAGCCACATGGAAGGCACCTGCGCCTATGAAAAGAATGTGGTCTGTCCGCACGAGGCCGTAGCGGGTGTTGACAGTGGTTCCCTCGATTATCGGGAGAAGGTCTCTCTGGACTCCTTCCCGGCTGACCTCCGGACCGTGGCCCGTCTCTCGTCCGGAGACCTTATCGACCTCATCCAAAAAGATGATACCCGAATGTTCGACCCGTTCCACAGCCAACCGCGACACCTGCTCCATATCGATCAATCTTTGCTGCTCTTCCTCCAACAAATATTCCCGGGCCTCATCTATTTTAACACTTCGTTTTTTAGCCTTTCCTCCCATAAATCCGGGAATGATCTCCTGGATATGGATGCCAATCTCCTCCATCCCGCTGCCGGAAAAAATCTCCATGGGAGAAGCCATCTTCTCTTTCACTTCAATCTCTATCACTCTCTCATTCAGTGCTCCCTCTCTGAGTTGCTTCCTCAACTTTTCTCTTGTTTCCTGGAACTTAACCTGTTCATTCGGGTCAGGAGGCTCGGTTCTTCTTCTCAAGGGAGGAAGGAGCATATCCAGTATCTTCTCTTCCACATTCTTCTCCGCCTTTTCTCGCACCTCTGCGATTTTTTCCGATTTCACCATATCTACAGAAATCCGGACCAGGTCTCTTATCATGGACTCGACATCGCGTCCGACATAGCCGACTTCGGTGAATTTACTGGCTTCTATTTTCAAAAAAGGAGAATATGTCAGCCTGGCCAGCCTGCGGGATATCTCTGTCTTCCCGACCCCTGTAGGGCCGATCATAAGGATGTTTTTTGGAGCGATTTCATCGGCAAGTTCAGGCGGAAGTCTCCGCCTGCGGTATCTGTTCCGCAAAGCGATAGCCACCGCTTTTTTGGCGGCATTCTGGCCGATGATGTACTTGTCCAGCTCTTTGACGATTTCTTGAGGGGTCAGCTCGGTTTCCATAGATTTCTCAACTGTTAACTTTAAGCTTTCTGGAAG
>CAZSGR010000165.1:6375-7446 GCA_964606185.1 uncultured Eubacteriales bacterium
TATCCTTGTCAGCCACGATCAAAAGGGCTTCCAGCCGCCGGAGCGCTTTATCCATCCGCCAGTCCTTGGCCAGTTCAATGGCGGCTCTGGAAAGGTTCCCTCGAAACTCTTCGAGCTTGCCCTCGAACCTGGAAAACAGGGCAAACGCATCTGAAGTGGCGCCAGCGAATCCAGCCAGAACTTTTCCTTTGTAAAGGCTCCGAATCTTGTTGGCTTTTTGCTTCAGCACAGTCTCTCCGAAAGAAACCTGGCCATCTCCGGCGATGGCGACTTTTCCTTTATGACGGACACAAATTATGGTTGTTGCGTGAAACATCTGACCTCCATTGGTAATCATAATAATAATTTAAGCCTGAAGATATGTAAAGTCAAAAGCGATGGGCATAAAACCCATGAATTGATGTCTTGAATAAAAGGGACATGCTCCTGGGAAATTCCTTTGTTATGCTATACTTTATCTAACATGATGGAAATTCCATACGGAAAAATAATCAATGCAGCAATCAATTTAATCGTCATTGCCATTTTCATATACGCATTCCTGAACGCTGAAACGAAAGGCAGGGTTTTCATGACTGCCATCCTGGCATTATTATTCATCCTGCCTCTTCTCTTTACGGCTTCTGCAATCTACTGGATATGTTATGCAGGGAAAATCATCTTGGGTTTGACCTGCTATCTCTATGTAAAAGGGAAAGGCGCCTCGATTTAATCCTCTAAACATTCCATGCTCCCAGAAGGGATTGTATCTTAACATTTGACATTCCCTTATTCTTTTTTGTTTCCGCATTTTTATTTCAAACGTTAAATGTTAAGACGCGACCCCTATCTTTCTATTTTCTATCCCATCCAGAAGCCTTTGCGGTGGGAAATGCCGAGCACTTTTCTGCAATTCGGACAAAGATAGATGTATCTTTTCCCCAACGTGCTGGCCAATCCACGAAAATGAATAACCTTTAATTCATTATTGCAGTGAGGACAGATGGGAACGATATTGCTTCTCTCAAGAAAAACCATCTCCGACCTCCTATACATACTCTACGATTGACTACGCTTACTTATTCAACCTGA
>CAZSGR010000166.1:0-5699 GCA_964606185.1 uncultured Eubacteriales bacterium
AAATGTTGAAATTTACTGCTCATTGAGGAATGCCGAATGTTGAGACGCGATACCTATCCATAAGAGATGTTTTTCATCTCATGGTCAATCACTAGATTCCTGTAAATCCGTTCAGTTTGCTCTACCGTATCCTGAAGCGTTTCAGAAGTATCGATTATGTAATCGGCATGTTTCAGTTTTTCTTCTGGCGTCATCTGGCTTTTTAATTTCTGAAGGGCTTCTTTTCGATTGATCCGGTCTCTTTCCATTAATCTTTTTATTTGGATATCTCTAGCGCAATAAACGACAATGACTTTATCGAAAAGGTCAATAAAGCCAGCCTCTACAGTCAATGCTGCCTCAGAAACAAAGATATTGTACCTTCCTTCTTCTTCAAGCTTCCCTATCGTCTCTTTTTTCTTTTTTAATACGAGGGGATGGATGAGTTCGTTAAGAAAGACCTGTTCTTTCTTATCTGAGAAAATGATTTTTCCCAATCGAGAGCGATTTATTGTTTTATCTTTATTCAGGATTATTCCGCCGAAATGGGCGACAATCTTCTTCCAGGCAGGCTTTTCTGGTTCTGTGAGCTCGTGAGAAATTTTATCCGCGTGGTGGATGTAACAACCCAGGTCTTCCAGGATATTGGCAACCACGGATTTTCCTGTGGCGATTCCCCCGGTCAAAGCAACAATCAACATTGGTATGATTCCAATACTATTGTATAGAAAAACGCAGTGGCAATCAAAGAGGGGAGAGAATACATTTAGAAAACTTAGGATGTGGAGATGACATCATTCATGGCTGGAAGAGAAGAATTAAATCAGGGGAAATATCTTCTCTCAAATTCGACTTTTAGTCGTCAGGCATGATTAAGTATTTTTTTTCGAAGCGAAGTGCGACGCCTTGTTTTTTATCTTTAGTATCGAGTTCCTCCAGACGAACTGTGAGACCTCCTATACAAAGCTTATACTTTTTTTTCATTCCGCCCAGTTCTTTAGGCATGTCAATGACCAGGTTGAGCTTTGAGCCGATGACGACACCTGAATCCAGACAGAAATAGACTCCGCTCGAACTGATATTTTCGATTTTCGTTTTCTCTAAAAATTTTTTTCCGCCGGGAAGCTTGCCTTCGATTTTCGCTGGGAGAGGGAGATCAAGCCTCCATTCTCTTCGACGGTTCACTTTTAATGGGGAGAGGTCCGATTTTTTTTTCGGCGCTTTTTTGGAGGTCGTTTTCTTTGGCGCTGCGGTTTTTGTCATTATTTCCTCTTTACTTTCCTTGTTTGATTAAAACAGGGCAGAGTTGATGGCGTATAATGCGAGTTGAAGTCTGCTGTGTGTATTGAGTTTAGCGTATATACTTTTTATGTGGGAACGAACCGTATTCTTACTGATGAAAAGAGACTCGGCAATCTCGTCGTTGCTTTTTCCTTGGCCAATGAGTCTGAGCACCTGAAATTCTGTTGGAGTCAACTGGTCGAGTGTTTTCTCTTTCAGGTCCCTTCCAACCACCGAAATGATCCGGTCCATGATGCTGCTCATTTTATCACGTGGAAGCCAGATATCGCCTTTATGGATAATTCGAATGGCATCTGACAGCTGGTCTGATGGATCATTCAAATCAAAATACCCTCTAACTCCTGCATTCATCAGACCGACGACTTCTTCGTGAGAGGGGATATTTCCGAGGAGAAGCAGTTGAGATTTTGTCTTGGTTGATGAAATTTCTATTATGGCTTTACAGATTTCTCGGATGTTGGGAAGAGGTTCAGAATTTGCAAAAACGATGACGTTAGGCCTGAGATTTTTTATGGATTCGATGAAAGAGTCGATGGTGCTTTTTTCGATATTCACGACTTCAATATCAGAAGCTCTATCCAATATTTTTAAAATTCCCGAAAGGATGAGGTCTGATGTGCAGTAGAGAAGGGCGCTGATTTTTCTCTCTTCTGGAGCTTTAGGGGCTATTTTTTTCGGCGCGGATTTTTTTTGGGTCGAACCTTTTGATGATTTAGTATTTTTCATTATTCTTTGATTTTAGAGATATGTTATACAAACACAAAATCATTGTCAAGGTCAGATTGAGAGAAGTATGCATTTCCAAATCTTTTTAAAAAAAGAAATGCTATATTTGAGACCAGGGATTTTAAAATGTTTTTTTTGAAAAGATAAAAACGAAGCTCAAATCTTTCTTAAAGTGATGGAATTTATCTTGTAGTTTTTATTTAAGCGGAGAATTATAAGTTGCTTTTTACTGTCGTTTTGTTCGGCTTTGGCGAAGCGGACATTCCCTGACATCTCCAGCTTAAGTTGATTTTCGAGGAATAAAGTCTTCGGGATGTCCAAGGACATGTTTAATTTAGACCCGATGATGACCTTGGAATCGAGCTTGAAAATGGCTTCTTGAGAGCTTAAGGAGATGAGCTCTGTGTATTCTTGAAATTCATTCCCGACTGCATCGATTCCGTTAACCAAAGCCGGAAGAGAGATCTCAAAACTTCGCTCTATCTTCGCATCTTTGAAGGCATTTTGATAGGAAGGTTTATTGAGTACTCTTTTTGTGTTCATTTTAGGGTTCAGATATGTCATTTAGGCTTCAGATTTTGTCATAGAGAATCAATTCGTTCAATCGCTTTTATGGATGAATTGTTGGGTGATTTTTTCATATCTTTTCTCATCGAAAGAGGTTAGATGTGCGGTTAATTCCTTTTGGTTTCTATTTCTCTGCCAATAGAGTGGGGCAGAAATCAAGGGGGGGATTTAATGCTGCTTATTGTTGTTTTTGGTTTTTCCAACGGAAACTCTAGAATGGATTTTCTCATATTTAATATCAATCGACTATGCAGAAATTCAGATGTCGTCATGGGATAGCATGCCGAGCTTATCGGCTATCCGGGATGTCATTTTGACCTTTCTTGACAAAAAATAGAGGTGTATATAGAATGACCGAGAATTAAAAATGCGGAGAAAGAAGTGAGCCACAACGAACGATTTGTCAAGAAAATCACTCCTAAAAGTGTCGATTTTTCAAAATGGTATGTCGAGATCATTCAAAAAGCAGAATTGGCTGATTACGCGCCAATAAAAGGAATGATGATCATCCGGCCATATGGTTTTGCAATCTGGGAGAATATCCAGTACTTGCTCGATAGACGGATAAAAGAATCCGGTCATTCGAACGCCTACTTTCCTCTTTTCATTCCTGAAGGGTTCCTCCAGAAAGAAACGGAACATCTCGAGGGATTCGCGCCTGAAGTGGCCTGGGTCACTCATGGAGGAAACGAGGAATTGGAGGAGAGGTTAGCCGTACGGCCCACCTCAGAAGCCATCATTGGCAACATGTACTCTAAATGGATCAATTCATGGAGAGATTTGCCTGTTTTGATCAACCAATGGGCCAATATTGTCCGCTGGGAAAAAGTCACAAGGCCATTTTTAAGGACGACCGAATTCCTGTGGCAGGAAGGGCACACGGCTCATGAAACGTCAGAGGAAGCTCTGGAAGAGACCTTGATGATTCTTTCCCTTTACAAGGAATTTGTAGAGACAGAACTGGCTATTCCTGTGATTTCAGGGATGAAATCAGAAAGAGAAAAATTCGCGGGCGCGATGAAGACCTATGCGATCGAAGCGATGATGTCAGATGGGAAAGCGCTCCAAATGGGAACATCTCATAACCTGGGGCAGCATTTTTCCAAGGTGTTTAACATCCGGTTTGAAGACCGGAATCAGAAACTGCAGTATGTGTGGCAGACATCGTGGGGAGTGTCCACGCGCCTTGTCGGAGCTTTAGTCATGGCCCATGGCGATGACTCTGGCCTTAAAATCCCACCCAACGTCGCTTCCTTTCAGGTGGTTGTGATTCCCATCTCTATAGGTAACTGGAAAGAAAGAATCCTTCCGGTGGCTCGGAATATTGCCGATGACTTAAGAAAGAAAGGCGTAAGAGTCAAGCTGGATGAGAGGGAAGAGTTCACGCCTGGCTGGAAGTTCTCGGAGTGGGAAATGAGAGGAGTCCCTCTGCGGATAGAGATCGGTCCGAAAGATATCGAGAAGAAACAGGTTGTTGCTGTCCGAAGAGACACTGGCAAAAAAGAGGCTTTGACTCAGGCATCTTTAGGTAAAACAGTGACAGAAATCCTTAGCCATATTCAGAAGAACATGTTCGATATGGCCTTAAAGTTTCAGGAAGAGAACACCCGCGAGGTGAAAGATTATGAGGAATTCAAATCTGTCATGGAGTCCAAGAGAGGCTTTATCAAGTCAGGATGGTGTGGTGATTCATCTTGCGAAGAGAAAATAAAGGACGAAACTATGGCGACCATACGAGTGATTCCGCTCGAGCAGGAAAAGAAAAAGGACAAGGGAAAGTGTGTTTGCTGCCAGAAGCCGTCAGAATACCTGGCTTATTTTGCCAGAGCGTATTGATAGATTTTTATTAAGGAAAGTAGATAGAACATAAGGAAGAAGGGGGAAGATAAATACTTGTTTTCCTCTTGTCTATTTCAGGGATCATGGAGTACTCTAACCTCTTTACTGGTGACTTCAACCCAGAAGTTTTTTCAAGATGAAAAATAATTATTTTGAAAAAAGAGAAAGAATGGTTGATGCTCAGATTGAAGCCAGAGGCGTGAAAGATCAGAAGGTTCTAGCAGCCATGAGGAAGGTCCCCCGCCATCTGTTCGTCCCTGAAAACATGAAACTCTACGCCTACCAGGATGAGCCTCTCCTCATCGGAGAGGGGCAGACAATCTCGCAGCCCTATATTGTGGCTTACATGTCAGAAGCTCTTCAACTCAAAGGCCATGAGCGGATTTTGGAAGTGGGGACAGGTTCTGGCTATCAAGCGGCGATTTTGGCGGAGATAGTCAAAGAAGTTTTCAGTGTTGAACTTCTGGAATCTCTTTCTTTAAATGCGCAGGATGTTTTAAAAAAATTGAGCTACAAGAATATTTATTTTAGGGTTGGAGATGGCACGCTGGGGTGGAAAGAGCATGCTCCTTATGATGCGATAATAGTGACGGCTGCACCGACGAAGGTTCCCAAGGCTTTACAGGATCAGTTAAAAAGCGGTGGGAAAATGGTGATTCCAGTGGGCGCCGCATTTCAGGAGTTGGTTCTTGTCACAAAAGAAAAAAGAAAATTCAAGAAAAAGAAACTTCTTCCAGTCCGCTTTGTGCCTTTGATTTCGACGCATTAGATGATTTATTGAGAGATATGGAGAATAAATTGGCTCCTAAACGCGGTGATTTTAGAAAGGCGAGTCAACTTCTTTTTTTCAGCCTCATATTCCTTCAGAATCTCTGCACAGCTCAGACTCATGGGAAAGCCTTTATAAAGATGTTTCTTCCTGATGGGTACGCCATCACAGCCGAACTGGCTGTCTCGGATGATGAGAGACAACTGGGGCTCATGTACCGCAAGAAAATCAACTCTGATCAGGGGATGCTTCTTGTTTTTGAGCAGGAAAATTTTTATTCTATCTGGATGAAAAACATGAAGATTCCTCTGGATATCCTCTGGCTGGATAAAGAAAAAAGGATCGTTCATATCGAACGTGATGTCCCTCCGTGTAAAGAGGATCCCTGCCCGACCTACACTTCTCGGTTCCCGGCCATGTATGTTTTGGAACTGAAGGCTGGAAGCGTGAATGAACACAAGTTAAAAATGTATGACCGTGTTGATTTTGTTTTAAAATTAGAATAAGCGGACGTTTG
>CAZSGR010000166.1:5799-7414 GCA_964606185.1 uncultured Eubacteriales bacterium
TAAACAATAAGGGGACGTTCCCCAAGGTACCACCTCTTTTCACATCCTGAACAGGCCACAGATAAATCACAACCAAAGGATAGTCCTTAGGAGAAAACTCCAAAAAATTAATTTGATATGTGTAACTCGCAGATAAATAATAGTTAAGAGGTGGTACCTTGGGGAACGTCCCCAAAAATTATTTTTTGAAGTTCTTTGGCTGCGTTTTGGGAGGCCGCCTTTTCCCCGAGGATTTTTTTTATTCTTCTGAAATGGCTTATCATTTCCGACCGTATCTCTTCAGATTCAAGAATCCTTTTTGACTCCCGGAAGATACTCTCTGGAGTGAAATCCTGCTGAATCAGTTCAGGAATGACCCTTGTTCCAGCAAGGATATTCACGATACTAAAATCGTCTATATGGGCCAGCCAGCGTCCGAATGAATAGGTGAGAGGCGAGATACGGTAGAATGCGAGAAGGGGAGTTTCCAGGAGGGCTGCCTCCAGGTTTGCCGTGCCGCAGGCAGAAAGGACGATGTCGCTTGCAGAAATCGCCTCGTAGTGGTTCTCGGTGAAAACGATCAAATCATCAGGAAAGAGATGAAGAAAATCTGAGATGAGATTTTTATCAAGGCCTTCAGCTAGAAGAAGGGAGAAATGAGCGTCCCATTCGTTTTTTATCAAGTCAATTGCTTCAGCCAGTACAGGCATATGATTTTTGAGTTCACTTCTTCGGCTTCCTGGGAGTAGAGTGATAAGCTTCTTTTGAGAATCCAAACCATATTTTTCCAGGAGCTGTTGCCGGGTGAGTGTCGTCCTGATTTTTTCCTTGAGAGGATGTCCGACAAAAACAGCCGGAATCTTAGACTCTTTATATATTTTTTCCTCGAAAGGGAAGATCAGCATCATCTTTTCGATTGTTTTCTTTATGGTTTTGAGTCTCCCTCTCCGCCAGGCCCATACAGTTGGGCTGATATAGTAAAGGACTGGGATCGATTGTTTTTTGAGCTTTTTTGCGAGACGAAGGTTAAAATCCGGAGAATCGATAAGAACCGATGCGACCGGCTGACGTCGCTTGACCTCATTCTTGATTCGATTGAAGATCCTTTTGATCCGGGGAAGATGAGAGAGAACCTCAAAACCGCCGACAACTCCAAGCTCATTGATAGAGAAAAGGATTTCAACCCCTTCTGTTGCCATGTGTTTTCCCCCTATGCCAAAAAAGGTGAATGCCGGATGGAGTTTTTTAAATTGATGGACGAGGTCTGCTCCGTATTTTTCTCCTGAATTTTCCCCAGCGATGATGAGAATGGAATCCATCAATCCTTTTCGTCTTCTCCATAATAGACGATTTCTGGAAATTTATCTGGGTCCAGGCCGTAGAAAAATAACCATCTGTCGTAAGTTTCCTGCTTGAGATAGATCTTTATGGATGCTCTTGTGGATGAGCTGACAACACCGATGATCTGAGGATTTTGGATCGAAGAAATTACGCTGAGAGGGGCCACCAGAATTTTTTGTGACACGCGGCCTTTTTTTGTAGAAATTCCGGAATAAGGGAGGATAATATTCCATTCTCCGTCTTCAGTCATGGGATCTGTGTACAGTTTGCGGATGCATTTCTCCTCGACCAATTC
>CAZSGR010000167.1:0-7400 GCA_964606185.1 uncultured Eubacteriales bacterium
CTCTCCTTTTCTGCAGAACTCTAATCAAACAGCCGTCAGTCTATGAAGAACCTCTGTTTTCAAATGGATGAGGATTGACACAAACACTCATACCTGAATCCCGGCCGTCCTGCAAAATGGGCTGTATCTGCTGGAAAGTTTACCTCAAAGAAAAACGCCCAGTCAAATCTCAACCATTCACGCTTGAGCAAATCCTGTTTGAATAGCCTTAAAATCCAAAGCACACCTTCTTTTCGTGGTTCATATGGAATAACATGCCTTTCCATATCCCCTTATTCCACATCACCACATCCACGTCAAAAATAGCTCCCATGGGGACTCACATTGAAATTGTATTGAAATTATTTCTTTTCAATGATATATTTAAGGACAAGTTGGAGAAGGTGGATAACGAAAAAAGGAAACACAGCCGGGCGAAGTGCCTGATTCCCGCAGAACTCGTGGATTCAGAGGGGAGAAGTGTCATCACCGGGAGAGTCAATGTCAAGGATTTTTCTAATGAAGGGCTAAAATTAAAAATAAACTTTGAAAAACTCAAACCAGGATCTGCTGTTGATATAAAGATATACCTTCCCGAAAAAAAAATCATAACTCTTTTGTCCGGCGAAATCACCTGGAATAAATACGCCAATAATAAGATGGAAATGGGGCTAAAAATAAAGAAGATGGATAAAGATGTCAAGGAGGAGATTCTGAGCTGGATCTTCCCACAATGGATATCGATTGACGTTCCTTCGAAGAAAAAGAAAATAAAGAAGAAGAAATAAAACACCTTAACTGAAAACCTATTTTCAGCTGTTTATCCCACTTTCTCTTTAAAGGCCTGTAATTCTTTCTCAAGAGCGGTGATCTTTGTTCCGAGCAGCTCTTTCTCTTTTTGTTTCATCTTCAGCAGGACTCTGATCAGCATCGCCGCCGCACAGAGCAGCAGGAGAATACTCATGATAGAGGCGTTCAGGAATGGGATCCTTAAATTCTGCAAGAACATGAGCACACCGACATCTGAAAGATAGGATAAAACTGCTAATACAGTTAAAACAACAACCCATACAATCATCTAACAGCCTCCCTCAGGGGGCATATATTGACACTCCCGGTTGAAACTGATATTTTCCCCTCTAAAATTGTTTTTCATATATCCTCTTTAAAGCATTAACACACAGAAAAATCAATGTCAACTTGGTATGTTTGGAAGAAAGCATCTCCAAATCCGTGATAACAAGATGTGCAAGAGATCAGACTGAGTGCATCGAAAACACGCAGGCTTTGCCCCTACGAGAACCTTGGAAGGGGGAACAGCTTCGCTTTCCCCCTTCCAACGCTCGCTTGCTTCCTCACGCTCTCTGCCTCCCCTTCTCAGACGCCATAAAGCGTCCTGCGACCAAGGGGTCACACCCCCTTGGAACCCCCCAACATCGTTTCTCCACAACGATGTTTTCCTTGGAGGGGGAACAGGAAATTGGACGGAGAGAATCTCTTTTATTGGAACTCCCCCCAGGTGTGTATTCGTACCGCTTCGCCTCGGGCTTGTCCAGGCTACGGGCATAGCCGCTCTTCAGGCGCCAGCGGAGTCAGGCGTTCAGGCCGTCAAGCCACCGTACCCGCCGGCCTTTCAGTGTTTTCTCAGCCAGTCAGTCAGATCAGCAAAGACCCGCTCCATATCCAGATCGTCATCGAGCTCGTGGTAGGCACCTTCATACAGGCTGTACTGCTTGTCGGCAATGGTGACCTTTCCGAAGAACTCCCGGCCACCTTCAGGCTTCGCGATCATGTTCCCACTGCCATGTTGTATCAACAGCGGCACACTCAGATCGGCGGCCCGCGCCTGTGTCCGGGCAATGGCCGCCAGGAACTCCGCCCCTAGCCGTGCACTGGCTTTACCGTGGTTGAGAGGATCGCTCCTGTGTGCTTTCTCAACCTGGGGATCTCTGGATATCCATTTCCTGTCGATTCTCATGTCCATCGAAAACCGTGGGAATATGCGGCTGATGGCTGGTGCGAGTTTCATCATGATCAAAGGCACTCCCACATTCCCCACCGGCGCAGAGATGGCTATCACCCCTCGCAACCCCTGCGGGTAGTGCAGGGCGTACTCCAGTGCGGTGAGCCCGCCCAAACTGAATCCCAGCAGAAAAAGAGGCAGATCCGGACTCCGCAATTCTACGTGCTTCTTGAAGGCTCTTACGTCCTCCCTCAATTCCTGCCAGGAGTTGATATGTCCTCTTTGACCCGGCGATCGTCCGTTGCCCCTCAGGTCGAAGGCGTAGACCTCATAGTCTGAATCCACCAGGCAGTTCACCAGCTTTGCGTGCCGGCTGCTGTGATCACCCAAGCCCGGCACGAACACTATGACTCCTCTTCCTGCTTCCTGTGGGCGCCAGCACTGCCAGTACAGCTCTATTCCTCCGAATCCTATGAAGACCCCTTCCTCATATCTCATGGTCGATATCCTTTTCCCGCCCCCCTCTGTGTGTTCCTGCACCTCTGGTCAATCGCACTCTAAAATGTTGGAGGCGGGTGATCATTGACAAGAAATTCCTTTTGATGGTTGACAAAAATTACTCACAATTTTCCCTTAATACTGACTGCTGATATCCAAGAACGAGTGTATCACATTCAAAACGATATGTTCAACGGCAAACAAGATAGTCAAATCGACATAAATTGCAGAACAATCAGCAAAAGGATAGACTCTTTCCCCAATTATGAAATCATCGGAACTTCGAGAATGAGCTTGCCGGAAATCCGGTTGAAAATATCATCCAGACTTGGTCCTGTGATTGTGAGCCCATGATTCCTGAGCCCGACAGCCGTCTGGGAAGGATTATCGGTTTGACGAAAGAGGTCGACAACCGCTTCCGCCAGTTCCCGTGTCCCACAGGGATAGATCTGCCGCGTGCAAAGTACATCCTCCAGCCAAGCATGCACATGAACAATTGCGCCTATGTCCGGATAAGTCCTGTAAAGAAGGGCGTGTTCAACCGTGTCAACCGACACTCGCGCCTTTGGGTCGTGATCAGGAGGAACACTCACCAGGGCGTGACCCTGCTCAAAATCAAATCCCTTGACCAATAATATGTCTTTCCCCACTGCAGAAAGCTTGGCTTTGTTCACTCCCCGGGCACTCATCCAGAATGTGGCCTCTCCAAACTCAGGAATAGGCTCACGGACGCTGAGATTTCCCCAGCTCAGACCTTTCATTTCAAAGAGATCGTAGATCTGCTGGATATCTGTTTCTGAGAGAACCTCTCTGAGTGGAAAGGGCGAGGGAAGGACTCCGAGATTATCAAGCTCTTTTCCGAACTGCTTCAACTCTTCAACCACAGGAGAAGTCTTCCAGTACTGGGAAGGCAAGTCAGTGGTCAAAACGTTCCTCATGGCAAAATGGGATCCGGCAATCGGCATGATCTGTTGGTAAACATATTCCGGGTCGAACGCATGATGAAAAAAACCTGTTTCCGGCGTTGTGAAGTATATTTCAGTGTCCTTTTCCGGAGAATCATGAGAATCCCTTTTGGAAGGCACAATGCTCAGGACCATGTTGGAGAGAGAGCGCACAAGAGTCGTGTAACTGACAGAACGCAGGTTCTCTACCGGTTTTTCGACTGTGACCACAGAAAAAACAAAAATGGATTGAGAACCACGGCGAAAAAACTTTGGGTCGTCGACATCGATCAGGTTCAAGACAAACTGAATGTTGTTTTCAGGCGATGCCTTCTCATGACCATGTTCAACAAATTTTTGGGCGATCGCCTCAGCGATTTTATCCCGTAATGGATTCACACCGTGCTTGATGACTGAAAATTTCATTTTACACCTCCTTGGTTTTCGCTGATTTGTTCACAAACGAATTAAACGGCGGAACCCAGTTCGGGTCTTCGCCATAAACACGAAACGACAACCTCAGAAAGTCCTTCATCTGCCGAGCCTCAGAGATCGAGACAGCTCTGTATGTCATTTTTCATCTCTCTTCTGAATTTCTTCCACGACATAGTTGTTGTAGATAAATGACAAATCTTTCTCATGAAGTGACCTGGCCATTTTTTGAAGAGACCGAATACTGCCGTTCAGGGTTGAGGGATGTTCCCGGTAAACAAGAAGATTTCGATAAGTGAGGACCGCTTTATCCTTTGCCACCCGGACTGTCTCTTTGAGCAACTCTTCATACGCGTCATCGGCCATCCATTCAAAAATATTGGTGAAGTTAAACTTGGAAATGCTCGAATCAGGTAAAGAAGAAAAATAGTTCTCGCAGCTATCCGTCACTATCTCGATCCGGTCCACCCGGCTGCGGATGACATCATAATTCTCACGCTTTAGATACTGGGGGAGATTGTCCTCGTCGTAAAATTTTCCGAGCAAAATATAGGATAAAAAGTGGTTTTCTTTCAAAGGCAGCTGAGTGATGGCCCGCTTAGCTTTCTCCGCAAAATGATTCCCGAAGGAAAATCTCTCATCGAGATAGGCAAAAAACGCTTTATCGAAGAACAGCGTGTTTAATCTGCGGCTCAGCATGACTCTGGTGAGAAACCACCACCTGAAATTTTCCCATTTTTTACGAAAGAGAACCGCCCTTTCCGCTGGGTCTTCAGTTTCGAAAAACTTCATCAACGTTTTTTTGCTGATCAATGGAGTGATCACGATTCTTTTTAATAACCGCATATACGCTTCATAGCGACCGCTGTGGATAATACCGCGCTGGATTTTCTTCGGCTGCCCATCCCAGTATCCGGCGCTTTCAGCCGACAGCAAAACCCGAATCCGTTCATACAATTGGAAACGATCCCTGGATTTCTTCACTCCCATAAACCCGAGCAATTCCTCGTAAGAGAGGGCTTTAAATGCCGAAATCTTCAGGTCCAGTAAAAAATTTTGTTGGGGATTCAAATCCAGAGCAATGACCTTCCGAGGATTGTCAAGCAAGAAAGCGAGAGCATTGCACCCCCCTGAAGTGATCGAAAAGACCACATCATCTGAGGTCGTGTGAAAAGCTTCCCGGTCAATACGCGGATCTTCCCAGCACTGCGCATACAGTATGTCTTCAAATACTTTCTTATCCGAACGGATTCTCTTCTGTTCAGCTTTCTGGATATCATTGTGATTGGGATTTTTTGCTGTTCCGATTATTGTGTGTATGACGGCCCAATCGATGATGGCGGGCAATCCGATTAAAATCGCATGAAGGAGTTCATGAGTGAAAGAAGCCACGATGAAACCGGGAATGAGAAGCAGATAGACGGCGTTATGTCTGAATCCATCGCGGTTGATCTCGAACTCCCTGAAGACGGCTTTCACTGAGCCAAGACTCCTGTGATTCGGGATCAATCGAGGAACACGCGTCTTATAACTAGCGAACTGGAGTTTAAATTGTTTTTCCAAAGAGACTTCCTCATATTTGATGAGTTGAGTGTAGTGGAGGTATAAGAGCACAGGCAGAAGTATTCCGATGAAGGGCAGGCAGAGCACGAACCCGGAAAAAGCGATGAGGTCCGCGAGGTAAATCGGATTCCGAACGACAAGATACGGTCCAATGATAAGAAGAGAGTCATCCTGCACTGGAAAGGCCATCATGCGTTTCGATGTCAAAATACTCCCGGACCACATCCTGAGAACGGATGCGACTGCCGTGATGAGAGCCGCCATCCAGAATCCTAAAGATAATGACGTCTCCCCGGAAAGACCGGCTAATTTGCCAATGACGACCGCATTGGCTGGGTATTCAGCAAATACCGAAAAGGAAAGCGCACAGATGAGAATGACGATGCTGAATGAGATAAAAATGCGTATCTCAAACTCAATCTTTTTCATTTTCATGTTCAAGCTTTTCATGACCTATTTTTTCTCCAAAATCTTGAGCCTGACCTGCAGGGCCGAAGGCACTATTTCTATTGAACACGGCAGGCTGCCAAGAAATTCACCGTCAGCTTCGAAAGGGACTTTCTCGCTGGAAGAAAGAGTGACTTTTTTTCCTTTATATTGAGTAAACTTTGAGGAGGCTAAATGCCGTCCGGAATAAATTTTTGGGAAGTTCCACAGACGTTGAGGGATGGACTGCTCATGCATTAAGAGAATATCAAACAAACCGTCATCCACCCGGGCATGGGGGATAAGGTTCATTCCTCCAGCCATGTAGTTCCCGTTCCCTATCACAACTCCGATAAAACGCTCCGTTATTCCGGTCATCCCGTCTATTTCGACTGTCATGGATTGATTGGGATAACGGAGTGCCGTCAAAAGTGTAATCGCGCCAAAGGCAATAAACCCACCCAGTCTTTTATGCTTTGACTGGACGCGTCTAACGACTTCTCCCCCAATTCCAGCCTGGCATTCGTTTATAAAATAGTGCTCGCTTGGCTGATTGATCTCATCCGAGAAGACAACCTTCCCGAGATCGATGGACTGGGTTTGCCCTCTTTGAATCACTTCAAGCTGTTCTCCTAATCCTGTCGGCAGGCCCAGACTCTGAGCAAATCCGTGACCGGTGCCGCTGTCAATGATTCCGAGTTGACAGGAAGGATTGAGTAAATTCCCGTTCGAAAAAAACCCGTTGACTGTCTCCTGTATAGTCCCGTCCCCTCCGATTGTTATAATCAATTCACTCCCATCCAGGATCGCTTGCCTCGCAGAAAAACTGGCTTCTAACGGCTCACTTGTCACGCAGAGGGAATATGCACTTCCCAGCTTTCTCTCGAGAGCACTAAGGATTTCCCATTGTCTCGCTCCGGTTTTTCCTCCAGACGAGACTGGATTGATGATCACATGCACCCGCATGCTTTTTTCCTTTTTGGTTACAAATTCCATTTCGAAACTTCCCTGTTATCTTCTTCTTGCTGATAAAATAGAGATTTTCAGCCTAAAAGTTGTTAAGAAGATGCAAAGAGTTTGTTAAAAGTATGTTAAGTTCTCGCTCCCCTTGCTGTTAGTCCTTTATAAAAATAGGCTAGATGTCTCCAGTTGTCAATATTTTTTTTAAGAGCGTCTATTTCCCTAAAGAATTTTACCGCTGAATTTCTGTGGAGATCGAATGACTACATCAACTGGCCGGAAAGATTTGAATCCTTAACCTTTGGATTCAAAGTCAGAGGCTCTATCTCACCTTTAGACTTCTACCCGTGTATCTGTGGTGGGTCGGATTTTGCTCAAACTCATTTAGCTATGGATAAGGACGCTAAAAAGGAAAGATAAGGCAAATTAAAACCATCTCAACAAATTTCTTGAGAAAATCAGGAGGCTCAGAAATGCGGAGGGCCAGACTTGAATCGGCACCTTGGATAACCAACGAGGGATTTTAAGTCCCCTGAGCCTATCAATGAGTAACTCTCCAAAATTTTTATCCATAACAGATAAAAATATTGTAAACATTTTGACAAAAAACCGCGTATATATTATATTAATATCCA
>CAZSGR010000168.1:0-7350 GCA_964606185.1 uncultured Eubacteriales bacterium
TTAAGCTCAAAGGCAATGCCTACGGTGTGAGCATCCGGAAGCAAATCTACAAAGACATGGGAGACAAGTGGTCCTTTGCTTCCATATACCAGCCCTTAGATAATCTTGTCCGAAAACAATATGTCAGGAGAATAAAGGGCGATCCTACCGCTAAACGAGGTGGGAAAAGTAAATTCTATTACGAGGTCACGCCGGACGGCCTGCGAAATCTACAGAAGCTCAAAAAGGCTCACGAACAGGTATGGGCTGGCATCCCTAAGATTTCTTTGGAGAAGGAGAAATGAAAAGGACCTTCCCTGCTGTCCCCCGACTAGCTGAGCAGATTCTTGGGTTTCTCTATTCCCAGGATTACTATCTCGAAAGATCCGGTGATCTTGAAGAGGCCTTTGCCGAATTTTGGAAGAGTCCGGCCTCTTGAGGACTAAGATTTGGCTCTGGTTCCAAATCTTCAAATTATGCTTTGGAGTCTTCCGGATGAATATTGCTTGGAGGTTCATCATGCTGAAAAACTATTTAAAAATCACCTTAAGAAACATCAAGAGGCATAAAACATTCTCCATTATTAACATCACAGGTTTGGTTACCGGTATGACTTTTTTTATTCTCATAATGCTCTATGTTGAATACGAAGTGAGTTACGATACCTTTCATGAGCACTCGGATCGTATTTTTAGAGTGGCATATCAAAACACGGGTGAAATGTATATGGGAAAGGATGCTGGCGCCATGTCAGTTGCTGCTTTGGCACCCTCATTGACGGAAGAATACCCGGAAGTTCAATTCGCCACTAGATTCAAACCAATCGATCACCTTTTGCTGTCGAGGGAAGAAGAAAGCTTTTATGAAACAGGACTCTTTGCAGATGAATACTTCTTCGCTGTCTTCAGCTTTCAATTGATCAGGGGCGATAAAAAAGGAATTCTGGAGAAACCTGAGTCAATTATCATCAGTACTCAATTGGCTGAGAAATTTTTTGGAAATGAGGATCCTATCGGCAAAATGCTACATTGTTCTCTTGGCCATTTTGAGATCGCTGGCATCGTGGAAAATGTGCCGGAAAACTCCCACATTCAATTCGACTGGCTGATTCCTTTCATCAGCCAGTATTCAGCAGAGGAACGAGTAAGTCAATTCCAATGGTGGGGGAATCACAATCATTACACCTATTGTCTCCTTCAAGACAAATCAGCAAAGATTGACCTCGAAAAAAAACTCGCCGTCCTTATGAATAAGAAATTCAAAGATTTTGGTTGGGATGATATGAGTAATCAGACTTATTTTTTACAACCACTGGAAAGTATCCATTTACGCTCCCATCTCAACGGTGAATTTTCCATGAACAATTCCATCACACTGATTCGCCTGTTTTCCTCCATCGCAGCTTTCATCCTGCTAATCGCCTGCATCAATACCATGAACCTCTCTTCGGCCCAAGCTGCTAAACGGATGAAGGAGATCGGCATCCGCAAGGTGGTTGGAGGGCGGCAGCACCAGTTGTTCTGGCAGTTCATCGGGGAATTCATTTTCTTTTCCGCATTATCCCTCTTTGTAGCGATGGGACTTGTCTATGTTTTGCTTCCTGGATTCAATCGGTTCGTTGAGAGAAACATCCCGTTCAATTCGGTCATTGAATGGCCCTTTATTTTGGGTCTCCCTGCCATCATGGTCGTTAGCGGTATGCTATCCGGCATCTACCCGGCAGTGGTGCTTTCATCTTTCAAGCCTGTAATCGTATTGAAGGGCAAAACAGGTCTGACGGCCAAGGGGACCAGCCTCAGAAATATATTGGTTACTTTTCAATTCAGCATCACCATTGTCTTGATGATATTGTCGTTCTTGATATTCCGACAGATCAAATATATTCAGGAGAAACCCCTGGGTTATCTCCGCGAACATGTAGTGGTTATGGGGATGGCGGATCCTGGTGTCCGTGAGAATTTTTCCGCTTTCAGGAATTTGATACTGCAAAATCCGAATGTCCGAGGTATCGCCACATCGAATCACCTGCCCACATATGTTAAAAGTTCAGTCAGTGGGAAAGCCGAAAGAGAAGATGGTAGTATGGAAGAACATTCCGCTCTTTCTTGGTTGTACGCAGATTTTAATTTTTTCGACGTCTTTCAGATGGAGATTGTTAAGGGCAGGCATTTTTCTGAGGCGTTCGGTACTGATCGGAACGATGCCGTCATCGTCAATGAGACATTCGTTAGAGAAGCCAATTGGGTTCATCCAATCGGGAAAAAAATCCAATTATGGGGAAACAGGGAAAGAGTGGTAGTCGGTGTGGTCAAAGACTTTCATTTTCACTCCCTGCATCTTGATATGAAACCTCTGTTTATATTATGTCGACCCGATAATTATTATTTGCATGTCCGCATCGGGTCAGCTAATATCCCCTCTACATTGGACTATTTTCGTGAAACGTATGATCGTTTTAAGATAAGATATCCATTTGAGTATTTTTTTCTGGATGACAACTTCAACCAAATGTATAGCTCAGAACGGAAATTGGGGCAGATGCTTGTATCTTTCTCCGGATTGACGATTTTCATTGCCTGCCTCGGAATATTCGGACTGGCATCCTATTCGGCGGAAAGACGCACCAAAGAGATCGGCATCCGCAAGGTTCTCGGCGCATCGGTTACTAGAATCATTTTTCTTCTTTCAACGGGATTCACAAAATGGATTATTTTCGCAAACCTTATCTCCTGGCCTATTGCCTATTATGCTATGTACAGATGGCTTCAGAACTTCGCTTATCGTATCAATATAAATATTTGGATATTCATTTTGTCAGGAACGATTGCTCTATTTATTGCTTTATTAACTGTCAGTTACCAGACCGTTAAAGCAGCAACAGCCAATCCGGTGGATTCCCTGCGGTATGAATGAAAGATTTACGATTGCGTCACTGTAGTGTCCCCTTTCCGCAAAGAACAATGCGGACAATACAGATAATTGGAAAGATACAGCCCTCCCTAATCTTCCGGAACTTGTTGATTTTTTAGTAAGTTGCTGACTTTATCAGGTTTCACTCGGCTCTGAGCGCCTCGATGGGCTCTAACGCTGAGGCTTTCGAAGCGGGGAAGATCCCAAAAATCAACCCAACCGCCGTCGATAACATCAATCCTCCAGCGATGGCGTCCCACGACTCAACAATTGTCCAGCCCCCGATCACAGAAGCAAGAAAAGAAGAAAGCATACCGAGGGCCGCACCGAAAAATCCACCAAGAATGGCAATAATCAGAGACTCGAACAGGAATTGAGTGCGAATATCACGACGCCGTGCTCCAATAGCCCGGCGCAATCCAATTTCTTTTCTTCTCTCCCGGCAGGCTGTTAGCATGACTGCGAGAATCCCAATACCTCCAACAAGAAGCGATATGGCGGCAACACTTCCCACAAGAAGAGTCAAAATCCGGGCAGATTCCCTCTCTGTTTGAATCAGTGTGGCCTGGTTTTGTACAGTGAAATCGTCAGGCTTATCCCGCAATCGGTGTCTCTCCCGTAATAGCTGTCTGATTTCCGTTTCCGCACGCTGCAATTTCTCGGAACTGGCAACCTGAATATGGATTTTCTGGATGTAGGTGATTCGCATTAATCGACGCATTGCCGTATTTAAGGGGATGAGAATTCTGTCGTCTCGATCCACTCCGTTCGCATCCACTCCTTTTGCCCTCATGACTCCCACCACTTCAAAGAGTGCAAGACCGATTCGGATCTGACGACCGACGGGGTCCTCACCGTTAAACAGTTTTTCAACGATCACAGAGCCCACAATCGCCACTCTCCTAGCTGTATCGTTTTCGACCGAATCGAAATTGCGGCCCATTTCGATTTCAATATTCCGGATCTCAAAAGCGGCAGGCGGGGCTCCGATGATATTCGTCATCAAGTTTTCCGATTCCCACTGAGCGTTCATCTTTCTACTGGCCTCGGGAGCTACTGCTGCAACAGAAGCACAGTGGTCCATTATGGCATCAGCGTCCCCGGGCCGCAGAGTCGTCACAATCGCTGACTGCCTTTCTCTGCCTCCCACAAGGGTAACATGGCCCGCATTGACAACGATCAAGTTGGTGCCCATATCGTGAATCATGTCCATTATGCGCTTTTGAACTCCCCGTCCCATGGACACCATCACGACAACAGCAGCAACTCCAACAGCCATGCTGGATATACACAGGAAAGTGCGCAATTTATGAGCAGTCAGAATTTTAAATGACAAGGAGACGGTTTTTGTCAGTTTCAAGCTATTCCTTACGTATGACGAACCGCTATGCGCTTTCTTTTATCTGACCGTCCTTGAGCTCCAGGATCCGTTGAGCGTATTTAGCCACAGCCCGGTCATGTGTAACGACAACTATCGTTCTCCCTTCTTTATTGAGGCGGCTAAATATTTCCAGGATTTCATCGGTGCTCTTGGAATCTAAATTGCCTGTCGGTTCGTCCGCGAGGATAACATCAGGATCATTGATCAGGGCTCGAGCGATAGCCAACCTCTGTTGCTGACCGCCTGATAACTCGCTGGCAAGGTATTCTATCCGATCTTCGAGTCCGACACTAGAGAGTGCCTTCCTGGCACGTTCTATCGCATCTGCCGGGTAGCTATCCGCATAGATAAAAGGCAAAAGAACGTTGTCGAGCGCAGTCGTCCGTTCCAAAAGAAAAAACTGCTGGAAGACAAACCCTACCTTTTTATTCCTGAGCGCAGAAAGAGCATCGTCGTCTAGTGTGGAGACATCAAGGCCTTCCAGTTCAAACTTTCCACTCGTGGGCTTATCCAGACAGCCAAGAATGTTCATCAGTGTGGTCTTGCCCGTCCCTGATGTACCCATGACTGCCACATATTCCCCTCGATCAACCGACAGTGTAATGCCGCGCAAAACATGAGTTGAAACAGAGCCTTTTTTATACGTTTTTTCAATGTTCTCAGTCTTAAACATGGCTAAACACCTCTCCCTTTTCCTTTAGACTCTCAGAGCATCCACGGGATTCTGGTTCGCCGCCTTCTTGGCAGGATACAGGCCAAAGACAAGAGCAATCACAGCGCAGGACACGATAGAAGCAGCAAGAGCCAAAAGTGTGATTTTGCTTGCCGCCACTTTCAAGATCGAAAGAGTGACCGAACCTCCGTATCCCAGGATCGTTCCCAAAATACCACCCATTATTGCGATGAGGAAGGATTCCATCACGAACTGGTTGAGGATATCACCTTTCTTTGCGCCAAAAGCCCTCCTGATCCCTATTTCATTTTTCCTTGCTGAAATGGATGCGAGCATAATATTTGTAATCACAATACCCGAGACCAGCAATGAAAATCCGGCGATTCCAATGAGCAGGTTTATCAGAGACCTGGATGCCTCGGACGCCATGTTTACCAGGTCCTGAGGAGTTCTCATGGCAAAATCATCGGGTTCGCCGGGTGCAATTTTATGGCGTTCACGGAGCAAAGCACGCACGTCCTCTACAGTCTTGTCCATTTTATCAGTATCCTCGACAGTGATCACTATCTGGGTCAAATAAATATCTCTGAACAGCCTCCTGGTATAGGTTGTGATAGGAATAACGATCCGGTCGTCTCGATCCCGACCCTCGGCAGATATCCCCTTCCACTGAAGTTCACCCTTGACAGTGAACGGAACATTCTTGATTCGAATTGTTTCTCCGATTGGATCCTTGTTCTCGAACAAGTTCTTCTTGACAGTCTGTCCTATGAGGCACACTCTGGCAGCAAAGGACACATCCTCATCGGAGATAAACTCTCCTCTCGATGGTCCAAAATCACGGATCTCAGACCATACCGGATTGACCCCGAATATTCTTGTTAAAGTGAACTTATCTTCATATTTCACTTCAATCTCTTTGCGGTCCTTAACCGGACTAACCGCACGGAGATTTCCAACATGCTGAAGAATGGCATCCGCGTCTTCCTCAACGAGCGAGACAACTTCACGGCTTCCGGAAGGAAGCCCGGTGTGTTTATCGGTTCCTGGCCGGACCTGCAACAAGTCCGGGCCCTGCCTGTTGACAGTATCCATGACTTCCTCGTATGCCCCCTTGCTCACACAGATCATCATAGTGAGAGAAGCCACTCCAACGGCTATGCCGAGCATCATGATGAATACTCGGAACTTGTTTCCTCCCATCATCCGCATCGATTCTTTGGCAATCCGAATGACTCTGTTCATAATTCCTCCTCCCAATCGCCATGATATTCGAGCACTTCATTCCCTTCTTTGAGACCCTCTATGATTTCAATGAATTGGCCTTGTTTCCATCCGACTCGCACCTCACGTTTCACCGGCTTCCCTTTCTCGAGTACATAAACAAAGTTGGAACCTTCGGACTTTTTCACAGATTTCGCCGGCACCAGAAGAACATCCTTACGGGATGCAAGGAATATCGAGACGTTGGCCGTCATTTCCGGACGGAGAGTGACTGAAGGCGGTTTCAGGGGCCAAACCACGACGCTATAAAAAACAACATTTTCTCTGAGTATGGCTTTTGGAAAAATTCCCACAACTTCTCCTTCTATCTCAACCGAAGGGAAAGCCTCAACTGAAAAAGCGGCTTTTTGGCCAATCTTGATCTTACCGATATCGACTTCGTCAACATACGTTTCGACCTGAAGCCGATCTAGATCTATAATTGTCACAAATGTGGGCGCGCTCAAACCCACAGCCACGGTTTCCCCTTCCTGCGTCGAGACAGAGGCGATGATTCCTGATATAGGAGCACATAAGGTGGCGTATGACAATTCCACCTCCGTAATTTTCAACGCGGCCTTCGCACTTTCAACTTCTGCTTTGAGCCGTTTCAAGTCTTCATTGAACCTAATCTTTGTCAGTTCCAACGTCTTTAAACTTGCCTCTAAATCCTTTCTGGCCACTAAGAGCTCCTCCCTTGCCTGGTCAAGAATCTGCTTGGATGTGAGGTCCTCCTTGAAAAGAGTTTCTTGCCTCTCATACTCTGCGGCTTCAAGGTCATGGATAGCTTTCAACCGGTCCCGCTCGGCTTCGGCCTTCTCGACCTCGATAGGGCCGAGAGTCTTCTTCGCAGCGAGATTGAGAAAGGCACTGTCGAGTTCGGCTTTCCGCTTCTCCACAGTCCCCTTTAAGTCATCTTTTTCAAGCTCTGCGATGATTTGCCCCTTCTTGACAAAGTCTCCGATATTGGCACGGAGGTGCTCTACCTTGCCCGGTATACGAGCACCCAGACGCACCTCAGCACCCACTTGAGGCTTGACTGTGCCGAGAGCAGTAACAGCAGGGGAGAATGTTTGTTTTATGACTCGAACCGTCCTCAAATCGGTCTTGCTTCCTTGTGAGGAGCAGGAGTGAAACGACCACA
>CAZSGR010000169.1:0-7299 GCA_964606185.1 uncultured Eubacteriales bacterium
AATGGTCACAAACGCATATTGGTTATACGCAAAGTAACGCGAATAAAGCCGGCTGTTGTCAGCAAAGGGGGGAGGGAAGTATTACATAAATGGAAAATTATAATTTCATTTCAATTTTCACTCATACCGAAGCGAATCGACCGGATTGGCTGTGGCGGCTCTTATGGACTGAAGGCTGACCGTGATAAGGGCGATAAGAAGAGAAAGCCCGGCTGCCAGCAGGAATATCCAGACGGAGATTGCAGTTTTAAAGGCGAAATTTTTCAACCATAGGTTGACCGCAAAATAGGCTGCCGGCCAGGCCAAAACATTGGCCATCAGCACCCATTTTGTGAACTCTTTGGTCAGGAGTAAAACCACCTGGGATGAAGAAGATCCAAGAACCTTGCGGATGCCTATCTCCTTTGTCCGTCTTTCTACAGAAAAAGAGGCCAGCCCGAACAATCCCAGACAGGAAATGAATACAGCCAAAAAAGTTATGTATCGGGTGAGACTTCCTGTCAGTTGTTCGGTCTGGTAAAGGCTGTTCAGTTTGTCATCCAAAAAATAATAGGAAAATGGATCATCCGGGACAAATTCCTTGATCTTATTCTCGATGAATTTTAGAGAGGCAGAAGTGCTGCGGCCTTGGAGTTTAAGGCAGAGGTAACTTCCGCTGTTGGTAAATTCCCACCAGAAAGGCCGGATCTCTTTATGCAGGGATTGGGTGTTGAAATCCTTGACCACTCCTATGATGGTTTTAGGTCGCTCGGAATCCGTTCCCGCGTTTATATAGAATTTTTTTCCCAATGGCTCATCCATACGCATGGCTTTCACGGCCGCCTCGTTTACCACACAGGCTTCTTTGGGGTCTGAGAGAAATTCCCGGGAAAAGAAACGTCCTTGAGCCATCTGCAGTTTAAGGGTGTCCAAAAAGTCATAATCCACAAAGTTCTGTCCCATCATAAAGCTGTATTCTCCTGATTTCCCCGTCCAGCTCAGATGTCGGTCGGTCACTGAGCTTCCCCAATCAACCAGGCTCATCATGCTCACAGTCGCATTCAGGATTGCGGGATTTTCTAACAGCTCGTTTTTTATGACTTGTATATTTTTCCGCAGTTCTCCTGAGGTCTTAACCACAACAAGATAATCTTTGTCATACCCTAGATTTATGGTTCTGATGTAATTCATTTGCCGTGTGATGGCCAGGATGCCGATGATAAAGAATATGGAAAGAGAGAACTGCATCACGACCAGTGTTTTTCTTAAAAAGGTTGCCCGAGATCGGACTTTCGACCGGCTTCCAAACGGTCCTTTTAAAACAGCCAGGGGACGAAATCCGGATAGGTATAAAGCCGGGTAGCTTCCGGAAAATACGCCTGTTAAAAGGGCAATACCGATAAAGCTGCATATCCACATCAGGGAAAAATTGAGTTTAAGCGGGGTGTTCAGAATACTATTTACAGAGGGAATAAGCAGTGCGGTTAGAAACAGGGCTAAGAACAGGGCGATAAATGAGTGCAAAATGGATTCGCTCAAGAACTGCTTGATCAATTGAGGGCGGCTTGAGCCCAAAACTTTTTTGACTCCAATTTCTTTGAAACGTTTCTCCGCCCGGGCAGTGGACAGATTCATGAAATTGATGCTGGCGATAAGAAGAACGAAAACAGCCATGATCGTAAAGATGTAGACATAGGTGATCTGTCCACCTCCTCCCAGGGCATAAAGGTGGATTTTTGCCAGGGGGTGAAGAAAAAGGTCGTAATTGCAGTTCTGGCGGTGTTTTTTGGCCACATCAGAAATTTTTTGGCTAACCGCATGCGAATCTGCATGTTCGGCCAGCTTTACATAGGAGAATACGCTGTTATTGGACCATATCCTCATGGAGTAAAATCCGATCTCATAGGGAACCAGGAAATCAAATTGAAGATGCGAATTTTTGGGGATATTTTTTATAATTCCAGTCACCTTCACATCCCCACCCATGAAGGTCATGGTTTTTCCCACGGGATTCTCCTGGCCGAAAAATTTTTGGGCCAGTTCATCAGTGATTACGATGGAATAACGATCCAAAAAAATTGTTTCCGCATCCCCTTTTAGCAAAGGAAAGGAGAATATTTTAAAAAAAGAGGGCTGCACGTAGCTTCCCTGGCTGAAGAAGCTTCTGTTGTCAACGGTTAGTTTCATAGCCATGGGTTTATAGCTGGTGGCATCTAAGATCTCAGGATATCCCTCTTTTAAATAGGCGGCCAATGGACCCGGCAGATACTGGCCAAAACCATCCGGATCATGATAATGAGCGGAGACTCGATAGATCCGGCCGGCATTATTGTGAAACTGGTCAAAACTCAATTCATACTGCACCCATAGAAGGATGAGGATTGTGCAGGCCATTCCTATTGCTAGACCGGATATATTGATCACGGAATAGACTTTATCATTCTTGAGATTTCGGACGGCGGTTTTTAGATAATTTTTAATCATGATTAAACTCCAATAAATTTGATTTGAAAGGAATAACGGGATCGATTTAAAAACCTGTTTCCAATACCATATGGCTGCCTTTAAAAAGCCGGCTTCTTTTTTTATTTCCGTAAAAAATTCTTCGAAATCACCAAGGAGAATATCCCTGTCCTCTCCTTTGAGAGTATGGGATACGAGCCATTGGGCAATTCGCGGTGGTTTTGAATGTATCTGTCTCATTTTATTTTTCTTTTTCTACTGCTAAATGCGGCAGGTCCAACCACATGAACTCCTCAACTTTTTTTATATGATTCAGCGCCTCAAGACCTTCGGCAGTCAGTTTATAATAACGCTTGCTCCTGCCGCCGCGTTCTTCTGTCGGGTCGCTCTGGCTCGTTTCAAGATATCCCCATTTGACCAAGCGATCGAGCGGCACATAGATTGCCCCAATGGACCAGTCCGAACCGGTCACCTTGATAATATACTTCCTTATGGGAACACCGTAGGCATTCTCCTCCAGCCGCCATACAGTCAGCATCACAAGCTCTTCAATCCGAGATAATATTTTCATTGTTTCTTTTTACCTCCATTTATTCTGATTATAGAACAAATTGCCGGTTTTGTCTACTTATTTCTTCTTTTTTTAGAAAAAATAATAATTACAGAGACTAATAATTGTTTTCTAAATCTCATATAGGTTCTCCTTAAAACAATTTTTTTATCATTGAATTACGGATATTCCAGGGTAAAGGGGCTTTGTTGCATGAATCGAAGACATGTGTACCTCTTTTTCTGGCAAGCAATTCTATCCAACCGCGCACAACTAAAGTTCACCCATATCTCGCATCTGATTCAGGATTTACAATTTATTTTGTATGGAGAAAACGAAACAGGTAGACGTACTGGACTTAAAATCCCTCGTTGGTTATCCTGCGTGCCGGTTCGAATCCGGCCCTCGGCACTCTATTTTAACTGAGAAATTTGTTATTTTTGCAACTCTTTTGACTTAAGATGGTCCCAAGTAGATATTTTATGAATTTTCTTTTTGGATAACTCGTTTATAATAAAGCAGTTATTGAGAAAGTAGAGGAAGGATTCCGAGGCTTTGACACGAACCCCTATATAGTAACGAATACAGATTGCCCAATTTTTCAAAATTATGTACATAAATTTGTTAGTAGAATATTCTGTAAGTTATTGAAAATAAAAGGATAATGCCGAAGGGGGGACTCGAACCCCCACGAGCTTAAAAGGCTCACATGGCCCTCAACCATGCGTGTCTACCAAATTCCACCACTTCGGCATCGAAGCCAGGAAGGATGATCTAAAAAACACCCGTCATAAATTGAGTGGGTTATATTCAGTCTTTCTTTTCAGGAGCTTTCTTTTCTGCTTGAGCGCCTGGCTGTTCTTTTTCCTGTTTCTTCTCTGTCACGGGAGGTTTCTTTTCTTCCGCTTTTTTTTCTGTTTCTGTGACGGCTGGCTTTTCTTGGACCGGTGCTTCTTCACCACTGAGGGCTGATTTTGTTCCTGCTGCTGAGATCATGAAGAGTCCCAACGATGTGACCATAAAAAGTATGGCACAGATTGTTGTGGCTCTGGAGAGGAGGTTTGCAGCTCCTCGAGGGCCAAAGACCGTCTGACTTCCCCCTCCGCCGAAAGCTCCGGCCAGGTCTGCGGCCTTACCTGATTGTAGAAGAACCGCAACGATGAGCACGAAGCACACAATGATGTGAATTGTTGTCAGTATAGCACTCACGTCTTCTCCTTGTAAGCTCTTATGGCTTCTTTTGCGATCTGTATGAATGAGTCAGCTTCCAGGGAAGCTCCTCCGACTAATGCTCCGTTTATGTTGTTCTCTTTGAGTAATTCGTATGTGTTGTCGGGCTTGACAGAACCGCCGTAGAGGATTATAGCACAGGAGGCTGTCTCATTTCCATATTTTTCTGCCAGTTTCCCTCTGATGAAGAGGTGGATTTCCTCAGCTTGGGAGGGTGTGGCAGTTAGTCCTGTGCCTATGGCCCAGATGGGCTCATAAGCGATTATTAGACGCCCCATTTCATCCTTTCCCAACCCTTCCAATCCACCGTTTATCTGCGATTCCAATTTGTCCATTGTTTTTCCCTTTTCTCTCTCATCCAGGGATTCTCCGATGCACATGATCGGGACCAGCTCGTGTGATAAGGCAGCCTTGATTTTTTTATTGACAGTTTCGTTCGTTTCACCAAAGTATTGGCGCCTTTCCGAATGCCCGATGACAGCATACTGGCAGCCCGCATCTTTGAGCATCGGAGCAGAGAGTTCACCTGTAAAAGCGCCTTTTTCTTCCCAGAACAGGTTTTGAGCGCCCAGTTGGACGGAGCTCCCCTCGATACTTTTTCTCAATTCATTCAGCGCAGTGAAGGGAGGAATGACCACAAGCTCTGCCTCTGTCAAATCCGGGCTGGCTTTTTTGAGTGCGTTCACGATTTCGACCGCTTCAGAGATAGTCTTGTGCATCTTCCAGTTTCCTGCGATGAATGGTTTTTTATTGTTGATCATCATATTATTTCTCCATTAATGCTTCTATTCCCGGCAGGGTTTCTTTGGCAATGAATTCCAAGGAAGCTCCCCCTCCTGTTGAAATGTGAGAGATATTCTCTGCTACTCCGGCCTTATAAACAGCTGCCACCGAATCTCCGCCTCCAATAATGGAAATGCTTCCAGAGTTGGCCACTGCCTCCGCGATTTTCGTTGTTCCCTGAGAGAACTGGTCGATTTCAAACACTCCCATCGGACCATTCCAGAAGATTGTTTTTGACCCTGATATTATTTCTGAATATTTCTCGACTGTCCTTGGTCCGATATCAAGAGCCATCATATCAGATGGAAGAGGGAAAGTTTCAGTTATCTGGCTCTCTGCTCCAGCGCTGGCTTCAGGCGCTATAATGTGGTCAGAAGGGAGTAAGAAACTTCTTTTTTCTTCTTCTGTTCGGCTCAAGAGGATATGAGCGAGTTCGATTTTGCCTTCCTCGACGAGGGAACGCCCCACATCATATCCCTGGGCTTTGAAGAATGTGTAAGCCATGGCGCCTCCGATCAGGATATTATCCGCCTTGTTCAGGAGGCTTTCGATAACCGGGATTTTATCCGAGACTTTTGCCCCTCCGAGAATCGCGACGAGAGGTTTTTCGGGCGAATGAACAATCTTGCTTAAATAATCGACTTCTTTTTTGACGAGAAATCCAGCCGCAGATTTTTCCACATAGTGGGTAATGGCCACGACCGAAGCATGAGCCCGGTGACAGGTACCGAAGGCGTCATTAACATAATAATCGACTTCTTGAGCAAGAGCCTGAGCAAAATTTGCATCGTTGGCTGTTTCCTCGCTGTGAAAACGGACGTTCTCCAGAAGAAGAACCTGGCCCTCCTCGAGTGTCTTCTTCAGTTTTGTGACCTCCTCACCGACCACATCCGGTGCGAGAGTCACATCCAGAGAGAGAAGTTCGGAGAGCCTTTTGGCTACTGGCTTGAGGCTGAGCTCGGGGACGAATTCACCTTTGGGCCGGCCCAAATGGGAGGCGATTATTATTTTGGCCTTTTGTCCGAGGAGGAAATTTATTGTCGGGAGAGCCGCTTTTATCCGGGTGTCATCACGGATATTCCTTTCATCATCCAGGGGAACGTTGAAATCGACTCGGAGGAAGACTGTTTTTCCCTTGAGATCCAGATCCTTGAGGAAAAGCATGGCATGTCTTAGCGGTACATGTATTTGATCAAATCTATCACGCGGCAGGAATAGCCCCATTCATTGTCGTACCAGGCAAGGACTTTGACCATGTTGTTATCGATGATTCGGGTGTAATCGCCGTCCACTATGGCAGAGTGAGGGTTGGCCGTGAAATCCACGGAAACAAGAGGTTCTTCTGTGAACTGGAGAATTCCCTTCAATTTTCCCTCTGCGGCCTTTTTGAAGGCGGCGTTGGCTTCCTCTCCGGTGGCAGTCTTCTTCAAGAGAGCCACTAAATCGACTAAAGAAACGTTGGGAGTCGGTACCCTTATTGCGATTCCATCGATTTTTCCTTTGAGCTCGGGAATGACGATTCCCACAGCCTTGGCGGCTCCGGTTGTGGTGGGAACTTGAGAGACCGCGGCAGCGCGCGCGCGGCGAAGGTCTTTATGGGGGGCGTCGAGCAGTCTCTGGTCGCTTGTGTAGGCATGAATAGTGGTCATAAAGGCTTTTTCTATTCCGAATTCTTGGTGGAGAACCTTGACGACTGGAGCCAAGCAGTTCGTGGTGCAGGATGCATTGGAGATAATGTTGTGGTTGGCGGGGTCGTATGTCTCTTCGTTGACTCCCAGGACGAGTGTGACATCCGGCTCTGTTGCAGGGGCAGAGATGATGACCTTTTCCGCACCTCCCTGTTCGATGTGCTTGAGAGCATCCTGTTTTTTCCTGAATAAGCCAGTCGCTTCGATGACGGTAGGAATGCCCATGTCCTTCCAGGGAAGATTGCCCGGGTCTTTCTCAGAGAGCACTTTTATCTTTTTACCATTAACAATGATTGCATCCTCTGTGGCCTGAATATCTGCCTCTAAAATCCCGAATACAGAATCATATTTCAGGAGATGAGCCAGGGTTTTCGAGTCTGTGATATCGTTAATGGCGATAATCTCGATCTCGGGATCCTGGTAAGAGGCACGAAAAACGCTTCTGCCGATGCGGCCAAATCCGTTTATTCCAACTTTATGAGTCATATGATACCTCCTCTTATTGTTCTTTTCTCTATTAACACAAAACCTGTTTTAAATCAACGAATTCCGAGTGATTGGCTGGTTTTTAAAACATTAGGAAAATAGACATGCTCGAAGCGCTCA
>CAZSGR010000170.1:0-3887 GCA_964606185.1 uncultured Eubacteriales bacterium
TGAGCGCCTCATCCAGAGGAAGGATTCTCCCCCCCAGCGTCAGACAGTTTGAATCGTTATGACAGCGGCTCATTTCAGTTGAATATTCATCCTGACAGGGAGTGGCCCGGATCCCTTTGAACTTATTGGCCACAATCGCCATTCCAAGACCTGTACCGCAGATCAGTATCGCGCGATCATTTTGGCCGGAACAGACACTTTTGACCGCTTTCTCTCCAAACTCAACATAATTCACCCTTTCTTCAGGCCCACAACCGAAATCATCAAACTGTATCCCTCTTTCAGATAGATAGGCCAGAATGCCCTCTTTGAGTTCATACCCCGCATGGTCCGAAGCCGTCGCGATTTTCACATCCTCCTCCTTTCTTAAGAGAATAAATCCGTTTTCCTTTCTTTCTTGATGTGTCATTATAACAAGATTTCAATGAAATAAAAAAGGGTCGAGCGGTAGTCACGTGCCTAGAATGGGCAACTTGGATAGAAAGAGTATCGGAGTAAGGCCTTGGGCTGTTCAATCGGGATCAGGCTTTAACGTTAGGCTTTTGTAGCCAGGCTTTTGGGATTTGACTCTCTTTTATCATGACTAATTAAATCTATCGATTCTCTTCCATTTTGTGTAGGTAATATGCAAATTAGATAACTTAGAAGAGTATTCAGGGATGGATGAAGCGACATCGGAAGATTTAGCCTTCCTGAATCTCTTTGGAGGGGGAACAGCTGCGCTTTCCCCCTTCCAACGCTCGCCTCGCTCCGCTTACGGCTCTCTGCCTCCCCTTCTCGGACTCCATAAAGCGTCCTGCGACCAAGGGGACATATCCCCTTGGAACCCCCAAACATCGTTTTTCCGCAACGATGTTTACCATCGAGGGAACCCGACGGAGTCGGGCCCGAGGACTGTGTGAGCACGATAGAGTACATCGGACGGTGCTTGATATGACTGGGGAATATCCGGGCGTGAGATTTGATAAACATGCGGAGTTCCACAGGGCCGAGAAGGTTGATGAGGGAATGGCGTGAAAAATCTGACTGGAGCAAGGACATCCCTGAATGCTATCTGATCACTTACCCACACAAAATGAAAGAGAACCAATCTATCTAAGGTTGATCATCTCAGGAGGGAATGGTTCCTTATAAAAATGAGGGCTGATGCTTAATTCTATTCTGGCTAGTCCTGTTTGATGAGAGAGGACGCTTCCGGGAAAACCTCGATGGCCTTTAAAACAACCGGGTCATCCCTCTGATAAGCCCACCATCCATCTTCTTGGCTCCAGAGTGCGGAAAATATTTCTCTTTCCAGCCATCTCTTTATTTCCGCCGTCACCGATTCAAATTCAGCCGGATCATATTCTATTTGGCTCTCCTGCAAGAAGGATTTAAAATCCTCGATGACTTCTGAGCCGGCTCTAAAATCCCGCCCGATCACTGTCTTTCCCCCGACGTTTTCGGTCTTTGATCGCTTTTCCTGAGCGAAAACAAACATTCTCGAAAGAGGCGTTTCTTTCTTCACGAATTTTCTCGTATACGAAAAGAACGCTCCTTTGTAAAGGAAATAGTAAATGATATCATCCAGAGAAGATTTCACTTCATAGTCTGGAGATATTCCTCCCTGCCCCAGAACCTTCCTTCCTCCAGTCGTGTACCTCACTTCTCTTTCTTCCTCAGGGGCTTTCTTGCTCAAAATGTAGTCCTCGATGTGCGTGTAATCTCTCTGGATGGACCGGCCACTCGGGGTGAAATACCTTGCCGTAGTCAGCGCCACGGCGGCATTCTGGCTAATCGGGAACACTGTCTGTACGAGTCCCTTTCCGAAGGATTCCTCACCGACAATCAAACCTCGATCATTGTCCTTTATCGCTCCGCTGACGATCTCAGGTGCACTGGCACTGCCTTTATCGATCAATATCACGAGGGGTGTCGTCTCGTATTGATTGTCATTCGAGGCACGAAACTCCCTGTTGAAATCCCTGTGTCTTCCTTTCATCGAAACAATGCGAGCGCCTCTGGGAAGAAACTCGTCTGAAATCTCTATAGACTGAACAAGAGTGCCTCCCCCGTTTGTCCTCAAATCAAGTATGAGCTTCTTCATTCCCTGCTCGACTAATGAGGCCATTTTCTCCTCGAATTCCCTTGTCGTCGTTCCGGAAAAACCACGGATGCGGATGTATCCGATATCATCCTGGAGGATGAACGCATAAGAGATGCTGTGGAGTGGAATTTCCTCCCTGGTCACAGTCATCTCCAGAGGTTTCTCCAACTCCTCGCGAGCAATCGTGATGTCGACCTTCGTTCCTTTAATGCCCCTTAATTTCTGCACGGCTTCACGGCTCGATATGTTCTTAGTGCTTTCGCCGTTGATATGAGAAATGACATCTCCAGGGAGAACACCCAGTCTGTACGCCGGTCCCCCTTCGATGGGAGAGATGACGACCAAGCGGTCTTCTTGCTTCTGGATCAGGATGCCCAGCCCATGGTATTTCCCCTCATAGTCTTCTGTCATACGAGCCAGATAATCGGGATCCAGAAAATAGGAGTGAGGGTCAAGAGTCTGGAGCATCCCTCTTATGGAAGAATAGGTCAACTGATCAGGGTCGACATCCTGGTAATAATATTCCTCGAGTAGAGATGCGATGGAAGTGATCTTTTTGTAAGAGTATCCCCAGATGTCTTCATCATTGGCCGGAAGCAGGAAGATTACGAGGATTAACGCAACCAGAACAAGGACCTTTCTTTTCATCTCAGTACCACTGATTTTTATACTACCAAAGCCTCAGACGCTTGTAAAGTTGATATTGACATCCGGTATTGGGGTCTGACTCCATTTTCCTTGACTTCTCCCAGTCATGAGGCTATATTTCCTTAAGCATCTATTAATCAAAAAGAAGAGAAAATGTTCGGTAACATCGGATTTCCTGAGATACTTGTTATTCTTGCTCTTGCGCTTCTCATTTTCGGGCCAAAAAAACTTCCGGAGATCGGAAGGTCCATCGGGAAAGCTCTGAGAGAGTTCAGGAGGACTTCGGATGAAATCAAAGAAAAGATCGAAGAAGAGATCCAGGCCGATGAGCTGAAAGATATAAAAAAAGAGATAGAAAAGGACATCGAAGGCGATGAGGAAGGGAAAAAAGTCACCTGACAGTATGACCTTCCTCGAACATCTCGGTGACCTCAGAAAAAGGCTATTTCACTCCTTCCTTGCCATTATTTTTACGATTGTTCCGGCCTGGTTTTTCCACGAGCAGATCTTCGATATTCTGGCTAGACCAGTCAATCAATTCCTTCCTGAAGGAGAAATATTGGCCGTCACAAGTCTGCCCGAAGCCTTTATGGTTTATATTAAAGTCTCCTTCCTGGCAGCGATTTTTGTCGCTTCTCCGTATATTTTCTTTCAGTTCTGGAAGTTCATTGCTCCAGGCCTCTACCAGAAAGAAAAGAAATATGTCATCCCTTTTGTCTTTTTCACAACAGTCTTTTTTGCTGCCGGAGCTGTCTTCGCCTACTTTATTGTTTTCCCCTTTGCCTGCCGTTTTTTCCTGAATATGTCAGCCGATTTTCAACTTGTTATTAAAGTGAATGAGTACTTCAGCCTGGCCCTCCGAGTGATCCTGGGTATTGCTCTGGTTTTCGAGCTTCCCACACTGGTCTTCTTCCTCTCCCGCATGGGCCTCATCACGGCAAAATGGATGACGAAAAAATTCAAATACGCATTCCTCGCCATCTTTATTATCGCCGCTATCATCACCCCAACTCCTGATCCGATCACCCAGAGCATCGTCGCTGTCCCGATGCTCGCCCTTTACGGAGTGAGCATCCTGATCGCCTTCTTCTCCGAGAAAAGAAAAAAAGAGAAGGCCAAAGAATCGGAATCTGAGGAAGATTTAGCCGGATAA
>CAZSGR010000170.1:3987-7272 GCA_964606185.1 uncultured Eubacteriales bacterium
GATATTCAGGAAATGAAGCCAGAAGCAAGACTCATCGGATTGACAGGGACAAACGGCTCGGGAAAAGGCGAGGCGGCGGCTTATTTTAAAAAGAAGGGATACGCTTATTTTTCCCTTTCCGATGTGATTCGAGATGCGCTCCGCAATGACGGAAAAGAGGACACACGGGATAACCTCATTGAAAAGGGAAACGAATTGAGAAAGAAGTATGGACCGGATATCCTGGCCAGCATGGCTATGGAAAGAGTGGAAGGCAAGGCTGTCATCGACAGCATCCGCAATCCTTCAGAGGTCGAATACCTGAGGAAGGAAAAGGAGTTTATTCTTCTGGCAATCGATGCGCCAGTCGAGTTAAGATATGAGAGAGTCAAACGAAGAGGCAGACAGGAATCCGCCTCAACTCTCGAAGAATTCATAAAAAAAGAAAAAGAAGAAATGACAGACAGCGAAAAAGGACAGCAACTCCACCGTTGCATGAAAATGGCTGATATTATCATTATGAATGACGGAACTCTTGAAGATCTTCACCTTAAGCTGGAGGAAATAGTATGAAGCCGAAAAGAGTTTCAAAGAATCAGTATTATTTGGGCATTGCCGAAGAAGTCGCCCGGCGCAGCACCTGTTTCCGCCGCTCCATAGGAGCGATCATCATCCGCGACGACCAGATCATTTCCACAGGATATGTGGGAGCGCCGCGGAAAACCAAGGACAGCCTCGAGCATGGCTTTTGCCTCAGGGACAAGCTGAACATTCCTCACGGCCAGCGGTATGAACTCTGCCGGAGCGTCCACGCTGAGCAGAACGCGATCATCAACGCGGCCCGGGCCGGAGTCAGCCTTCTGGGCGGAGACATGTACATCTACGGCAGCGCTGCCGGCAAATTCCAGCCTATAAATGCGTTCCCCTGCTTCATCTGCAAGAAGATGATCATCAACGCCGGTCTGAACCGGGTCATCTGCTCCACAGCGGACGGGAAGATGAAAATTTTCCGCGTGAGCGATTGGATTAAAGACTGGAAAGAAGGAGATATTATAGACGACACCCAACAATACGGCTAAGACGATTCAGCTCTCTTATGAAACTCATAAATAACATCATCTTCTAGACGATAATAAATGACTTGGAGATAAAAAAATGAGAGTTCAATCCATAATCCGCTTTCTTCTTCTCGGTCTGTGTCTACTCCTCTGGACACCCCAGGCGTTTTTTGCCTCGAGACAGGAGGCTCAGCCAGCCGCTAAGGCTGAAGTCAACCTGCTTCAGCTCCTGGGAATCACTCCTTCTCCAGAATCCGTAGACTACATCCGGAATAAAACGCAGTTTCAGCTTCACACACTTCTGACCGAGCAGCGTCACCCCAAAACCTGGGACTTGAGTGAGAGGATCCAAAAGGATTCCAGAGCCGGCCTCAAGATGCTTTTTTCCGTGGACGAGGACATTGTGGACAAACTCAGTTCCCTGTCCAGAGAAAAAGGACCCCTCGAGCAGGCTGTTCAAGCTATCGAAGAGGCCCTGCTTTCCAACCACAAAATCTACGTCTATGGTTGCGGAGCGACCGGCCGTCTGGCAAAGCAGATGGAGAGCACTTTCTGGCGTCCATTCTGGGAAAAAATCAAGAGCACAGGCAAGACATGGAAAAAAATCCAACCTCACTTGGGAGAATCTATCGAAAGCCGACTCATCGGAGAAATGACTGGAGGAGACAGGGCGCTCATCAGCTCCCTTGAAGGATTTGAGGACCTTCAGCTCATCGGACATCTTCAGCTTGAGGACAGAAAGGTCGAGAAAGGCGATGTGGTCATCTGTGTGACTGAGGGAGGAGAGACCTCCTCTGTCATCGGAACCATCCTCTCCGCTTTGGACCAGTGGAAGCAAGTCAACGCCTATGATCCGGCTCAGACCAGAAAAAACCTTTATTTCATCTACAACAATCCTGATGAGAAACTTCTTCCCTTTGACCGGAGTCGAGTTGTTCTTGAAGAACCCGGAATCACCAAAATCAACCTCACTACTGGACCTCAAGCCATAACCGGATCCACCCGGATGCAGGCCACAACGATCGAAACATTTGTCGTGGGCAATATTATCCAGACAGCCATTGACCGGACTTTGAGAAAGTACCTCTCAATCAAGGAAATGGAAAAGCTTGGATTTATCACCGAGCAATCTCTAGAGAAAAATTTGGGTGACTTTTCTTGGCTCCTGAAGCAAGTCCAGGCCAATGGTGACGCCGTCGCCAAATTCACGCAGCTTGAGGCGCAAACTTACGAAAGTGACCATTTTTCCACTTATTTTGCTCAGGAAGGACTCATCACAGTCTTTATCGACAGCACCGAGAGGAGTCCCACCTTCCGGCTTTTTCCTCTGGATACAGTCAAAGAAGAGAAAAGAAAATGCTGGATTCAGGTCTGGACGCCTTCTGCAGGCCTTCAAGAGGCTTGGCAGGCCTTTCTTGGAAGACCATTCAGAGGACTGGCCCCTGAATTCTACAGAGGACCTTTCGAAGAAAAGATCGATGATCCTTACCTCAAGAAAGCAGCTCTGGACAGCTTGAAAGATGCTGGAGACGACCAGCAGAATCTCTATGACTTTTCTTTTTCGGATTTCAACCTGAGAAATCGAGGCCCAAAACAGGGGGACCTGGGTGTTGCAGTCTGTATCCAGCATGAAGTGGATACACTCAAGAAAAAGAATTCTGAATTCCGAAGATTCATCGACCTTTTCTCAAGCAATGGGGCAAATTTGGCTGTCATTCTCATCACAGACAAGTCCCCCGAAGATGTGATAAAAATTATTAGAAAAATAGCCGGGATTGACATTCAAGGAAAAGACTCTGTCGTCGCTCTGCACATAAAAAGAAGAAACGACCCCCTTGGCATCAATCAGCAAATCGCCCTTAAAATCCTCCTCAATGCACATTCCACTGCAGTCATGGCCCGGCTGGGAAAAGTCATCGGCAACACGATGACCAACGTCAATCCGAGCAACCTCAAACTCATTGGGCGGGCGACATACCTGATCCAGTCACATGTCAATGATACCCTGAGCCGTCCCCAGTGGGTAAAGCTCCACAGCATCCAAAGTCCGATTTCCTATGATGAAGCCAACGCCGTCTTATTTGAAGCCATAAACTTCCTTAAAGACAAGCGAGAAAAAGCCGGTCAGACAGCAGAAGTTGCTCTGTCTGTCATTCGGATCCTTGAGTCTTTCCGACTGAAAAGGAATTTCTCCAACGCGGAAGCGTTGAATATCGTTAATAAAACAGGACTGAGCCAGTACTTAGCC
>CAZSGR010000171.1:0-7232 GCA_964606185.1 uncultured Eubacteriales bacterium
GTTTCTTTTTGACAACTGGAACAAACAGAGAAATGTTTCTTTATTAAAAAAGCCTGGAAACTCTTAATAGGGATAAATTTGTATAAAAGCTTGTATAATCTACACATTTTTTTCCCTTATCAACATTTTTTTAAGTTTTCTCTTTGCGTTGAAAAAAAGTACCCGGGCTGTACTTTCTGCACAGCCGAGTACTCGGGCAATTTCTTTTTCTGAATATCCTTCATTCATTTTCAAGGAGATCACTGTTCGCTCTTTCTCATTCAATTTTCTCAAGATCGGGCTGAAAATATCGGAATCTTCAATCCTTTTGTTCTCGTTTTTATCATCATCAAATAATTTTTCTTGTTTTCGCATCTTATTTATGAAGTGAGTTGAAGATTTCTCCTTCCTCTTCCTGTCCAGACATCTCCGATAAGCTATGGAATAAAGCCAGTTTTTGAAACTTTTGGCCCTGTCAAAACTATTCAAATGGATGAAGCTTTGAATAAAAGCCTCTTGAGTTACATCTTTGGCCTCTTCCCCATTCCTTAAAATACTCCAGCTCAGTGCAAGTATATCGGCTTGATACTTTGTGACGAGCATTTCAAATACCTCAATCTCTCCGGATAAACATCGAGAGATGATTTCGCTTTCATCCATTGATGATTTTTTCACTGTGTATACGATTCAGCCTGGTCAAACGTTTAAAAAGATTTGCCACTCAAAAGAAACGTTTGTTGTTCTGATGAAGAAAAAATTTAATATTTAAGTTTTATTGAGATACTAATTCCCTCCACCGCAAATAAAAAGAGCGCTTTTATCTATTTACTGTCGCTCTCTTTTTGTCTATGTAAATGCGAGTTTGAATTCTTGAATAAAATGACAAATGCTGATAAAGCTCCATTTCATCCGAGTATTCTAACAACCTTTATTCCGATAGAACTTCAGCTTTTTTTCCCTGTTAATCCGGACAGTTGTCCTCAAATCTTATACCTATCTTTACGTGAGATTGTGTCAAATGTCAAAGTCATATGTCAGGATGTCTATCATGATTCAAGCCTACTCACAGGCCTTGAAGATTTTTATAAAAAATGAGATAACCTGGCATTATGAAAGAAGTTCAGCCAGACTATAGCCAACTGGTCAAAAGAATTGACCTCTCCATCCCGTTAATCGGATTCTATGATGCCCCTGATCCCCATCCGTTCGAGCCGCTTGTTCAGCCGAATCAAAGAGACTGTGTTTTTTTATTCTATGAAAACTGGCTCAAAGGACAGACTCTTCATATCACAAAAGAACATTATGGTTGTGGCGGCGCCGGGCGCTGGATGTGCGGGATTGAGATCCGCTCGAGAAAAGATTTCATCAAGTTCCTGGTGGATGATGAAGGGCTCAAAGCTTCCCATGAGCTGATGGAAAAGTGGATCGATTCCTCAGCAACCTATGAGGCCGCTCATCCTCATCTTTTTATCGGTCCGCTTAAGGAAAGTCAATGGAACTATATCAAGAGTGTGAGCTTTTTCGTCAATCCTGACCAACTCAGCACTCTTATGATAGGGGCTCAGTACAACAGTGTTCCGGAAGATCCGCCCCCTGTGATCGCTCCTTTCGGGTCAGGCTGCATGGAACTTTTCCCGTTCAAAGACCCAAAAATACCGCAGGCTGCGATTGGCGCCACAGACATCGCCATGCGCCAGCACTTGCCCCCTGATATACTCACTTTCGCCGTAACAAAGCCGATGTTCAAGCAGCTCTGCAACCTGGATGAGCGGAGTTTCCTGTATAAGCCGTTCCTCCGGAATTTAAAGGAATCCAGGGAAAAACTGTAGATAAAGTATAAAGTTATCTGGATAGCCTCAGTATTGCAAAGTCTATTAACTAAGCCTAATTCAGTTTTTTTAAATATCCAGTGATGCACAAGGGACATGAGAACGAATCTGTTCTCTTTCAGTTCCAATTGTCCGCGGAATGGGACATAAAATTTCATCAAAATTTGCTTTCTCTCCTGACTTTAGTTGGCATTAATATTGCATCTTCAGAGAAGCAAAAAGCAGGACAGACATGTGCAATCCGTATTATAAGCTAATCAGATTGATATATAAGCGTCATAGATATACACTAAGATCCAAAGAATAAAGCGCTGTATGGAAGAAACGAAAAAGCTATTTCTAATCCTCTTTCTCCTATCCCTCTTTTCTCTGCCTCCTTATCTCCACGCAAAAAAGAAGATGTATATGAAGGTGTCTTTCGGTCTATTCCAAGGAGGATTTATTGAGGATGCGTTGCTTTCTCCATCCGAATTCAGCGAGTATGGGGCTGTCTCAGATGAAACACATTCTACGCTCGGATTGGATGTGTATGTGGAATTCATCTATCATCTCAACCGATTTCTGAGCTTGTCCATAGGAAACGGATACATTTCTAAATCGTTAATTGGAAAAACTTCTGAATATGACCGATTAGATTCAGGCCAAATTTACACAGTGTATCCCGAGTGTTACATGGAAGTCATTCCTTTCTGTTGTTCTCTATCGCTTTCCTTTCCTCTGAGTTCTTCGATACAGGTCAATTTCTACGGAGGAGCGGGTTTTTATATTATGAACTGTGAAAGTAAAACAACTTGGCAGTTTGGTGGCTATGACAGATCCACTTACAATTTTGAGGGAAATTCCAGCCAAATAGGCTACCATTTTGGCGGAGGTTTCGACAAGGAAATCGCCATGAATTTCTTGCTGACAATTGATGCTGAGTACAAAATTGTCAATTTTAAAAACATAGAAAGCGTAGAAATAACCGGCGGTTATCAAACCTTCGAATATCTTCAATGGTTTATGAGTGAGACTTTTACTGAGGATTTTAATTACCAACTCTCTGAAGTTGGTCTCACAGGCCTATCAATAAGAGTGGGAATAAAATTTAGATTCTGAGATTTTGTATTCGTCTTTATCACCTCCCTTAAAGCCCCGGTTTCAAAAGTTGAAAATAAAGTCAATTGGTCAAATTGACAGATATGCTCCAAGGGTTTACACTGAAAATAAGTGAAATCAAGATATGAAAAAGCTCATTTTCATAATTGGAGTTTTCGTACTGGGTATGACTCTCCTCGCCCAGGAACTTCAGCATGAGACAGGAGTAATCAATATCGAAGTGCCGGTCAGGGTGTTCACAAAAGGCAAATTTGTTGAAGAATTGGCACTAAAGGATTTTGAGTTGTATGAGGAGGGTGTTCTCCAGAAAATAGAAGCCTTGTATCTTATCAAAAAAACCGTGATAGAAAAAGAAGAAACAGAAATCGATACAAAGCAATCGAGTAAAGTATTCTCTCCTAAGACTTCAAGGAGTTTTGTCCTCATGTTCGAGATGATGGATTATTTCTCAGAAATAAGAGAACTCCTCGATTATTTCTTTGAGCATGTTATCTCGTCAGGAGATTCACTTTTCGTTATCACGCCATTAAAAACGTATACATATGAGAAGGAATTTCTGGATGAAACACCCAGGGAGGAAAGTGTCAAGCAAATAAACAGAAGGCTACGAAAGGACATCATATCAGCTTCACTAGAATATAAAAGCATGATCAGTGATCTGGAATGGTTGTCGAATGTTAGTAATCCTCTTAAGGCTGAGGCAGCAGATAGGATATACGAACAAATTCGAGATTATAGACAGTTTGATGATAAGAAGCTCATGAAGTTTAAAGATCAATTGAAAGAGATTGAAGGTCAGAAGTATGTCTTTCTCATCTATCAAAAGCAACTCATTCCCATCCCTCCTGAATTTGCATCGGGCCGGGAAAAACAAATTTTCTTTAATGCAAAAAAAATTAAACAATCCTTCTCTGATTCTTCTATCAATATCAATTTCATATTTTTAACGAAAACAAGACAAAGTGGTTCAGGCATAACCCGCACGAGTCCAACCAAAATGGTGATGGATGATTTATCTGCAAAGATGTACGGGGCCCTTAGAGAAGTGGCTGAGGCAACAGGAGGAATAACAGACAGCTCCGCGAATATTGCAGCTTCATTCCAGCAAGCTGCGGTTTCATCGGAAAACTATTATCTTCTGTATTACACCCCGAAGGATTATAAAGCCGATGGTGAATTCAAGAATATCGCGGTTAAAATCAAAGGCAAGAACTACAGGGTTACGCACCGTGCAGGGTATATTGCGAACTGATTTTGGAATCGGAGCATCAGTAATTTACAGAGCCAAACGATAGAACTTCCTTCTCTATAAATAACTGATTTTATTAGAGTTATATTGTAAATCCTACTTTTTCTTCTCCTTTTTCTCCCAGGCTTTGATTCCGTCAGTCATCCATTTCGGTGCGGGCACGCCCTTCAGGTGATGGTCGAAAAACTCCTGCATGCATTGAGTCCAGTGTTCCTGGTTCACTCTTTTACGGAGTCCGTGCTGTTCTCCATTGTAGTTGAACATGTAGGCCTCTTTCCCGAGTCTCCTTAGGGCCATGATGTATTCGATTCCCTGGTACCAGGGAACGGCACCATCTTCATCATTGTGGATCATCAAGAGAGGTGTCTGCACTTTGTCTGTCCAGAAAATCGGCGAGTTTTCAATATACCGGAACGGGACATTCCAGAGGCTATCTCCCTGACGGCTCTGAGTCCTTTCGTACTGGAACTGCCGGACCATTCCACTTCCCCATCGAATTCCACCATAGGCACTGGTCATGTTCGATACCGGGGCTCCAGCTTCAGCGGCAGCAAATATGTTGGTCTGTGTCACCATATAGGCGATCTGGTATCCTCCCCAGGAATGCCCCTGGATGCCGATGGCTTTGGGGTTGATGTAGCCTTCCTTGATGAGCATCTGTACTCCGGGCAGCACACACTTGAGGGCGTCTCTTCCAGGATAACCTGTGCCGTATTCAATATCCGGCATCCACATCACGTATCCGTTGCTGACATAATAGGAATAATTGACAGATGTTCCAGGGGAAGGATGGCGAAAACGGTTGTGCCCTTGATGGAGTGTCTCATAAATGTAGACCATCAACGGGTATTTCTTGTTCGGATCAAAGTTATCCGGCTTGATCAGTATCCCCTTCAAAGGCATGCCGTCCGCACTGAGGAAATCGCGGAGTTCAGCTTTTCCCCAGAGAAACGGCTCCATCTGTTTCCCGAGCTCTGTAACCTTGCGGGGGCTTTTAAAACTCATGTCGCTCACCCAGTAGTCCGGGTACTCGTCGAAGCTGGAACGGGACCAGAGGAGTATATCCGCTTTTTCGGCTTTAGATGGAAAGCCAAAACTCTTATCTGACATGAGAAGCTTTTCCGGCAGCTTTGTGCCCTTGACACGATCCTGGAAGAATCCTCTGACCATAGTCTCTTCGTTTGTTGTGCGGAGCAGCATTGTTTTACTGGGATTGATTGTCCTTTCTTCAGTCCTTTCTTCAGGATCGAGCCTTATATACCGGAAAGACAGGTCATTCTTTCGTCCGAATCCTTCGGTGATCATGCGAGGATTCGAGCCGTCAGGTTTAATCTCCCAGATATCATATTTGTCATAGATGAGAATCGACGCATCTCCATCAGTCCAACCCGCGACTCCGTAACCATAGGGAGGGCTGGGAGTGTCCCAATCCTCCATGTCAAACCGGACATCCAAAGAAGCGGTGATGTTCTTGGCTGTTTTTCTCGCGATGTCATAGACGTACCAGTCATTCTCATGAAACCAATAGACGTATTTGGCGTTCGGGGAGAGACTCGCTGCTCTGTAGAGCTTCTTTTTTACCAGAGTTCGATTTCCGGTTTTGGGGTCGATCACATAAATATCGTAGTAGGAGCCGTCATAGGAGACCATTTTTGTGTAGGGCCAGATGTTCCTGGCAAAGGCGACTTTTCCGTCTCTGGACAGCCCGACTTCGGGAATTTCCTCATCCGCCAGCTTGACAAACGTCTTTGAATCGATGAAATAAACAGACTCCCAGGTGTTATCCCTTACTCTCTGGGCTATCTGTTTCTGCTGGGGCTGCGGATAGGGGTCGTCCCAGTGCCAGAGGTCAAACTTGGCCTCTTCTTCTTCCTCCTCCTCTTCCTCATCTTCGGTCTTCTTAGGTTCCGGTATTTCTTTGATCCCGAACATCATCACCCGGCCGTCCTCACTGAAGGAGATATTGGATTTATCGCTGACTGCCAGCCCTTTGGGGAATCCAGGCGTCGATGAGTGAGATACCCATAAAGAAGCTGTCGCATCTCCGACTTTCCATCCGTAGAGGTTGAAGGTCGGTTCATCGGCCTCATAATCATCTCTGTCAGTCAGGAAAGCCATCCGGGTTTCTTTCTTGTCCATTGCCCATTTTGTATAGTTGCCTTTTCCGGCGAGGAGAGGCTTGCCAGGCCCTTTTCCTGGTTCAAGGCAGTACATACCGTCTGTTTCCGGTTTCTCTTTGCTGGAGACCGTATAAAGGAAGTATTTGGCATTTTCTGTGAAACGATAGTCCATCACATCCATGAACTCGTTCTCACTGCCATCTTTCAGGGAGTGAAGAACCAGAGGAGTTCCATACTTCTTCTCTTTTTCTTTTTCCTTTTCCTCTTCTTCTTCAGCTTTTTTCTCTTCTTTTTTCTTTACAGCTTTTTTCACTTCTTCTTTCTTCTTTTCCTCCTCCTTTGCCTTCTCTTCTTCCTTTTTTTCTTCTTCTGGCGGGGCTTCCTTGAGATAAGCGACCCATCCTCCGGCTTTCTCTGGCAGCTTGAAGCTTTTTACGCTCTCGACAACAGTCACTTCACCATCAGAGAGAGCCATGATCCCGAGCTTTTTCTTGGGTGTTTTGTCTGCTTTCTTTTTTGCTTTTTTAGCTTTCTTCAATTCCTCTTTTGACGGAGATATTATGAAGACAGCATGGGACGAATCGTAGCTGAATTGAGCATTGGCCGCTCTCTCTGAATCTGTCCCTTCTCCGGAATAGCCTATGGTGTGGCGGTACATTTTATTGGTTTGTAAACTTTTAACCACAATATCCGCTTCGCCGTCCTGTGGGGTTTCAAGATAGAGAATCCAGATCCCCTCTGCTGAGATTGTCGGCCTCACGATCGACTTCCAGGAGTCATAATCGTCATGAGTCAGAGGACGTTTGGCTGTGTCCTTCGAAGCCTTGGATATTCCTGGAGAAAGGAACACCAAAGATAGAATTAAGAACAATCCAATAAACCTTGATTTTTTAAGCATGTGACCTCCTTTACTGTTAAGTCGTTTATTTATGTTCAATTTATTTTGAATAAAATTGG
>CAZSGR010000172.1:0-7214 GCA_964606185.1 uncultured Eubacteriales bacterium
CGTTTCACTCCTCGCGATGACACGGAGTCCCGTCACTTTGGGACAAACTCAATTAATTACATAAATTTTGGATAAGGTCAAACACTCTGTCTTATAAGAATAAACAAAAAAGAAACCTGCCCTCATTGGACATGTTCTGAGGCTACTTGCCAAACTCTGCTCAAGAAGGCAGTCTATATTTTTCCAGATAAACATGTGAATTCATTCCAGAAAGTTTTCAACAAATTTTTCAATGTTTTATCCTTTCTTCTGATTTTCAGATTTACTGCTTCCTGGCGCACAACTCTTTGACATTTGACCTTTTCGCTCTTTTCTGGTAAAAATCTTTGCCTGCGGTCCAGTGAATAAAGAGAAAAATAATCTGCTCCATCTCGTCGACAATTTTGATGGGAAACAAGTCGCTGTATGGGGGGATTTTATCCTGGACGAATACATATTCGGAACCACCCGCCGTATCTCCAGGGAAGCCCCTGTCCTCATTCTCAGCTACAGAAAAAGCGGGTATTCCCTGGGGGGAGCAGGAAATTCTGTCCTGAACCTCAAAGCACTGGGAGCAGAGCCCCTGCCTATCGGACTGCTCGGTGCAGACGACTCCGGGAGAAGGATTCTCCGGATTCTGAAACAGAAAAACATTTCCACAGCATACCTGATCACGGATAAAAAATTTCTGACACCGATTAAAACCAGAATCTTAGCGGGTGAAGAAACAGCCAGAAAACAGCAGATTCTCAGGATCGACCGGGAGAAAAAAGTCCCGGAGAACAGCGAGATAAAACAAAAACTTCACAAGCTTCTCGTGAGCTCTTTAAGCCAAACTCAAGCTCTGCTCATCTCAGACTATAATTATGCCACGGTCAAAGAGGATATCTTCAACCGGGTCCTTCCGCAGTTTAAGAAAAAGAAAATCCCGGTCGCTCTGGATTCCCGGTTCCAACTCCTGAATTTTAAAAGCATTACTTTTTCCACTCCCAACGAACCCGAGATCGAAGGAGCCCTGCACATACAGATAGACGACGATACACAGGTGCTCAAAAAAGCAGGAAAAGAACTCCTGAACAAGACTGACGCAGAGGCCATCCTCATCACCAGAGGATCCCAAGGAATGGTTCTCTTTGAAAAAGGAAAACCTTCCTATTCCATCCCGATTCACGGCACAACCGACATCGTCGATGTCACAGGAGCTGGGGATACAGTCATCAGTGTTTTTACTCTTGCTCTGACTTGTGGAGCATCCTTCAAAGAGGCCTCTCAACTGGCAAACTACGCGGGCAGCGTAGTGGTCATGAAAAAAGGCACAGCCACATTAAGCGTCAATGAGCTCAAAGAGGCTATCCTTTCCTAAATTGAAAAAGCGACACTCACTCGAACAGCTCATCGAAATTATCAAGGGCCATAAGCAAAAAGGGGAAACAGTCGTCCTGGCTAACGGCTGCTTTGACCTGATTCATGTCGGCCATATCAGATACCTGAAAGAATCCAAGGACAGAGGAGACGTGCTGGTCGTGGCCCTGAACAGCGATACCTCGGTCCGCGCGCTTAAAGGAAAAGGCAGACCCATACTCCATGAGAAGGAGAGGGAAGAAATTATTTCTTCTTTTTATTTTGTCGATTATGTTACCTTTTTCGATGAACTCAACGTGGAGAAGATCCTCCTTGCGCTCCAGCCAGATATTCATGCCAAAGGTTCAGACTACACAGAAGACACGGTTCCTGAAAAAGAGACAGTTAAAAAATACGGAGGCGCCATCGCCATCACAGGAGGGCCGAAAATCAAGTCAACCTCTCAGCTCATCGAAGAGATCGCCTCGAAAATAGAAAAGGAAGAATAAGCTGGAATAATACCACAATGGAAAACTTCTTGATCATCCGGCTCAGCTCCCTAGGGGATATCATCCATACGCTCCCAGCTTTCTCTGCTCTTCGGAAAAATTTCCCGGATGGGTTTATTTCCTGGGTTGTCGAAGATAAAGGAAAGGAAATTCTCGAATTGGTTCCTGGGATCGACAAGATCATTGTGGCGCATACTGAAGGGTGGCGGATCAACTCAAGAAGATTCTGGAAAGAAGTTTCAACCCTCAGAAAAAACATAAAGAATAAGAATCAGATTGCCCTTGATTTCCAGGGATTGATTAAATCTGGCTTTATTGCCTATCTTTCCAAAGCGACGAAAAGAATTGGATTTCACAGGAAGAACTTAAGAGAATCGCAAGCAGGAATGTTTTACACGGACAGGCTGGAGGAGGTTCCGGAGACTATTCATGTTATCGACAAGAACTTAAGACTACTCACGCTGTTAGAGATAATGGAAACGCAGTATGAGTTTCCCCTTGTTCTTCCGGATGAGCATTCTCGATCAGTCAAAGAAAAACTTCGAAAGATCGGGTGCGACGAAAAGAAAAAACTTGTTGTTTTAAACGTTGGCGCTGCCTGGAAAACAAAAAGATGGTTCGCGGAGAGCTGGGTCGAGTTGATCAACCTGTTGAAGCCACAGGACTTATTTTTGCTCATTCTCTGGGGGAGCGAGGAGGAGAAAGCGCTGGCTGAAGAAGTCAAAGAGAAATCTCAGGTTCCGCTCTCTCCTGACTTCTCCCTGAAAGAAGTCATGGCGTTGGTTAAAGAATCCTCCTTACTCATCAGTGGCGATACGTTTGCGCTTCAAGTCGCATGCGCTTTTTTTCGTCCAGTGGTCGGAATCTTCGGCCCCACCAATCCCGGAAGAAATGGGCCTTTCAGTCCTCAAGACAGGGTGGCTTTTCACGAAATGGAGTGCAGCTACTGCTACAAAAGGAGCTGTTCGAGCCTGGAATGTCTCAAGAAAATAACTCCAAAGGAAGTGGCGGCTCTGAGCGTCCAATTATTAGAAGAAAATGCCTAAAGTCGTTCTCAAGAAGAGACTCTACGCGTGGAGAGTCAGAGCTGGCCTCATCGGTGTTATCCTGGTCGTGATACTGGCCAAACCCGACCTCCTTTCTTTACTGGGAGGGTTGGCTGTATGTATTCTCGGCCTTCTTTTGAGAATGTGGGCCGCCGGACACCTCAGAAAGCAAAAAGAACTCACTATCTCTGGTCCTTACATGTACACAAGAAATCCCCTCTATCTGGGAAATTTAATCATCGGATTCGGAATCGTCATTGCCTCCCGTTCGATTTGGGGTCTGTGTATATTTATGGCTTATTTTCTCCTCTTTTATCCTCTGGTCATCCACACGGAAAAAGAGAGGATGAAGACACTCTTCCCGGCTGAATATGAGGAATACAGAAAAAAAACGCCCCTCTTTCTTCCCTCCATGAGGCCCTTCTCCTCTCCAAATAAAAACAGGTTCAGCTGGAAGACTTTCCGGGAAAACAAGGAATGGAGAGCTATTTTCGGGGCAGCTTTTTTCTGGCTGATTCTTCTGGCAAAATTCATTTTTCTCTAATTTATTGGGGTCGCGTCTTAACATTCGATATTTTTCATAATGTTTTTCCTTTATTCCGGTAATCACAAGGAAAGGATCAATCGATTTTTAGACCAATACATGAAATGTCGAATGTTGAGATGCGACCCCTTTCATTTTAAGGGAGGCTTTGTTATATTTTCTCTGTGCCCACAAAAGAGAGACTCGAGAAAGTCAAGAGAGTGCTTTCCCTCAGACAGCCTGACCTTAGAGTTGTCCTGGAGGAAGTGAGGAATACACATAATGCCAGCGCTGTTGTCCGGACCTGCGACGCTGCTGGAATCCTGAATGTGTATATCATCTCTGCAAACAGAGAACCGTTTCCGGTGAACGAAGCCATATCCACCCGTGCTGAAAAATGGATTCAGCTTCACTACCACACCTCAACCACAGATTGTCTAACACATTTGAAGAAAAAAGGATTCAAAATCGCGGCCACTCAACTCAGTAAAGACAGCCTTTCCTATATGGACCTGGACTACACCCAACCCATTGCTGTCGTTTTCGGCAATGAAGCCGAAGGCATCTCAGAAGAAGCTTTAGGTATAGCGGATTACAAAATCAGGATACCGATGGTCGGGATGGCTCAAAGCCTCAACCTCTCCGTATCAGTGGGAATCATCCTGTATGAAGCCATGAAGCAGAGACAGGAAAAAGGGTATTACAAAAAAAGAAGACTCTCCTTAAAGGAATTCAAAGCCTTCACGGATAAATGGCTGGGCCTTTCCAAAAAATAGCAAAATAGGGGTCGCATCTCAACATTCGACATTTCATGTATAAATCCAATATCAGCCTAATAGTCGATTGATTTATTTCCTTGTGATTACCAGGGAAAAGGAAAATTATTCTGAAAAATGTCGAATGTTGAGATGCGACCCCATAAACCAAGTAATGTTAAATGTTAAGACGCGATCCCATAAAAAAAGGGGAGCAAGGGAAATATTTCCTTTGCTCCCCCTATGAGAATTGGGAACCGGAGCAGGTTACACCCTTATGAGTTTCTTGTATAACTTACGGCTTTTGAGCAGCTTTTGTGTGGCTTCGAGGCTTTTTTGCTGCTGTATCTGCATCTCCCTGGTCATCCGTTCCATTTGGTTTCTCAAGTCGCGGGAGGAATCGTCCTGCCACTTATTTTGTTGTCTCAGCAGATTCTCGGAGGATCTGCTCCACGTCTCGGTATAATCTTTCCAATCTTCAGGAGAGAACCTCAGCAGTCCGCTACCTTCCTCTTCCTCTATCTCGACTTCAACACTCCTCATCCTTTTACCTCTGTAAAATTCGATCTTGATCTTATTGCCTTTCTCCTTCTCCTGGATGACTCCGCCCAAATCACCCTGACGCTCAAGCTTTACTCCATCAGCTTTGACCAGTACGTCTCCAACTTTCAATCCCGCTTTTTCTGCCGGGGATCCTTCCCTGATTTGCGACACCAAGAGTCCTTTGCCTTCCTTTGCACCGAAATACTCAGCGAGTTCCTTGTTGAGGGGATCAACAGAAATCCCGATGTATTTTCTGGTTTCTAAACCAAACTGAAATCTCGTTCTCGGAGCAACCTCAAAAGCTTTCCGCGGGGGTGAAACAAAGAGACGTGGGAATCTCATCTCCATTTCCCGCCAGGCGTCCTCTTCGGTGTACTCACCCAATTTGACCTTTACATCCATTTCTTTACTGTCTCTCGTTATCCTGAGTGTAACGGTCTGGCCGGGCTTTCCTTTTCTAATCTCTTTTTTGAGCATTTCAGGGCTAGCCAAGTCTTTTCCTTCGATCTGGAGAATGAGGTCTCTTTCTTCAAGCTTGGCCAGTTCCGCCGGGCTCTCCTTTTCTACTTCTGCAATCTCTATGTAGCCATCTTCATTTCCACCAAAAAGTATCCCCAGCCATCCTCTCTGGACTCGTCCTTTCTCTTTGATCTCAACTGTGACACTCCTCACGATATCGATTGGGATCGCTACAGCCATACCAGAGGCTGGCGCTTCGGCTCTGCTGAAGACAAAACCCGAGGCTTCCACTGTTTTTTCTCTGAACTCAAGAACAACAGGGCTTTCTTCTGTGTAAACTCCCCGGAGAAGGCCGATCATTCGACCTCCCTTATCGACAACAGGACTCCCGCTCGCACCTCTCATGACCCATACGTTCAATCGTAACCTTTCAGGAGAAACGGAACTCACAATTCCTTGGGTGACTTGAGGGGTTTCCTCTGGAGAAATGTTGACCAAGCCAACCCATGTCCCCGGCGAGACATTCTTTATATCTCCCATATTCACCGGAGTCAGGTCCTTATCCTTGGCCTTAACCACTGCCAGATAGGTCTCTGAATCCATTCCCAGAAATTCGGCTTGAATTTCTCTCCCATCGGTCGTGATAATCGTGATTTTTTCATTGCGTGGAGAAATCAGAGCAGTCGTGACAACGTGTCCATCCCTATCGATGACGACACCCATCGCCACCTTGGTGAACCCATTCTTGACTACGACTTTGACGACTGACGGATAGACTTTTTTTGTGATTTCATCAATCTGAGCCTCATCCACCGCACTTGACTTCGGTCCCGCCATTAAGGTCAGGGAAGACACGAACACAAATAGTGTCAGTATGCTCATGAGTTTGATTTTTTTCATCATTTTGGCTTGACCTCCTTAATATTTGATTGTTGAGCTTACTTCATCGGAAACCTGCTCCAGTAAGTATATTGTCCTCGGTTCACGCGAAATACTCCGGACTTCCTCTCCGTAATCCACGGCCTCAATGATGGGGATGGTCGTTTTCTGTGCGGGCATTTCCTCCGCTTCAAAGGCGGGGGCCATGCTTTTCTTGTCCATCTCAGCAATCCCCACAAAGCTTTTCTCAGGAAGAATAAAGACACTCAGTACGATGAAAATCACAAGAGCCGCACTAAAAGCTCCGGCCACAGAGAGACTGAGGTTTCTGACCCGCACCCTTTTCCTTTTTCGCACAGAGAGCTGTGTCAGAACTCTTTGCTCGAAATCAGGGGGGGCTTTAACTCTATCTAATTTTTGTAAAAGATTAAGCTCATCCATCTTGATACTCCTCATTCAATGCTAAGGCATTTCCTTTGCTTGAGGCTTTTTCTAATTCTTTCTTTAAATAATCTCTTCCCCGGCTGATTCTTGCTTTTATGGTCCCGAGTGGACTTTTGAGCATTTGGGCGATTTCCTCCTGGGAAAATCCCTCGATATCCTTGAGGATCACAGGAATCTTGTAGCGGGGATGAAGAGAATTCAAGGCCTCCCTCAAGTTCGAGAGCAATCCCGAATCAGCCGGGTTGCTGGTATAAGTTTCCATCGGAAGGTTGTTCTTAACATCATCGAGTGAAACAGCCGCATATCTTCTCATCTTTTTCATCTCTGTTTTGGCCAGATTCGAAGCAATGGTATAGACCCATGAAGAAAAGGGAGCAATCGGTTTGTACTTATTCGCTTTAAAATACACTCTCATAAAAGTCTCCTGAGATAATTCCACCGCTTTCTGGTAATCACCAGTGATCTTCCACAGGAAATTGACTATCTTGTTCTTGTATATCTTGACAATCTCTGCGAACGCCATTTCATCACCTTCCTGAATTCGGCGCACCAGCCCTTGTTCATCCATTCTCATCTTCATAAACCTTTATCCGTTCAAAATAGTTGCATCTTTATTGTCGTTTTTTATGGGTTCCTGCCTCGAGTATACACAACCTCTCCATTTTCAGTTTAACTGATTACTGTTGGTTAGACAATTCCCTGACCAGGCCAACATTCTTCAACTCTTAGGAAATGA
>CAZSGR010000173.1:0-7209 GCA_964606185.1 uncultured Eubacteriales bacterium
ATAAACTGGAGCATCTAAAATACGTAATATCCTTTAAAAGGAAGACCCATGAAGAATGATCAACCCATTATTACTATGAAAGCATTAAGAAAAAGTTATGACGGAAAGAATTATGTGCTCCGAGGTATTGACCTGGATATCTACCCAGGACAGATCATCGGATACATCGGACCGAACGGAGCCGGAAAAACCACAACAGTAAAGATTCTCATCGGAATGCTCCCTGATTTCGAAGGAGAAGTCACTGTATTCGGTGTGAACGTGGCGCAGAATCCGCTGGAAGTGAAACAGCGTATCGGCTATGTTCCTGAAACCGCGGCCCTGTATGACACCCTCACACCCATGGAATATCTCCGTTTCATCGGCCAGATCTATGGAATTTCCCAGAAGGAAACAGAAGCCCGGTCCCTCAAAATGCTCAAGCTGTTCGGCCTTGAATCTGAAGCCAATGTGCGCATGAACGCTTTCTCCAAAGGAATGAAACAAAAAACACTGATTATCGCGGGTATAATCCATGACCCGGATATTCTTTTCCTGGATGAGCCGCTCGCCGGACTGGATGCCAACACAGCCATCGTGATCAAAGAGATTCTGGCTCAGCTGGCCGCAGAAGGTAAAACAATATTCTACTGTTCCCATATCATGGACGTTGTCGAGCGAATCTGCAACCGGATCATCATCATCGATGACGGCACAATCATTGCCAACGGCACATTCGATGAACTGCAGGCCATGAACAAAGGTAAGTCTTTGGAACGGATTTTTTCGCGGTTGACGGGAAGCAGTGGACATGCAGAGAAAGCCCAAGACATTATTTCCTCTTTCCACAGGGAACAAGTCAAATGACGGATTTCATTCTCAACATAATGGACCAGTTCAAGTGGTTATTCCGTTTACTGAAGGTGGATTACAAAAAATTCAGGATTATCTTATGGACAAAACTGACTGACGATAACCGGCAGGAGAAATCCATCGTCCAGAGAAAGAGCAAAAAAGAAATGTCCAATTCGCTGGGTATGGTTGCTTTCGTTTATGCCTTCATTGGGGTAATGATCGGACTTATGCTCCTGGGAATTCAGGATCTGTTCGTCGCCATGGTCCTTGTTTTTGCCATCATCATGGTCATGACAGCGGTGGCTTTGATTTCGGATTTTACTTCAGTGCTGCTGGATACAACCGATAATGCCATTCTTCTGCCTCGGCCCGTTGACAGCCGGACGCTGGTCGTGGCCCGCCTGGCTCATATCGTGATTTATATCATGATGATCACACTCTCTCTATCCGCGGCTTCGATTTTGATCGGCACTTTCAAATTCGGCCCTGTGTACACGATTGTATTTTTCATTTCTTTAATGTTCTCTGTTCTGTTCGTTGTGTTTGTGGCCAACGTGTTTTATCTCTTGTTGATGAAGATCTCCGGCGGAGAGCACTTCCGGGATATCATCCTCTATTTCCAGATCTTTATGGCTGCCTTTGCCATGGGGAGTTACCAGCTCCTTCCCCGTCTTATTGAATTTGATGCACTCAAGAACTTCACCTTCCCCATCCGCTGGTGGACCTATCTTGTTCCACCGGCCTGGATGGCCGCACCCATCGATGCAGCCGTGACTGGCGACCTTAGTAGTCCCAAGCTGGTTCTTTCACTGTTGGGATTACTCGTTCCTCTAGTGAGTGTTGTTGTCGTCATCCGGTTCCTCGCTCCGGGCTTCAACCGTTCCATTGCCCGGATGGAGATCGTGAGTTCTTCAGGGGATAAAGATCGAGCGGGAAGAGGGGGACGGTGGAATCTGTCTGACTTTTTTTCTCGTTTGCTCACGTTCAATCCGGCAGAAAGAGTTGCCTTTCAACTGTCGTGGCGGCTCTCTTCCCGGGACAGGAAATTCAAGCTCAAAACCTACCCGACGTTTGGATACATGCTGATCATCGCTTTCGTCCTGACTCTCATCGATGAGGGAACGATTTTACAGAATCTCCAGGCATTCCCTTCAGGACAAAAATATATTATCTTCCTTTATATCGGGTGCATTCTTATTCCGATTGTGGTTTTGCAGCAGCGTTTCAGCGATCAGTATGAAGCGGCCTGGATCTATCACACTCTCCCCTTTGCCAGGCCCGGAGATATCCAAAAAGGTAGCCTAAAGGCAATGATCTTCAAATATGGTCTTCCCGTTTTTACTCCGCTTGCCATCTTGGTCCTGCTGATATGGGGGCCTGCTGTTACTGATGACATTGTGTTGGCTTTTATGAACATGCTCATCAGCAGCCTGGTTCTCGCTTTCATGGGCAGGGGTGATTTGCCTTTTTCCAGGAGATACGGAGGAGCGGCGGAAAGACAGAGAGGCCTTTCGGGATTTCTCATGTTCTTAGTTCCTGCTTCGCTGGGTTTGATTCATTGGGGAATGACTTTCATCCCGTATGCCGTTCCTGTCGGAATTTTCGTAGCTGCCGGGATTGTTTACATCGGAATGAAAACGTATGGAAACATCGGGTGGGATACGGTCAGAATTTAATGGTTGTTGAAAAGTCTAAAGCGTTCATACTCCATCTTTCTCACATCTCGATGTCAAATTAATCCTTTATGAATAATTCAAGGTTCCTGAGTTATTCACGAGCCGAGATTGCAGCAGACGTCGTTGCGAGGAGCGAAGCGGCAGCGGTGATTTTTTTTAAACAGAAGGTTGAGATTGCCACACTCCCTTCGGTCGCTCGCAATGACATCATTCTATTTGAAGTTACCGCACACCAACAGGTTGCTCGCGATGGGCATAATACTCAAAAAGTGTTGCTGAGTGATTCACTATTTCATTTAAAATTAACAAGATATATTAAAAATCAGCCATGTTTATTGAAACGGTTCAATAAATGACCATAAGATGGTAGCTTTAATGGCTTGTCTATACGTTTTAAGTTATTTAATAACATGAGATTAAATAGAAACTGTTTTTCTGTGCTATACGGAAATAGCAACATTCTGTGAGTATTATGCCCGCGATGACAATTTTCATAAAGAGAAATGTCGTCGGATTTGCTCGCCCGAAGGGGAAAAGATGCCGACTTTAAGAAAATGGGGACTGTCCCTTTTAGTCCTTATTTTTAAGAAGATAGGGACTGTCCCCTTTTTGGAGGAATGAATAGGGTGTCGGCAGATTTTATGAATAATTCAGACTTTCTTGTAGACCTAATTGTGAGTTATTACGTTCCCTAAATTGAACGATGCTAAAAAAGTACTGCAAATGAACGAAGAAGTGACACTAATGCTTGCCAAGGAAGGACATCCCGACGCTTTCCTTCGTCTCTATAAGAATCACGGAAAACGTATCTATCGGCTCGCATTCCGGTACACAAATTCCAAGCAGGACTCTGAAGATATCATGCAGGAAACATTTATCAAAGTCTTCAAGCGGCTACACACATTTAAATTCAACATCTCACAGAATTTCTCATCTTGGATCAACACCATATGCCTGAACTGCACCATAGACCATTTCAGAAAACACAGGAGCAAAAACCGTCCCCAACATGTTTCTTTATCCGAACTTAATCATGAACTCCATTCTCAAAATCCCTCACCGGAGCAAAAAGCTGTATTGGAGCAGGCCTCCGAACACATCCGGAAAGCCCTTGATGTTCTGCCCCCTAAACAACGTCTCATTTTCGAAATGCGCTACAACCAGCACACCACCAACAAAGAGATTGCCGAATATCTGAATTGCAGTCAAAGCACCGTCAAAACCCAGATTTTCCGGGCGCAGCGAAAGCTCAGGAAAACACTGGAACCGATCTGGGGGAAACCATGAATTGTCAAAGGACAAAAGACCTTATCGTGATCGGCATTTACGGCCGTCTAACAAAGTCTCAACAGGAAAAGCTGAAGGCGCACCTTCAGGTCTGCCCAAACTGTGCCAGCAGGTATGAAAAATCCGCTCTGCTTATGAATCTTCGAAAACAAGACAAAGACATCCCGGAACCGGATCTGAAACGCTCCTGGGAAGCTATCTCCAGCCGCATTCTAAAGCGAAAACAACCTTCAGGGATGAACAACCTGAGAAAATGGGCTCTGGTTGCATGTTCTCTGCTTATTGTCTTTATCTCAGGCTATTTTGCAGGAAAGCGAATACTCAATCCCGGTCCCACAAGTATTTCAGCGGCTGTGGACATTGAAGCAGACTATTCTTTCTCTTCCTATGCAGACAACCTGAATCCAGTGCTGGTCAATTTCCTTAACCGGAATGAGGTCGAAACTCCCGAGGCCTTGAGAATCCTGGAACAAAAATTGATCAGCGATATGCTGACCAGGACCCGGCTTCTCAAGAGCCTGGCCTCCGCCAGCGAAGACATGGCCTTAATGGAACTGCTGCAGGACCTTGAGATCATTCTGATGTCACTGAAAAATATGAATCCCGAAGACCTGGACAGCGCCCGGCATTTAGCCCGCATGATCCAGGAAAAAAAGATTTCCCTCAGACTGCAGGAGCTTAGCAGCGTCAAATCTACGATTTAAAATGGAGATAATCATGCAAAAAATCAAAAAACACCTTATCTGGGGATGGATATTTATATGGGGAATCGCAGTCTGCCAAATAGGCGTATTAAGTCCGATGGATACAACCGGAATCTATCATTTCACAGAGAAGGCTACAGTGATCGAATCCCAGGAGAGTCAAGAAATGTCCCTGTTTTTTAAGGCTAAGGAACATGTCTTTAAATCCAATTGGGAGCAGGCTCGTAAGGGATTCGAGTCTTACTTGGAGACATATCCAGACGGGCGCTTGACGGACGAAGCTTTGTACTGGCTGGCCCAGAGCCTGAACAGGCTCTCCAACACTGAAATGAGTGAAGAGCCGGTTTTAGGGCTGAAGAAAACTGCTGTCAACATACTGAACGAGTTGATAGAAAAGTACCCAAAAAGTCTCTGGTGGGATGACGGCTTAACCCTCAGGGTAGAGATCGCAGGACAGATGGTTATTTTGGGACAGGAGAGCTACAAAAAGTATATCACGGCTGCAGTTGAAAGCCAGGACAAGAGCGAAAAGGAGATCAAGCTCCATGCCTTGAATTCCTTGATTAAATTGAATGCAGATTATGTTCTTCCGATTTTCCAGCGTCTTCTCGAAACTGACCCTGATCCGGAGATCCGCAAACGTTGTGCTCTGTTGTTGGGCCGTTATTTTCCTTCAGATTCCATGAACTTGCTGGAAAAAGCCGCGCGCTCCGATAAAAACAAGAACGTTCGTGAAGCAGCCATAGCCATAATCGAAAAAACACGTGCCCGGCAAATCCCGGTTCGTTTACAGTATTTTGTCTATGGATCACGTTTGCTTGATGAGTCTGATTACAAAAGATTCCCAGAGAATAAGGTTGCCGTTGTTTCCCTGCCATCTATGGATCCGGATGATAAAGACAGCCTTCTGGATGAGGTGAGGGGTGTGTTTAACAATAAAATCTCACATCCTCAAAGTTCTGCCAATGGATGGATGCCTTATTCCTGGTATACCTATGACTCGAAATTTTTTGTATCGAACCGGGCCGGAGACTATCAGTTGTGGTTCCCTCAGGACAAGATCAAGATAACTTCAGACCAGATCCAGGGAGAAATACATTTCCAGCATATCGAAACCGGACAAAAACATCAGTTGAAATTCAAACTGAATGAGGATGAAAACAGGATGGCTGTTTTGCGCAGCAAAGACCGGCTCACTCTGGTTATCCTTCAGTTTAGAAAAATCGGGCTCGATCTGGAAAAAGGGCAGCCTATAAAGACTGGCTCACATGCACCTATCCTTAAAAAAGCCCAAAAGATTCTTGCCAGGAATTTTAACCTAGAGGAAGGCCAGGTTTTTCATACGGAATTTTCTTATCTTATGGGTTGGGAGATCCACTCCTCGAGAGCCAGCTGGCCTGTTGAAGACCTGACCGGAAAAACCGGGAAGTATGATTTTGGAAAAGCAGAAGCTATGTCCAAAGAAACCCAGGGATGGAAGCTTGCGGGTCATCTTCTCCTGCTAATAAAAGAACGTCATTTTGTTGCCCGCAAAGCTGTTCTGGTCGATCCAGACGGCAAGACCTTTATCGGAGATAAAATAATCGTACCTGTGGACAAACCTTCAGATTTTAAGATCACCGGCCTCCATAAAATAAAAGAGGCGGAATTCGAATCTGAACTGCCGGATTATGGAAAGCTTGATATAGGAAGCAGCTTCACCTTGCAGCCTGGGGTCAAAATCAGCACAGCCCGGAATTCATTCATGATCGGGGAATTCGAAAAACCTCTGGTTAACTTCCAGCAGTCTAAAGCAAAGATCGCGGAAAGGGGCTCTCCCCTTAGAAAGATGCCCTCAAATAAAAGTACCTTGTCTGTAACAATAAGGGTTTCCTCCTTAAATATAAGCAACCGCACCTGGACACTACTGGGTGATGTCTTCTGGTTAAGGGATCAAAACCGATTGATCGGGTTCGGAGCCATCCTGATCGATCCGGAACGGGAGATCAAAGCCTATGGCCTTATCTCGGTCCCTATGGACAAGCCGTCCGCTTTCCGCATCCTCCACGGTAAATCCTGGAAAAAGAAACAAATATTGCTGCCGCACCAAGAAAGACAGACCAGATACTTTTATCCCGCTCTCCACTCAAATGTTCAAGGATGGGAGGTTCTAACAACTTTGCATTCCAGTGGTTCTGGAGATGAAAAGAAACAAGATTTCAGTTTTGCTCAGGCGACCCGGGAATATGACGGCCGGGAATGGATCCTCATCGGTCAGATAATGCTGCTTCCAAAAGATCGCAGCTTTATAGCCAGGGAAGCGGCTTTGATCAATTCCGATGGTGAGATTGTTTTTGGAGCCGAGCTGCAGGTTTCAACCGATAATCCCTCCCAATATAAGGTGATCAAGAAATAACCTTAATAAAAAGCATTGCCCGTCCTGGCCCAGCCGCCGGGGCGGGCTTTCTGCATCTAAATAAGAACCATACAGACCCAGCAAGCCTAACTACGTCCCTCACTTCGGGTCTTATTTAGGGGCATCGAATAATATTTTTCTTTTTTGAGTATTTGACCGTGTCGTTTTAGGTGTGAAACTTTGATTCTAGGATATTAATGGGAGGTAATTGGAAAAATTGTGAAAGAATTGCAGCAAACACAAAAAGGAAATTCCTATCTTTCGGAATCAGACTGTACCCTGCCGATAAAATGGGGATATTCCAGACCAAGAC
>CAZSGR010000174.1:0-7196 GCA_964606185.1 uncultured Eubacteriales bacterium
TGAATCTTGATCGTGAGAAAAATCTGCCTAAAGAGCTCATATCATTGAAAATAATGTATAATGTCGGCATATTTTATGAATAATTCAGGATAGATTTGGCCGATGAGAAAAAAAGGAGGTGGATGAAATGGAGTTAGGTTTCACACTCGCAGTTTTCGGAGGAGCTCTGGCCGTTGTGTTTGGAGGGATCGGCTCAGCCATTGGCGTCGGACTTGCGGGCCAGGCTTCCAGTGGAGTCATGAGCGAAGACCCGGAAAAATTCGGAAGCCTTCTCTTGCTGGTGGCCCTTCCCGGGACTCAGGGAATCTATGGCTTTTTAAGTGCCTTTCTGGTCATGCTCAAGCTGGGCTTAGTGGGAGCAGAATTGAAGTCGGCAACAGTTTTTCAAGGTTGGCAGATTCTCATCTCCTGCCTGCCTGTTGCCATGGCGGGCCTGGTGTCAGGGATCCATCAGGGAAAAGTATGCGCTTCAGGTGTGTACATGGTGGCCAAACAGCCTAAAGACATCATGAAACCTGTTATCATGGCTGCCCTGGTTGAGACCTATGCGGTCTTGGGTTTGCTCATCACGATCCTTCTGCTGAATGGGATTAGTCTTTAAAACATCGAGAAGCCATGAGTTTAGAGAAGATTCTGGACAAGATTATCGATGATGCTAACGCTGAGGCAGACAAAATCCTTGTGGAGAGCCGCGAGAAAGCAGAAAAGATTAAGGAAGAGGCGGAAAAGAAAGCTTCAGAATTGGCAGATACGCTGGTAGAAGAAGCGGAGAGGCAAGGCCAGCTTGAGGCGAGCCGCCTCATCACTCAGGCGCGCTTGGAGACGAAAATCAACATCCTTTCCCGGAAAAAAGAGCTCATCCAGGAAGTTATGGAGAAAGCCTTCCAAAAAAAAATCCTCGGGGAAAAAATTCTAAAAAGAACGATCATCACTAAAAAAGGAGAAAGAGAAGAGCCCTTTGATGAGGACAGAATAAGAGAAGAGCTTCTCTCCAAACTGGAAAACGAAATTGTCGAGGTCTTGGGAATATGAAAAAACCGTCCAGACTCAGCTACGCGTATGCAGTCGGCCGGATTCGTGCTCTGGAAAAAGTTTTGGTCGAGCAGGCTGTTTTTAAAGAAGCCTCTGAGGAAAAAGACTTGGCTTCTGCCTTAAAGGTGATTTTTGATGCCGGGAATTTTTCAGAGGAATTGGTTCAAATCGAGGATTCGGACAAGCTGGATGAATACATCGAAAAAGAGGAAGAGGAAGTGCGCCGCTTAATGAGAGAAATCCTGATTGAGGAGGATCTCCTGAAAATTTTTCTTGAAGAAGAGAATCCTGGTGAGGCGGTATCTGTTACACTGAGGACCGGCTATTCCTTCATTCAGGACTATATTCGGCATAGGCTTGATCTGAGTAATCTTAAAATCTTATTGCGCGCAAAATATTCAGGTCTGCCCAGAGACAAATTCGAGAGCCTGATTTTACAGGGTGGTTTCCTGAATGATAGATTAATACTGGAGTGTTTTGACCTTTCCTTTGCCGAGATTGGAGAAAAACTTCAGGCCACTCCGTATAAAGAACTCTGGGCAAGAGCGAGTGATACATTGGAAGAGCGCGAGACGTTCCTGGACCTGGAGCGCGGGATCGAGGACTTTTTGATGACTTTCTTGAAAAAGGCGAAAACCATCGTGTTTGGGCCAGAACCGGTTTTTGCCTACGGATTGGCGAAAAAAGGAGAGTTGAGGCTGGTGAGGCTTCTCGGGATCGGGAAAATCAACCAGATTCCTGATGAATTGCTCAAGCAAAGGATAAGCGCAACCTATGTTTGATAAAGTCGCTGTTGTGGGAGAGGCTGACATTGTCTTTCCGTTACGTGCCCTGGGAATGAAGGTTTTTTCTCCCAAAAGCCTGGAAGAAGCCAGGAAAGTCATGGAGACCCTGGAGAAGGAAAATTTTGCCCTCTGTTTTTTACACGAAGATTTGTTTGAGTTTTTACAGAAGGAGAGGGCCGCTTTAAGGAAGAAGCTTTGTCCTGTGGTGGTTGGGTTTTCTGACCACAGGAAGGTCACGGATCATCTTGAGAGGATGATGAGAGAACTGGCCATCAAAGCGACAGGCTCGGATTCTTTAGTCAAAAAAAGAGGAGAAGATGAAGCAAGGTAAGATCATTCGTGTCGCTGGCCCGCTCGTTGTGGCATCGGACTGTTTAGGGGCCAAAATGTACGATATGGTGAAGATCGGAGAGCTCGGGCTCATAGGAGAGGTCATCGAGCTCAGAGAGGATTTGGCCTTTATCCAGGTTTACGAGGACACCACAGGCATAGGTCCGGAAGAGCCCGTGTTTTTAACCGAACAGCCCTTGAGTGTAGAGTTAGGTCCGGGTTTAATAAGTTCCATCTACGATGGCATCCAACGGCCTCTGGATATAATCAGAAGCACAGAAGGTGATTTTGTACCACGAGGCGTCGAAGTGCCGCCTCTGGACAGGAAGATAAAGTGGGAATTCGTTCCCCTGGTCAAGAAAGGCCAGGATGTTAAAGAGGGGGATTTTTTGGGAGAAGTCCAGGAGACCCCGCTCCTTAAGCATAAAATCATGGTTCCTGTGGGGTTGTCGGGAAAGATTGCAGAGGTTAAAAAGGGAAAATTCCCGGTGGAAGAAGCCATAGCCAAAATACAGACTGAAAAGGAAATCAAAGAAGTCAAGATGTTCCAGACATGGTCGATCCGCAGAAACAGAGAAGTTCATGAGCGCCTGATGCCTGACGAGCCTCTGACCACAGGACAGAGAGTCCTTGACACGCTCTTTCCCCTGGCCAAGGGAGGAACGGGGTGTGTTCCGGGCCCATTCGGCAGCGGGAAGACAGTTGTCCAGCACCAGCTTGCGAAGTGGTCGGACGCCCAGATCATTGTTTTTGTGGCCTGCGGGGAGAGAGGAAATGAGGTGGCGGACCTGCTCCTCAGTTTCCCGGAGCTTGAAGACCCCCATACTGGCCGTCCCCTCATGGAGAGGACAGTCATTATCGCCAATACATCGAACATGCCTGTGGCGGCGCGGGAAGCCTCGATTTACACGGGTATGACCATCGCGGAGTACTTCCGGGATATGGGTTATTCTGTGGCACTGATGGCCGATTCTTCCAGCCGATGGGCGGAAGCTTTGAGAGAAATCTCAGGACGCATGGAAGAGATGCCGGGGGAGGAAGCCTATCCGGCCTATCTGGCCAGCCGCATCGCTGCATTCTACGAACGGGCCGGCAAAGTGGTCTGTTTAGGCTCGGACAATCGAATCGGAGCCCTGAGCGTTATGGGTGCGGTTTCTCCGCCAGGGGGAGACCTGTCAGACCCGGTCGTTCAGGCCACTCTGAAGGTGGTCAAGGTGTTCTGGGCCCTGGATGACAGGCTGGCCAACATGCGGCATTTCCCGGCGATCAACTGGCTTCTGAGCTATTCTCTGTATGTAGAGAACATCAAGGGCTATTTGAACTCCCAGGTCGCCGAAGAGTTCACAATCCTCCGGCAGGAGACCATGCAGCTTCTCGAAGAGGAATCTGAGCTGCAGGAGATTGCCCGTCTTGTCGGTGTGGAATCCCTATCGGCCAGAGATAGGCTTATTCTGGAGTCCGCACGCTCAATTCGAGAAGATTTTCTCCATCAAAATGCCTTCCATCCCCAGGACACGTACACCTCGTTGAGAAAGCAGTATCTGATGATAAGAACAATCCTGCATTTTCACCATTCAGGGATGAATGCGCTTTCGGAGGGGAAAAATTTGGACGAGATTTTAACACTCGGAGTGAGAGAGAAGATTTCCAAGATGAAATTCCTTCCTGAAGAGGACCCGGGCATCCTTGAAATATACATGGAGATCGATGGCGCCTTCAAAGATCTGTACCAGAAGAAAGAAACGAGTGAGGACAATGTATAAAGAGTATCTGACTGTCTCTAATATCGTTGGTCCTTTGGTTATCGTCGAGAAGATTACGGATGTGAAATACGGCGAATTGGTGGAGATCGAAGCGGCGGGAGGTCTTTTGCGGCGGGGAACAGTGCTCGATATCTCGACGGAAAGAGCCGTCGTTCAAGTCTTTGAAGGGACTGTCGGTTTGGATGTGGATAAATCCAAAGTGAGGTTTCTCGGGCGTTCTCAAACGCTGGCTGTTTCAAAAGAGATTATCGGAAGAGTTTTCGACGGATCCGGGAATCCGAAAGACCGCGGTCCTCAAATCATTGCCAAGAAAAGGCTGGATATCACAGGAAATCCCATAAATCCCGATGCGCGGGATTACCCGTCTGAGTTTATTCAGACCGGCATATCTTCGATCGACGGCATGAATCCGCTCGTCAGAGGCCAGAAACTTCCTCTTTTTTCTGGAAGCGGCCTCCCCCATGCCCGGATCGCGGCCCAGATCGCCCGCCAAGCTGCCGTTTTGGGAAAAGAGGAAAAATTTGCAGTGGTTTTCGGCGCTATGGGAATCACTTTTGAAGAGGCGAACTTCTTTATAGAAGACTTCAGGAATACCGGCGCATTGGAACGAGCCGTACTCTTTCTTAACCTGGCGAATGAGCCTCCGATCGAACGAATTGCCACTCCGCGTTTAGCTTTGACCTGCGCGGAGTACCTCGCTTTTGAGCTGGATATGCATGTTCTTGTGATTCTGGTGGATATGACCTTTTATGCCGAGGCTCTCCGGGAGATATCTGCTGCCCGGAAGGAGATCCCAGGACGGAGAGGGTATCCCGGCTATCTCTACACGGACTTGGCTTCCATGTATGAGAGAGCGGGGAGGATCAAGAGGAGAAAAGGATCGATAACCCTTATTCCGATACTCACTATGCCTGAAGATGACAAAACTCACCCCATCGCTGACCTGACAGGCTATATCACGGAGGGACAGATCATTCTCAGCCGGGAGATTCATCGAAAAGGAATCTACCCTCCTATAGATGTGCTTCCCAGCCTTTCCCGGCTCAAAGACAAAGGAATAGGCGAAGGGAAGACCCGGGAGGACCATGCGGATGTTCTCAACCAGCTCTTTGCGTGTTACGCCCGCGGGAAAGAGGCCAGAGAGCTGTCTTTAATCTTAGGAGAGGCGGCTTTAAGCGATCTGGATAAGTTGTACTTGAAATTCGCTGACCTTTTTGAGGATGAGTTTGTGAGGCAGGGTGAGTTTGAGTCCCGATCCATCCAGGATACGCTGGATCTGGGGTGGAAACTTCTCCACACCATTCCACGAAAGGAACTCAAGAGGATTCGTCCGGAATACTTGAAAAGATATTATTCTGAAGAAGAAGAAGAAGAAAATAAAGAAGAATGAGACTTTCAGTTAACCCGAACAGGATGGAGCTTCTCCGGCTCCGCAGACGTCTGGTGCTGGCGGAAAGAGGTCACAAGCTTCTCAAAGACAAGTTGGAAGAGATTATGCGGCGTTTCCTTCAGCTCATGCGCCGGCTTTTTGAGCTCCAAGAAGGAATCAGTCCAAAGCTGAAGAAGGCATTTCTTTCTTTTGCTTTTGTCCGCGCTCGTTCGTCCCAGAAAGATTTGAAAAGGTTCATTCCTGAAGGGAAATTGTTGCTGGCGCCCAAGAGTGAAAGAATTTTCAATGTGTCTATTCCCATATTCGAGGTAGAAGAAAAAGAAATCTCAGACTATGACCTGGTCAACACGGAAAGCGAACTCGATATCGGCATAAAAAAGATACAGGAGATACTCGAGGATTTATTCGAGATGTCGCGGCTCTGGAAGGCTGTCGAGCTTCTATCCCATGAGATTGAAGTGACCCGTCGTCGGGTCAACGCCCTGGAACATATCCTTATCCCCAGCATCAAGGAAACCATTAGCTACATATCCAGCCGGCTGGAGGAGATGGAGCGTTCCTATCAAGTCCAGCTCATGAGAGTCAAGGAAATCATCCGCAAACATTAATCGTACAGCAAGTATTTCTTGCGTTTCTGCTTGAAGATTTCTTCCTCTTCTTCCATTCGCGAGAGGAGTGTTTCGTAACTCACATTCCCTTCGAGGAAACGGCTCAAGAGTTCGTTTCCGAACATCCGGTTGAGCTTGAAAGCATTGAAAGAGATGTTGTCGGGCCATTCTTCCTGAAGAGCCTTGATGGTTTCCAGCGCAAACCGGATAGGAGAGAATTTTTCTTTTTGGATGATAGTTATTCGAATTCCTTGGCATGTCCTGTTTTCATAGATGGGGTGAAGGACTTTTCCCGGGAGAGACCTGGGAGTGTAGGCAATGGCTTCGAGCTCAGTACCGAAATCTTGACCTCCTTTTAAGCGGTTCATTAAAGAAAGAGGTATAAGCCAGGGTGCTCCGAATTGCAGAAATGGATGGGGAGTTCCACTTCCCTCATTCAGTTGTATGGCCGAGAGAAAAGATGAGCCTGGAAAAAGGATGGCTGTTTCTGGTGAAGGGATGTTGGGAGATGTGGGTATCCAGAGGAGACCTGTGTCTTTCCAGTAGAAGTGTCTTTTCCAGTTTTTCATCCGGACGACATGGAGGTCAAAATCTTGGGGAATCCATTTTTCGCCTTTTATCATCATGGCCAGCTCACCTGAAGTGAGGCCGTACCTTATCGGGATGGGGAGAGCTCCGATGAAGGATTCGAATTCTGGAATCATCAGTGGCCCCTCGACCGCTTCTCCTCCTACAGGGTTGGGTCTGTCCAGAACATACACTGGAATTTGTGCGTTAGCTGCGGCTTCAAGAATGTGTTTAAGCGTGGTGATATAGGTGTAAAACCGGGCACCAACATCTTGAATGTCGTAGATTAACAAATCAATTCCTTCCATCTGCTCAGGCTTGGGCTTTTTTGTTTCTCCGTAAAGGCTGTATATTGTGATGCCTTTAAGCTCACTGTTATTGACCTCTTTTCCGGCTTCCACTGTTCCAGTAACGCCATGTTCGGGAGAAAAAATGGCCTGAATGTTGTGCCCTTCTTCCAGGAGAGCCTGGACAAGGGATTTCCCTGAAGGGAGCGCAGACGTGTGGTTAATAACAAGACCCAGAGATTTTCCCTTGAGTGTGGGGGCGAGCTTATTCAGGAAGATCTGGTTCCCGAGCTTAACCAGCTTATCCGTTGAGGGGAAAACTCTTCCTGGTGTTAAACAGAGAAACAGCACAAGACCTGTGAGAAAAAAATGAAATCCTTGGGCTGGAATTTTAGGCCTGTTCAATAATCTAATTGGATTCTGAGGTAACATTG
>CAZSGR010000175.1:0-7173 GCA_964606185.1 uncultured Eubacteriales bacterium
GAGGGAATGGCGTGAAAAATCTGACTGGAGCAAGGACATCCCTGAATACTATCTGGTCATTTACCCACACTAAATGGAAGAGAACCATTCAATCTAACTTATAAATGTAGACGTTATGAACTGGGAGGAAGGTTTCAATTCTGTCGAGCTTAAAGCCGGATTTCTTCACCGTTTCCAGAATCTCTTCTTTGGTCATGAGATGAGAATGGCCGCGTCCCCATTTATCCGGATCCATCTCCACAATCACTAGGGTTCCCCCCGGTTTAAGACAGGGCTTGACATTATTCAGCCACTCCACTTTCTTTTCAAAATCGTGAAAGGCCGCAATCATAAAGACCATTTCCAACTCACCCTCGGGGAAAAGAGGGTCCTCCACCTTGCCAAGGATGGTTGTAATATTCGTGATACCTTCCCTCTCGCAGCGTCTGTCAATGACATTGAGCACTCTCTGTACAATATCATTCGCGTAAACTTTTCCATTCTCGCCAACCCTGCGCGAAAGTTTGAAGGTGAAATACCCTTGTCCTGCGCCGGCTTCCCCGACCACCATGCCCGGCTTTACGCCGATCGCATCCATCAATTTTTCCGGCTGGACTTGAGCATCACGGCTACTTTGAGCTATGCATACCCAAGAAAATATGATAATTAAGCAGAGCGCTATTACTGAAAATAAGGAATATCTTCTCATTTGTTCCCTCTTTTTCATAACTGCGTAAATATTCATCTATTCATTCATTACGTAGACTCGGCCCAAAGGTTCAAAAACGTGCGGATTCAACTGGAAAAATCGTGACTCAGAGAATTATTAGTGAAGGAAGGACAAACCCAAACCTTCGATAGCTCATACTATTCTTCCTTTTCAACTCTTCTGAATTGTCCGTTACCCTTGTTTTTTTCTCTTCTTGCTGGTGACGATCTCTTCGATGACCAGATTATTGATGGCGGCCCGGGCCATATTTTTAAAAGACGGGTCTTCAAACAAGTCTTCGGCCAAGTCGTAGAGTTGGAAAGCCTTCACATTGTCTCCTGCTTTTTCATACTCGCGCCCGAGTTCAAAGGCGACAATACCGTCATTCGTCTCATCCAATAGTTCTTTCAAACAGGAAATAACTTTATCCGGGATTATTAAGTGTTGACACTCTTTGATTCTACCTTCCAACTCTTTTTTTGAAGGATTAGCCATTAGTCAGTACACACGCCCTTTTTGGGGCTATTTTACCACTTTTTCCGTTCACTCTCACCCGCATAAAATACCAGGGAATTCTCAATTCTTCGAGCCCTTTAGGAATAGCTAATAACACAAGAAAATTCTGATGTCAAAAATTTATAACAGAAATGGATGTTAGAAACCGCAGGAGAAAATTAATTTTCCAAATGTTTTAGTGGAACAAAAAAAACGTAGGTCTCACTTGTCTATCCTGAATAAAGAGTCATCCAGCCCTGTATTGAATTTGACTTCCTTGAGAGTGATTTCTGAGAAGACCTCGCCGTTATAGTACGTGACAATAGAGTGAGCCAAGATCATTCCACCAACCTCCCTGAAATCAGACATTATCTGCTCGACTTGAATCTCAACTCCCTGCGGGCCTGTTCTTGTCGATCTTGTTATTCCTGTAAGATAGGTCTCTGCATCCACGTATCTGAGTAATGTGTATCCGTCCTTATAGGCTTGTTCAAGAACATGATAGTCTCTGTCGTCAACTCTTTCTTTCCCCTTATAAGTGAATGTGATTCCGTATTTTTCAGGTTCTATGTTCGCCACCAGAGGCAAAGACTGTCTGGCCATAGAAAGGGTATCCTGTTCACTCATCTCTTCGATATTCCCGGTTTGAGGATTAGTCCACCGGCCAGTTTGGCCGTCATAGGCTTGAATGATAACCATGCCCAGGGTATCTAAATCGACACGCCTTTTATCAGGCTCTTTTTTATACATAATCAATGTTCCCTGGATTCCTTGTTGAGCCATTTCCACAGAGCCGGTCATCGTCAGGTCCAAAATGCCTTCATAGATTTTTTTCCCTCCTCCCGCATCGAGCATTCTCTTCAGTATTCTTTTGGTCGACTGCCCGAATCCGGGGGAAGTCATTAGAGTCAGAAGAAAAACAACTAAACCCGATAATGAATAAATTCGTTTCATCATCGTTTTCTCCCTTGGTTCAAAATCAGTTTATCGGCCCCGCAGCGAACAATTGGATCAAGATGACAACTGGAAAACGAACTCACTCTAGATTATATGAATGACATGTTTCGCTCGCGATGGCTGGATGAAAAAGGGGCACTATCGAATAGAAGGATTGAGCCCTGAACACCTATTCTTTCTTGAAAAGAGAATCCTCCAGGCCTGTGTTGAAGCTCACCTCTTCAACAGTAATTTTTTGGACTTCCTCCCCTCCTGCATAAGTGACGATTGAATGAGCCATCATCAGACCATTCTCCTTTCTATAATCAGACTGAAATTGTTCCATCTCAACTTCACCGCCCATCTGTCCAGTTGTTTTCACTTTCGTTTTAAAGATGAGATAAGTTTTTGAGTCTAGATAAAGTGTTGCCTTGAACCCATCCGGATAGGCCTGATCCAGGACAAAATACTCTTTACCTTCAATTTCTTCCTTTCCTTTATAGGTAAAGGTGATACCGTATTTTTGGGGATCAAGGATGGAGACGACCGGCATAGATTCTCTCTTTATTTCAACGAGTTGTTCCCCACTAATCTCTTCAATGCCTCCTGTCTGAGGATTGGTGCCCCATCCTATTTCTCCATCGTAAGCCTGACTGAAGACCATCCCCATCACTTCAACATCCACCCGCCTTTTGTCCGGTTCTTTTTTATAAACAGTGATCGGACCACTTATTCCCTGCAGAGCCATTTCAAGCGTCCCTCTCAGTGTCATGTCCTTGATGCCCTCGATGGCTTTCTTCCCACCCTGGACCTCGATCATTTTCTCTAAAATCTGTTGTTCAGTCTGGCCAGAACCAGGCACCGCAAGTAAAGTGACAAGAAAAAGACTCGCTGTTGCAAGTGAAAAAATTCTTTTCATGATTTTGACCTCCATCTTATAAATATCAATTCATTGTACGATAACTACATGTAAAAGTTTAATAATGAAAAAGTAAAATTGGGGACAGTTCTTTATGCTCAGTAATTAGGTAAAACCTTTGACAAGAACATTGAAGCCGAAAGTGTAATTGCGAGCGACCGAAGGGAGCGTGGCAATTTCAATCTTTTGTTTGGAATAAAATCACCCGATTCGCCTCTCTCCCCACAACAACGTCTAGGGCAACCTCGACTCATCAATAATCCATGCTAGTCGGTCTTAAAAATTTTATTAAAGATGGTCAAAGATTCTGGATAGAGTTCATCAAGGGTGATATACTTCCATTCCGCATGCTGGATTTGCCATCTCTCCTCTCTTTTTATCAACTTGAGAGTTAAACGGTAATTTTCTGTTGAAAACCTCACCAGCTTGCGAAACACCTTGGCTACGCCTGAAGAAAGTGCGACTTCGGATTGAACAAAGGCCTCTGGCAGACTGATTTCTTCAATCCGTGTGCTCAACACATGGATGACGATTCCTCTATATTGCTTGAAATATCCATCGATCATCCCTTTGGCTTCCCACTTATCCCGTCCCTCAAAATCAGAATAGTCATAGGCCAGATTCATCATTATGCTGTCGATATCTTTTTTTTCTGCATACCTTGAGATCCTTCCCATGAATTCCAGGATGATGTCTTCATCAGTCTTTTGTCCGCATGAGATAAAAAAGAAAGCAAGCAAAATGACAAAAATGATTCTAATCCCATCCCTGAAATTATCTCTCATGCTGGTTTCATTATATATCGAAAGGATGTCGTTTATGTAGCGCCCCGATAAAAAACATCCATATGGGGTCAGGGCTCGACATTAGACATCTCAACATTCATGTCATCAAGAGCGATCAAGAAGCCTAGAGATTATGAAACCAATAAAAAAAATATGTCCAATGTCGAGCCCTGACCCCACTTCTATTTCAATCCAATTTCGCCGCTTTCCTTTTGCGCCCTCTCTGTTCCAAAATCAATCCAGTGACTTTCCCTTCTTTATCTCTGGTAAACGTAATTTTCTGGTCTGTCCGGGTCATAAAAAACATATTTTCGGATTCAGGAAAAATCTCGCATTTAACATACTCGGTCGGAATCACCTGAATCGGTTCAATAAAAAGGTGGCTTCCTTCTCTTGTGACTTCCAACTTTCTTGCCGGAGTCAACTGGTAAGTCCCCGCAAACGCATCATAGATTTCTGGATTGATTTTGACCACAGCCTTTTCCGTTGGCTTAAAATCCTTCCATCCGTATTCTGCTGACAGGCTGCGAAGTATCTCAGAATTTAGAATTCCTCCATAATCTCCGTTTGTCATGATGGCTGCACCCTGCCCCTTTTCAGGATAAACCACCAGTGTACATTTAAAACCAGCGTTACTTCCTCCGTGCATGAAACGAAAATCTTTTCCCTCATTCCATAAAAAGAGCCCCAGACCTACGTTTTCATTCTGGTCGGTGAGCATGTTTCTAACCATTTCCCGGCTGAGGACGCTGTTGGATTTTCCGGCCCGGGACAGCATGATTTCTATGGCAAACCGGCAAAGATCCGAGGGTGTGGTCCAGAGTCCTGCCGCTGCCATTTCAGGATACGCGTGCCATCTTCCTTTGATCATATTTCCATTTATCCGATGGGCTCTGGCAGCATGAACTTCGAATGATTCCGGGAGCGGCTGCTCGTAGGTGCTGTTGATCATCCCGATCTTGTCCAGCACAGTTTCCCGCATGATATCAGGAAAAGGCTTGCCTAAAACGTCGATCAGAAGCTGTTGCATCAATGTGTAGCCACCTCCGGAGTAACGGTATTTGGAACCGGGTTTTATATCCACACGGATAGAGGCCGAATTCGCCGGCTTTTCTCCATCCAGAATCTGAAGGAGAGACGGAACTTCTTTTCCCTGGGCATACCCCCCAAATCCATGGACAGTCAAGCCTGCATTGTGGCTCATGATGCCCCGCAGAGTGACCTTCTTATCCTTGGTGAATTCATTTTCCGGGACTTCCCACGAAATCAGCTTTTTATTCACATCCTCATCGAGGTCCAAAAGTCCCTGCTCAACAAAATAAAGCGTGGCGAAGGCAGCGACAGGCTTGCTTATGGATGCGGCCTGTAAGAGTGTTTCGGTTGTGACAGGATCATCACCTCCCGTTTCTTTGACACCATATCCCTTGGCCCATTCAATCTTAAAATCATTGATAACAGCAATGCTGACCCCGGGAACCTTGTAGAGTTCCATGCGGTCAAAGAGAGCCATTCTCTGAGGCGCTTGGCCTTTGATCACGATTCCAGGCTCAGGTACCAATCCATTCTCGATTCTCTGGATGCGTTCTGTAAGGCCAGGAGCATAAGCTTTGCAGAACAACAGGAGAAAAAGAGAAAAAACAGCACTAAAAATAGACACGATGGAAAGCGTGTTTTTTAGTTTCTTCTGATCGAAAAATATCCTTTGTCCATTCATACTTCACCTCTTTTAAGTTTGAACTATTAAAGAAAGATCAGAGCATGAAATTAGATCTATTTTTCTTATTAATCTATTGATATCCAAGTCTCCTGATAACACTGGGTCTCCAAATCACTAAGACAGAGTGATTGTAAAATTTATGAATAGTTCAGGTTAATTAATCCGATAGAATACAACCCTGTTTTCCTCATTATTCGATGGCCTTCAAGACATCCGTGACAAATGATTCAAGCCCCCATAATCCCTGGTGCGTCATCCCCAGACGGACCACGACAAGCTTATGAGAAGGGAGGATAACTGTCTGCTGTTCCTGGAATCCCCAGGCTAAAAATAAATCTGTGGGCAATTGAGGAAACGGTCTGTCTTCGGGATTCTCCGGATCTCCTCTATTCAACCAGAAATGGGCCCCGTATCGACCCTTCGGCGCTCGCGGTGTAGGCGTGGTCGAGTATTTCACCCAGCCTTCCGGAAGGATACGTTCTCCCTGCCAGATTCCATCTTGAAGATAGAGAAGCCCGAACCTCGCCCAATCTCTTGCTGTGGCATACATGAATGAGGAGCCAACAAAGGTGCCGGATGCATCCATCTCCATGATGGCACTTCTCATTCCGATCCTGTTGAACAGAGCCTTGCGCGGAAACGCCGCATAATCTGCCTGATTCCCGACAGTGTGCCGGATTATCCTGCAAATTATGTTTGTCGTGCCGCTGGAATAGGACCATTTTTCGTCCGGACTCACTTCAACAGGCATGCTGGCTGCATAAGCGGCAGCATCAGGCCTGAGGAATAACATGATATTGACATCTGAGGCCGGATTATCTTCGTATTCTTCGATAAACTTCAATCCGCTGCTCATCCGCATCAGGTGGTCAAGAGTAATTGCGCTGCGGGGATCATCAGGCTCTTTCCATTCTGGAACCGGAGCAGGCTCTTTGATGGACAGTTTCCCCTGACCGGCAAGAATGCCGACCAACGCGTTTATTACACTTTTGGTCATCGACCACCCGATTAAAGGTGTATCTTTGCTGATTCCCGGGGAATATCGCTCGGCGACGAGGTGACCGTCATAGACAATGACCACTGCCCGGGTTCGCCGGAGTCTCTCAGGATCTGGTTCTGAAAAGGCCATATCCAATGCCTGTCGGATTAACTGCCTATCCACATTCGGAGGAATCTCAGAAGTTGCAATTTTATCTCCAGTCGGCCAAGGCACAGATTCAGGATTTTCAGGTAGAAGTGGAGGCAGCGCACTTGGCTGAGAAAGAACCTCATCCTTAGTAAAACCCGACAATAATGTACAGCCTAACCCTTCCCGATACACCGCCTGTCTCTTCATCAATCCATACATAGAGGCAGTCGCCGATTGATCCTCATAGCTGATTTTGGCATGGGATATTCCAAGTTCAGGAGGATATGATAGATCTTCGCTCAATATGGATTGCGGTTCACGAAGAGAGACAAAAACTCCTGAGCAAAGAATTTTCGCTTTGTACGAGATTCCGATGGGAGCTAACTGAAAAGTAGAGATATTGGAAATGATAAAATAGCCAACAAAGACAAACAGAAACGCCAGGATGACAATAATCCCGGTCCAAATCCTTTTCTTTGTCAAAAACTTCATCGAATCCGCTCT
>CAZSGR010000176.1:0-7168 GCA_964606185.1 uncultured Eubacteriales bacterium
TTTTCCTACACGGATGGGGCGAGCGGTTATATCAAGGGAGCCAAGGCCTTCACCTATGAGCCAGAATCTCCCAATCCCTATGTCCAGGAGCATGCTGACCTGATCGCCAGCATCAGAAATGGAAAGCCTTTGAATGAGGGGAAACGTATTGCCGAAAGCACGCTGACAGCCATCATGGGCCGCATGAGCGCTTACACCGGACGCGCAATGAGCTGGGATTGGGTGATGGATTCTTCCCAACTGGACCTTTCTCCTCCCCGTTACGAGATGGGAAAACTCCCGGTCAGGCCTGTTGCCGTTCCCGGGGAGACGGAATTGATCTAAGCTGAAATTTCAAGACAAAAATATTGACTGCGATTAACGCTTTGATAAATCATTCACTCGAATATTCACGATACACACTATTCAGGTGAATAATATTTACAAATCAGGATGTGACATATGAGAAAAAAAACAAAAAAAATGAACCGAAGGCAATTTCTCAAACGGCTGTCTGTTGCGGCCGTTGGCGCAGCAGGTTTTCCCTCTATCGTCCCCGCCTCTGTGCTGGGAAAATCGGGAGCCCCCGCACCCAGCAACCGCATAGTCATGGCCGGCCTTGGCTTCGGCATGATGGGGATTCCCAACATGAGAAGCTTCCTTGAGAAAGATGAGGTCCAGTGGGTGGCAGTCTGCGATGTGGATGAAAATAACCTGATGCAAGCCAGGGACATCGTCAACGAGAAATACGGGAATAAAAGTTGTGCGGTTTACCATGACTTCCGGGAACTCTTCCAGCGAAGGGATATTGATGCGGTCTCCATCGCATTGCCCGACCACTGGCATGCCATCCCGGTCATTGCCAGTGCCCAAGCTGGTTTTGACATCTATGGAGAAAAACCTCTTTCACACGACCTCCTGGAAGGATGGGCCATGTGCAATGCAGTGAAACAATACAACCGTATCTGGCAGACCGGAAGCTGGCAGCGTTCTGTGGCCAATTTCCACCGCGCCTGCGAACTGGTCCGCAACGGCCGGATCGGAAAAATCTTAAAAGTGGAAGTCGGTTTGCCCTCCGGGCATACTGACTTCGGCCGCACGGCGGGCCAGGAGGCTATCGAGCCTCCTCCTTCGAGTCTGGATTATGACTTCTGGATCGGACCCGCGCCCTATGCTCCTTATTGTCCTGCGCGGGTCCACAAGAACTGGCGCTGGATCATGGACCTGGGAGGCGGCCAACTGATGGATTGGGTCGGTCACCACGTGGATATCGCTCACTGGGGGCTTGACTTCGACAACACTGGCCCGGTGGAGATCGAGGGATACGGAGAATTCCCTCGCCGCGGACTCTGGAACAGCCCCACCCGCTATTATCTCAAGGCCAAGTATGCGGACGGAACACCGATGACAATTGCCGGTGGACACAGAGAGATCCGGAGTGGAACAAAATGGATCGGCGAATTCGGCTGGGTATGGGTTGACCGGGGAGGATTGGAGGCTCACCCGCCCCATATTCTGAATGATTTCATCGGCCCCGATGAGACGCGGCTGTACAAAAGCCGGGATCACCACCAGAATTTCCTCGACTGTGTCAAGAGCCGCCGACAGACCATCACGCCTATCGAAGTGGCACACCGGTCGGCCAGTGTCGGACACCTGGGAGTGATCGCCATGGAACTGGGACGCAAAATTCGTTTCAACCCTGAAACAGAAACAATCCCAGATGACCCTGAAGCCACGCGTTTGCTGAGTCGGGCCTACCGCAGCCCATGGCAGCTCAGCCTTTGAGGGAGGAGCTTCATTATGAAGAGAAAAAAATGGACATACAGAAAACTAAAAGATTGATGGTTGCCGTGGTAATCCTCGGATGGCTATCCTGGATTTCCTTTCCTTCTTTGACTGGCTCTCCAGTCTCGTCCGCGATGAAGGTTTTGATCGTCACCGGTCAGAATAACCACGATTGGAAAACCAGCACCTCGATCCTTAAACAGATTCTGGAGAACACCGGTCTCTTTGAAGTGGATGTGGCCACAAGCCCTTTACAGGGCGGCAACATGGATAAATTCAACCCGGATTTCTCATCCTACCAGTTGGTTGTATTGGACTATAACGGCAACGACTGGTCCGCCCATACCCAAAAAGCATTCGTGGATTATGTCCGAACCGGGGGAGGAGTGGTGTTCTACCACGCTGCTGACAACGCCTTCACAAAATGGAAAGAATACAACGAAATCTCCGGCCTGGGAGGATGGGGAAACCGGAATGAAAAGGCGGGCCCGTATATCTACTGGAAAGATGGAAAAATAGTCCATGACACGAGTGCGGGAATCGGCGGATATCACGGCTATCAGCATGATTTTCTGGTCATCAACCGGGACACTACACACCCTATTACCCGAGGACTTCCGCAGAAATGGATGCACGCCAAGGATGAACTGTACAGTCTCATGCGTGGACCCGGTAAAAACATGCACATCCTGGCCACCGCTTACAGCTCTCCTCTCCAGAACGGAACCGGGCGGGATGAACCGGTCCTGTTTACAGTCAGTTACGGAAAGGGAAGAATTTTTCACACCGTTCTCGGACATGCCGGCGGCGAAGTTCCTCCTCCGTCCATGGAGTGTGTCGGTTTTATCGTGACATTCCAGCGGGGAGCCGAATGGGCAGCCAGCGGCAAGGTCACCCAAAAGATTCCTGGAGACTTCCCCGCAGTGTACAGGGATACGCCCACACCCGATGATGTGCGGTGCTGGAAGAATTTCCGTCCTCCCTCCTTGAAGAATATCTTGCAGAATATCTCAGCCTATGAATACGGAGAAGACGAGGAAATTCTCTCCCAACTCAGGGATTATGTCCGCACTCACCGCCATCCAACAGAATCCAGAAAGCAGTGCGAAGAGCAGTTGGCCGAATTTCTCGATTCGAACGCGACTCTCGCGGCAAAAATGGCTGTCTGCCGCCATCTGAGAGAGATCGGCACATCCTTATCTGTCCCTGCGCTGGAAAGGATGCTCCTGAAAAAAGAAACGTCTGATATGGCCCGATACGCTCTCGAAAAAATCCCGGGAGCTTCTGCGGATAGGGCACTGATCCAGGGAATATCTCAAAGTGATAAAAAAGTCAAAATTGGCATCATATCTTCCTTAGGGCAGCGAAAATCTCTGGATTCCGTTCCTGTTTTGGAAAAATTATTGTCCGACTCTGATTCCTCCATTGCCGTTTCAGCCGCAGTCGCCCTGGGGAACATCGCAAATCCTGAAGCATCCACAGCTCTATCCAAAACCCTCGGCAAAACCTCAGGAGAACGGCAATCTCAAATCGCTTCTTCTCTGCTCAAATGTGCCGAACAGTATCTTGCCCGCGGAGACCGGAAGATGGCTGTCAAACTCACAAATAAAATCCTATCTGCCCAACTCCCGCTGCCTATACGTCAGTCAGCATTAATAAGCAAAATCGCTGCTTCCGGGAACGAAGCCAGGAAAATGATTCTCGATATACTCAGAGGCAAAGAACAACATTTCTATCCTCCGGCCATAAGCATGGTGCGTGGTGCTTTTGAAGGCCCCACCATACAGGATGTGTGCACGATTCTGCCGAGCCTGCCGGAGGACAGCCAGGTTCAACTGCTCGAAGTCCTGTCCCATTACCCAGAAAAGGGGGTCCTTGGCTCCGTGGTCAAGGCAACAAAGAGTGAGGAAAAAATGGTCAGGATTGCCGCATTAAAAGCGCTGGAAAGCGTCGGCGATTCGTCCATTGTGGAACTCCTTGCCCGTCATGCGGCTGGAGCTCAGGGGGAGGAACAGAGGACGGCACGCAACAGTCTCTGGGGTCTTCATGGAGAAGGCGTCGACCAGACTATCTTATTAAGCCTGATCAAGCTCACCGACCCAGGCATCCAGGAAGAGCTGCTCATGAGCGTGGGAGAACGCCGCATTTTTGATGGAATAAACTTTCTCTTCTCCAGAGCAGGCTCTTCAAGACCCGGGATTCGCTTGACTGCCATAAAGGCTCTCAAAGAAGTCGCTCTTCCTTCTGACTTGCCGCGGCTGCTCCAGCTTCTAATCAATGCACCAGGAGAAAGGGAACAAACGGAATTAGAAAACACGATTGCAGGAGTAGCCGGGAAGAGGCCCAATCCGATCGGACGCGCAAATGCTGTCAAGGCGCTGCTTCCTGAATTGAAAGATGTCAAGAAGCGTTCTGTACTTCTTAAGGTTCTTGGAAAAATCGGGGATGACAGCTCGTTACCCCTTGTCCGCAAAGCTCTGGCCGATGACAATCCGGAAATCAGAGATGCGGCAGTGCGAGCCCTTTCCGATTGGCCCACGATGAGTCCTAAGGAAGACCTGGTCCGTATCGTTCAGACATCTGAAGAACAGGTCCACCAGGTCCTGGCTTTGCGGACCTATGTCCGGATGATCGAGATGGAACCGTACCGCTCACCCGAAAGTGCTGTTCGCTCGCTGAAAGAGGCGCTCGCATGGACTAAACGGCCAGAGGAAAAGAAACTCATCCTTGGAATTCTTCCTGGGTTTGCGTGCCCGGACGCGCTCAAGCTGGCTGAATCCCTCACGAAAGAGAAGGGAGTGGAAGAGGAAGCCAAGGAGGCTGTCAGACAGATCCAGCGAAGACTCAAAAGACAATAAGGAGACGTTCCCCATTAAGCGTAAGTTTTTTGAAAATTTGATCGTTTTGCATTAGTATATAGCCATCTTTGAAAGGTTGAATTCTATTCTTTTCTCTGAATCATAAAGGAGGTAAACCTATGATAGAAGGGAGCGTTTCCGGAAAAAAGACATCCAGACTTCAATACGGCATGGTCGGTGGCGGCCAGGAGGCTTTTATCGGAGATGTTCACCGCAAAGCAGTGGCCATGGACGGCAAGGCCGAATTAGCTGCTGGCTGTTTTTCAAGAAATTATCAAAACACGCTTGCGACCGGAGAAATGCTGGGGCTGGACAAGGAACGTCTCTACAATTCTTTCGAAGAGATGATCGAAGCCGAGGGAAAACGTGAGGATAAAATCGACTTCATCATTATTGTCACGCCGAATAATACACATTTTCCTATAGCCAAACTGGCACTTCAGAACGGAATCCACGTGGTCTGCGATAAACCACTGACCACTGACAGCAAGGATGCGGAAGAGCTCGAACGGCTCGCCACTGAAAAAGACCTGCTCTTCTGTGTCACCTACACCTACACCGGCTATCCTGTCGTCAAACATCTGCGGGAAATGATCGCTAAGGAAGACCTGGGGCAGATCCGATTCGTCAACGCCGAATACCCCCAGGACTGGCTGGCCACATTCCTTGAGGGAACAGGGCAGAAACAAGCTGCCTGGAGAACCGACCCGGAGCAGACCGGAATATCCAACTGCGTCGGGGATATCGGCAGTCATATCGAGAACATGGTTTCCTATCTGACCGGCTTGAAAATCCAATCTCTCTGTGCCAGGCTGGACACCTTTGTGGAGGGAAGAGTCCTCGATGACAATGCCTCCATCATGGTCAGCTATGATAACGGAGCCAAAGGCCTTTACTGGAGTTCACAGATCGCAGTGGGACATGATAACGGACTCAGAGTCAGGATCTATGGAACCAAGGGTTCTCTGGAATGGGCACAGGAAGACCCCAACTACGCCAGAATTTCCTACCTGGACAAGCCGACCGAGATCATCTCCCGTGGACGTGATGATCTCCACTCCCATGCCCAGAACTACTCGCGGATTCCCGCCGGTCATCCCGAAGGATATTTCGAGGCTTTTGCCAACATCTATTCCACGTTCATCACAGCCTTGAATAAGAAACTTGCCGGTGAATCCTTATCCAAAGAAGAGCTCGACTTCCCCGGAGTAGACGAGGGAGTCCAGGGCGTGAAGTTTATCGAAAAGTGTGTGGAGAGCTCCAAAAAAGGAGCTGTATGGGTTGATTTTTGAAGCATTTCCAATTATTTAATATGAGCGAAATTATGGCCTTTAAAAAAGGATCAGGCTGGAGGATCAAAAACACGCTGACTTTCCCCAGCGAGGAAAGTCAGCTCGATTCAGTCTTCGCTCTCCTCTCGGAGGACCGAGAGGAACCATGCCCGCTCATCCATCATACGGTTTTTTCATCCCCCAGCCTGATCCCCTTTTTGAAGGAAAACGAAAAGCCCAAATGGATTTTTTATGATTTGATAAAAAGGAGGAGGTTATGACAAGACCTGTGACATTATTTACAGGGCAATGGGCGGATTTGCCCTTTGAAGATATCTGTCAAAAAGCCAGCGGATGGGGCTATGATGGTCTGGAAATCGCCTGCTGGGGAGACCACATGGAGGTGCGCAAAGCCGCCTCAGACACTGGATATGTGGAAGAGAAAAAAAAGATACTGGAAAAGCACAAGTTAAAATGCTGGGCTCTGGGCGCGCATCTTGCCGGACAGTGTGTCGGTGACCGGTATGATGAACGACTGGACGTGTTTGCTCCGGATGAAGTCCAGGGCAAACCCGTTGAACTCCAGAAGTGGGCAACAGAAGAGATGAAGGCCACAGCCAATGCGGCCAAGAATATGGGATGTAAAATCGTTAATGGATTCATGGGATCACCAATCTGGAAATTCTGGTATTCTTTCCCTCCGACAAGCGATGAGATGGTCGAAGAGGGTTTTAAGAAGATCCATGAGCTCTGGACGCCGATTCTCGATGAGTTCGACAAATGCGGAGTCAAATTCGCACTCGAGGTCCATCCCACAGAAATCGCCTTTGACCTCTACACGACCCAAAAGCTGATGGAAGTCTTCGAGCACCGACCGACATTAGGCCTGAATTTTGACCCCAGTCACCTGCTCTGGCAGGGAATGGAACCCCATCTGTTTATCCGTGAGTTTCCGGACCGGATTTACCATTCTCACATGAAGGATGTGGCGGTGACTCTGGATGGAAAAGCCGGAATTCTCGGTTCTCATCTTCCTTTTGGAGACCTGAAAAGGGGATGGAATTTCAGGTCTCTGGGGCACGGGGATGTGAATTTCGAAGAGATAATCCGGGAACTCAACGATATCGGGTACCAGGGTCCGCTTTCTGTGGAATGGGAAGATAACGGGATGGACCGCGAATTCGGCGCCCAGGAATCAGTGGAGTTCATCAAAGGCATGAACTTTTCGCCGTCTGAAATAGCTTTTGACAAAGACATGAAAGAATAAGCCGG